>NZ_JAIJZP010000002.1:0-338592 GCF_019754175.1 Streptococcus sp. 2018162 | reverse complement strand
TCTAGATGATTCCCTATAACTTCTAAGTAGTCTACTGGTATTTCTTCAGTGCTTCAAAGAACTCAAGATAGAGGCTGATATTCTCTTCCAACACCTCTCGTAACTCCTCATAAGAACGAACATGTGGATAAGGGATTCGATAATCTAGCGAGATTAATCTTCTAGCAACCGAAAGCAGAACCGTCCCTGCATAAGGCTTATCATTTTTGTTGACGTACCATATTAGCTCTACACGACCTGTACGAACATCAATTGTCAAAAATGCTTCTAATCCTGTCGCTTCGTCCTTGACAATTGAAAAGCGGAAAAATTTCTCTCTCCCATTGTAGGTAACCGAGTAACCCATGCTTTCAATTAGCTCTTTAACCTTGGTCGGTTTGTAGTTATCCTCAAAGTTTTTTTCTCTTCGGGAAATTGTCGAGCAAGCGCAAACTTCTCATATCTTTCCACAAAATTAATATCCAAAAATGCCTGTCTTTCTTCAGGTAAAAACTCAACAGCCATATTTATTCCTCCGTAAATCTAAGCGTGACATCATATTCTGATGCAATTTGTTTGTAGTAATCGATATTAGGTAGCTTCGCATTGGAGGCGGGGACCTCCAAGATATAAGAACCTTCCAATACTTTTCCATAAAGTTCATTCTTATATTTTTGAGAGCGTATTTCAGTACCCACTGAGTATTTTTGTTCAAACTCTCTCAGATAGCTCCTAAAGGTGCTTTCTTGAATTTTATCCAAATCAGTTGCCTTACGAGAGATAATTTCACCTGCTTCTAGATCGTAGCTATCCAATCGCTTACCGTTAGCTAAGTAAACTTCGTAGATTTACTAGGTTAGATACTTAATATTGTCAAGTGGGATACTGGAATAATCTTCAATATCAAAGCCAGCAGCATCAAAAATTTCAAGTTCATTCACAAATCCATTAACCACATGTAGTAAAAATTCTATTGGTCGCAACCCTCTATTATCCTGAACATATACTAGCATTGTCACCGGCACTCGTTCTTGAAAAGGGTAACATTTATTTGTCAAAGTTCCTAATTTAATAGAAGCAAAACTTTTGGTTATTTCCTCAGAGCTAATAAATACAGTCGATAATTGCTCTGATATAATTTCTTTCCGTTCAAAATCTGCTTTCACCATCAATGCAAACCATTTTTTTCCAAGTCGTTTGCTTCTCTCATTTCCGTAACCTCACTTATTTTTAGGAATATATGTTCCAATATTGATTCTACCATCTCCTAAATTAAAAGGTCTATATTCAACAATTTGACCATTTTTATCATCTATTTTAGTTTTTGTTTGCCCTGAGTCCTTACCTTTGACTGTCTGAGGATTACATACGTGTTTAAGAGTTTTTAGCTTTTTAGAAAATAGCAGAGCTTCTCAGCTAGTTGATGCAGAAACAGTCTGTTCTCGAAGACCTACACATTTATTCTACCACACCAAAAAAAAATCACCTAGAAAAGTCTAGATGATTCCCTATAACTTTCAAGTATCCTACTGGTATTTCTTCAATGCTTCAAAGAACTCAAAATCGAAACTTCTATTCTCCTCCACTGCCTTCCTATTTCTTCGTGAGACTGAATAGTATATCTAAAAACAGTATACCAATTAAACTAATTAGACATTTTCTCCTCAACTGTTTATTTAATTTACCGTAATCTTTTGTCTTTGAGAAACTGAACATATGATAAATGAAATTACGAAGCTCTTCCTAATCAAAACTTAATTCCAATCTATCAATTACAAACGCTACATATTGACCAATAAGGTCGGGAGTATCTTCTAAAAATTCACTTGTTATATGTATGCCCACATCAGCATGACCATCACTAACTAGTAGTCCGTTAGCTTTGTAACTGTAATTTTTCATATGTAAAAGTTGTTTACAGCTTGATTCTGATTGTTCAGTTTCATAATTATTAAAATTAGTGTAACTAAAGTTCCCTCTATATTTTTTTCCGACCTCAATTACATAGGGTGCACTACTAATCATTGCATCTAATATTAATCCATTAACTCTCACCTTTATAAAATACTCGTCAAGATCTGAAAGTTCTAAAATTTCTATTATTTCACTCACTTCGAATCCTCCTTACTCTACTGGCGTAATATCCTATCTTCATCTTTTCAGCCACTGTCAATCCATACTTATTGGCTTCTTCAATCTTGCGGAAATCCGCAACGCTGATATTTGGCTTGTTTCGGGCACCTGAATCCTTACCTTTCGTAGTCTGAGGATTACATACGTGTTTAAGAGTTTTTAGCTTTTGCGAAAATAGCAGAGCTATCTAGACAGTTTTAAATGATATATTGTTTTCAAAGCTCTAGACATTTATTCTACCACACCAAAAAGAAATCACCTAGAAAAGTCTAGATGATTTCGTATAACCACTCCATTATTTGTGGTATACCTATTTGCATTAAAAAGGACATATAATCATAGTCACAAACTCCAAGAAAGAAAGTAAGTCAATCAACTAAATAGACATTAAATAATTTCTTCTTACCATCAACAACATATTTTTCAACATCTCCTGACCACCATTCGACGTTATTTGAAAGAATAGACAATACAATATTTCTAAATTCTGGACTATCAGAGAACATCAATTGATAATTGTTCAAAAATACATAAATCACATCATTAGTTATGCAATCAGAATCGCCTAAAACATCATTAAGAGCGTCCCAATTACTGATATTTCTATCAATTAAGAAAGCTTCACAAATACAATTGATTGAATTTTCTTTTTCTTGTAATACTTTTCCATCTAAATAGACTATTTTTGCCTCTTTTGGAATAGTGGAAATGAGTTCATCTTGCTCATTTTTACTAATTATTTTTAAAGTATCCATATTACTTCACCTTTACAAAACTATCATAATGATTCCACTTATAATATACACTGCCATCGCTACCTCTAACAAGCCTCTGGTTGTCACGTTTACCTACATCTGCGATATAATTATTTACATCATATTCCTTATAAGATATCTTATTACCAGAAGAATCAACTTTAGGTAGATATGACTGAAGATTATCAAACTTCTTCCCTGCTGTCGTTTTTGGGGTTTGCCCTTTATAATTCCCTTGCCAGCTAACCCCATCATAGCCCTTATAGGCATCCTGTACATTCTGTGGAAGCTCGCTTAGAGATTAGGTCTTTTATTTTTTTAGAAAATAGCAGAGCTATCTAGACAGTTTCCATCTGATATTCCGTTCTCAAAGGTCTACACATTTATTCTACCACATCAAAAAGAAATCACCTAGAAAATTCTAGATGATTTCGTATAGCCACAGTCCTCTCCTATAACTGAATACTCCATCTACTAATGTGATAATACTTCAAAACAAAAATAGCCATAGGGTATTGATTCCTTATCAAAGTCGTACATATCGTATAGCCACGCCATCATTTGTGGTATACCTCTTTGCATTAAAAAGGACATATAAGCATGAATACTTTTTTTAAAATCCAAAATATCTGCTTTTTCTACCAAAAAATACATCTGTTTCATATCATCTAAATTAATGTATTTATCTAGTATTTTATAATCAGATTCGGGTGTCAGCCAAAACATGTTTTTTTTTGCAAACTCTTCTTTTTCAATTAATGTTACATTTTCTTTGGTCTCTATATAAAGATGTGCAATATCAAATTCCTCCTGAAAATTTAACATTTCATTTACATAAAATGGTGTAACATGAAGCGAAGAAGTCGTCTCATCCGCTTTTAAAATCTCATCTAACAATATAAATAATTGTATAAGATTCGGATAGATTCTATTTTGGGATTCACTATCAGTTGTATGGAAATATACAATCTCATTGATTCTACCTTTTGGTTTTTCAATCATTATCTAGGTCCTTTCCAGTTAGGATTATTTAAGTCCGAAATTTGAATAACCTTCTTTGTGCTATCGTCGACTGCAACATAATGTATTTCATCAATATAATAGTTAGTTACACTACTATTAGTATATTTGTTATATCCAGAGGTCGTTTTAACGGGATTATTAATAGTGTCTGCGATTTTTTGATTATTCCAGCCTCTGTCTAAAACTTGACTAGAATAATTACTCTTCGAAAATTTATCACTAAAAATGATATCGTCTGCCGTGAGGGTTTTAGCAACATCACCAACATCCTCAACATCATCCAACTTATCTGTAGTTTTTGCAACATCACTAACATAATCAAACGTATCAACTACATCATCAGTTGCATCTAGAATCTTACCTAATTGGGTAATTTTTCCAGCTTTCAAAAATGGTAGTAGATTACTTGCTAAATCAAGAGAGAGCTCCCCTGCTACAAACCAGCGATTCGCTTGTTCACCTGTTGTCGGATCAACCCCATCTTTCAGACGCTGAATGTTATTCCATCCGCTTAGCTCTGCAACAAACGTTGGGAATACGTCTTTATTAGACTATATACTTAGGAACTAAATTGTTTAAATTCATTCGGTATCTCGTCTGATTCATTGAACAAGGTCATCACAGAAAAGTTCCTATCAGAGAATATAATCTCTTGGAAAACATTATCAATTTTCCATTCTATATCCTTATGGGTAATTTCTCCAGTTTGCACAGTTACCATCTCAAACCATCCAATCTTTATTCCATGCTGAATAATTTCTTCTAATAATTGAACAGAGTATCCTTTTCTCAAACTAAAGAGACCGTATAAGCGAGATATGATAGCATCTTCTTCAGCAATAGATAGCAACAACTCTTTTAAATCTTCTGTCTTCATTGTCTATTTACCTCCGGTCAGTGGTATCCTAACTATTCCTTCTCCCACTGTTGTTTTTAAGTATGCACCGCTGTGAATCTCATCAGTAGCATTTGCGTAACCATAATTTAATTGCCAAGAATTCCCTCTACCATCGTAGTACCTCACTCCTTCTCCACGCTTCAGTGGAGATTTTGTATACCCCTCTAATGCTTCATCTAAATACTTTTCAACATCTTTTATATTAGCTCCGTTAAAACTATTAACATTCGATAATTCAAAAATTTTACTCGCGGCATTAACATCATCCAACTTATCTGTAGTTTTTGCAACATCACTAACATGATCAAACGTATCAACTACATCATCAGTTGCATCTAGAATCTTACCTAATTGGGTAATTTTTCCAGCTTTCAAAAATGGTAGTAGATTACTTGCTAAATCAAGAGAGAGTTCTCCTGCTGCAAACCAGCGATTCGCTTGTTCACCTGTTGTCGGATCAACCCCATCTTTCAGACGCTGAATGTTATTCCATCCACTTAACTCTGCAACAAACGTTGGGAATACGTCTTTTCTTGCTTCTGTATAGGAAGCAAATTTTACCTGACGAGCATATAGTATTTCTTCCGCTGTCATTTGCGGAGATTGAAGATACTGATCCAGTGTCATTTTATCAATGCGCTCTTTTTGAGCCACTGTCAATCCATACTTATTGGCTTCTTCAATCTTGCGGAAATCCGCAATGCTGATATTTGGCTTGTTTCGAGAACCTGAGTCCTTACCTTTGGCAGTCTGAGGATTACATACGTGTGTATACATTTCTCTCAAAGCAGCTCCCCAGTTTTTAAAGAGGTTTTGGGCTTCTCTTGTTTTGGGCTGTCCTTTTATACCTGTCGCTGTAATGTATTCTTGATTCACCCGCTGCTGATACTGTTGCTGAGCGATGGCTTGACGCTGGGCTTCTGATTGCTGGTAGGTCACATAGTTTCGAGTGCTATTATTGTAGCCTCGCTGAGAGGTGAATTGCTGACCAATCCAATTAGTAGTCTGCCTTACCGCATTGCCAGCCCAGTTGACTGCCTGATTGACCTTTTGTCCGACCCAGTTGACTGCGTGACCGACTGCGCTCTTAATGGTGTTATAGGTGTTTACCACTGCTTTTTTGACAGTATTATAGGTATCGACAACTACTTTCTTAGCGGCGTTATAGGCCTTGGACACTGCTTTCTTAGCAGTATTATATGCATTTGTCAAAGCCTTCCAGATATGCCCACTCGGGTCGGTGTAGTTGGCTGGGTTGTTCTGCACATAGGCATAGAGGTTTTGGCTGAGCGGGTCTGTTTGACTACCTAGGTAGCTGTCAGCTTTTAGGGAAATAGCAGAGCAGCCAAGCTAGTTCGGTATAGATATTCTGTTCTCAAAGGTCTACACATTTATTCTACCACACCAAAAAGAAATCACCTAGAAAAGTCTAGATGATTCCCTATAACTTCTAAGTAGTCTACTGGTATTTCTTCAGTGCTTCAAAGAACTCAAGATAGAGGCTGATATTCTCTTCCAACACCTCTCGTAACTCCTCATAAGAACGAACATGTGGATAAGGGATTCGATAATCTAGCGAGATTAATCTTCTAGCAACCGAAAGCAGAACCGTCCCTGCATAAGGCTTATCATTTTTGTTGACGTACCATATTAGCTCTACACGACCTGTACGAACATCAATCGTCAGAAACGCTTCTAATCCTGTCGCTTCGTCTTTGGCAATCGAGAAGCGGAAAAATTTCTCTCTCCCATTGTAGGTAACCGTATAGCCCATGCTTTCAATTAGCTCTTTAACCTTGGTCGGCCTCAAAGTTTTTTTCTCTTCGGGAAACTGTCGAGCAAGCGCAAACTTCTCATATCTTTCCACAAAATTAATTTCCAAAAATGCCTGTCTTTCTTCAGGTAAAAACTCAACAGCCATATTTATTCCCCGCATCTCCAATTTTTATAATTTCTCTATTCTTAAAAATAATCTCAATATGATAATTGCATCTATCAATATATTGGTTATTAATAGGGAGGTCTAGATTTATTGAATACACAACATCTTCAATCTCTAATATCCATTAATCAAATAAAACAACCTCAGAAAAATATCGCCTATTTCTATTGATGGCAAGCTCTTTCAAAACATAAATAAATTTCAACCTAACCACCCGCTTTAATAATAAATTACACTCAAAATTATCATTGCTTAAAGCAAATAGTCAAATTTAGTTTGTATTCGATTGAATGGAATAAATTTCTGGACAAGATTCTGTAAAAACATAGGCATTATAATTTTCCAAACCAAGTATCTTGTATCCAAGGATAGAATCATTCTCCTTTATTGTAAATACATACCCTTTTTGCCCATCTAACACTTGAGCTGAATTCGTTGGTATCCTAGGTAACAAATCATAGGTTTCACTTATCACATTTATACTATTGGCATTGGCAAAATCAATTTCATAAGTATTCTTATTGCTTTCAAGAGTAAAGCTCAAAGAATTTTCAACTTCTACCCTGCAACCAAGATAATAATATCCACGTTCGATTGGTTCATTTAAAGCTATTTTAGAATCCGAAGTTATATCGCTATATTTATCCTTTGTTAACTCACTAATAATAAATGTTTCAGCAGTTATAATATCTATAGTTGCATTAAGCCCCTTAATTTTGAAATGCCTTAAATTTTCATCAACAGTCATCCCTGATGAAATTTTTTCTAATTCGTGAATCAGCTTGCTATTTGTGATTTCTACAAAACAGTCACTATCTTTATCTGTAAATGTTTTATAATTTACATTAGTCGCACTATACCAAAATAATTCATGGATAAAACCAAAAATAATCTGATAACTTCTATTTGAACCATCTAACTTGACGATGGTTTCTTCATTTGGATTACCTATTCCAACACTTATTGTTAATCGATAGTCATCATTAGCAATGCAACAATTTTTTTTCTCCCACAACATTTTAATTACTCCAAATATCGTATTTTATAATTAACACCACCGATTTTCCTTGTTTGAAATTCAATTGTAGGCTGACTTAAATATACCCCCTCTTTAGACGAACTACCTGGTCTAAGGATGACATTTGTACCATCTGGCAAAGTCCCTCTTCGTCCTGTCCCATATTGAGTCTGTACACTTTGGACTTTTTCTAATCCCAATGTTTCAAAATCTATTTCAGCCACAGACATTCCTCCATCATTTTCATAACTTTTCACTAATGAACGATTTGTTTGATTAGAAGTAAGCTCTGCCACAAACTCCTCAGCAATCCGATTACCAGTGCTATTTTGAAACCGCTCTGAGTAAGTTTTTACCGGAAGGGTATCCGTATCAATCGCCTTAAAACCTGAGTCAATGTCATCAAAATTAAATAGTTTTTCATTAATCTTTGCTTTAGCGGTTTGAATATAATTCGTATCAACACCTAAAATCGGTTTGCCATAGTAACTTTGATAGCCCACATAAGCCGATGAAATACTGCTTGCTAATTGCGCCCCTTGTGTCATACCTTTCAGCCATGGATACCATCCTGAATTGGCTATATCTAGCTCCGCTTTAGACGGTTTACTTCCATCAGGTTTCAGTCCTGTTGCACGAATAGTATCATATATATTCCATGCTTGATATTTCGCCAACTCCGCTGCTTGCGCTGCCGCCTTAGCTTCTTCCTCAGCCTTAAGTATCTTATATCTTTCAATAACCGCTCTATTTTCGCCAATACCTAATGGGTTGAAGTAGCCGGTTCCAATATAGGTGTTATAATTACCAATTACACTACTATATTGAGACTTCAAGTCGCTCATAGACATTTTATCTATCTTCGTCTTTTCAGCCACTGTCAATCCATACTTATTGGCTTCTTCAATCTTGCGGAAATCCGCAACACTGATATTTGGCTTGTTTCGGGTACCTGAATCCTTACCTTTCGTAGTTTGAGGATTACATACGTGTTTAAGAGTTTCCTCCAGCGCCTTGCCCCAGTTCTTAAAGAGATTCTGGGCCTCCCTCAGCTTAGCCTTCCCTTTGGAACCTGTAGCCCTGCTATACTCATTTCTGATGTTTTGCTTGCGACGTTGTTCGGCGAGTGCCTGCTCTCTTGCTCGGTCACGTTGTGCCTGCGCCTGCGCATAGCTGGTTGGTTTGATGATTGGGGTATTGCTGTACACCTTCGGTGTATAGACGTATGAGTAGTTTCCTGTTTGTTGCTGGCGGATTTGATGAGCTTTGTGCTCAGGTGTGCTCGGTGCGTAAAGCGTCCCATCATCTGTGTTAATCAGAGGTCTTGGATTTTTATAAACCTTGCCACCAAATCGGTCATCCAACATGACATGTGGTGAGCGGATA
The DNA here is from genome assembly GCF_019754175.1 of Streptococcus sp. 2018162. NCBI lineage: Bacteria > Bacillati > Bacillota > Bacilli > Lactobacillales > Streptococcaceae > Streptococcus > Streptococcus sp. 2018162. The sequence goes on along the minus strand of NZ_JAIJZP010000002.1, from coordinate 329,458 downwards.
TGCCCACTCGGGTCGGTGTAGTTGGCTGGGTTGTTCTGCACATAGGCATAGAGGTTTTGGCTGAGCGGGTCTGTTTGACTACCTGGATAGCTGTCAGCCGTCAGGAAGGTGCCTGCTTGGTTGTCATAGTATCGTGCACGAAGGTAGTCCAGACCTGTCACATCCCGTGCCTCACCATTGTAGGCAAATGGGTTGCCTGTGGTGTCTGTGGTCTGCTTGGTTGCTCCGTAGAGATTGTAAGAGCTAGATGCAACAGAATTGCCATTCTGAGTTAGACCTGTCACAGAGCCAGACTGGCTGGTCAGGTAGTGATAGCTGTCACCAGTGCTCTCGTTAGTATAGGTAGCTCTGCCATTGCCATAGACATAGACATAGGTCTCCCGTTTCTGGAGCTGGTCGTCATAGGTTTGCAGGACTTGGGTGTGATCCCGATTGACATCGTTGACGTAGTTTCGTGTCTCGTAATAGTTGTAGGTGTCTTCCTTGGTCGTGTAAGGGATGAGGACATCCTGTACTTGACTCCTGTAGAGCACCTCATCTTCACCCGGTAGGTTGTCCTCGCTCGGCGGATTGACCACAAGCCCTTCTTCCGTTGCTCGGTCCTTGGCTACCTTCTGATGGTAGGCAGTTGAGACGGTATCGAAGGTATCGATCCAGTCATAGCCCTCGCTGGTCGTGAAGCTCGAGAAGAACTGGACGACATTCTGCGTGAAGCCATACCAGAAGAGACTGTTGGCTTCGCCATCTGGCGCAGTATACGGAGACTTGTGCTTCTTATCCGCTGGCTTGCGTTTGAAGAGCTGGTAGGTGTTGGTCGCTTGGGTCCTGCTGGCAGTGAAGACACGGTTATCTTCCCCATCATAGAGGGCAGCGAAAAGCAGACCTTCCTTATCCTTGACCGCCAAGAGACGATTTTCCGTGTCATAGATATAATCTAGCTTGGCATCATCAGTACCAGACGATGTGCGGTTTCCGTTCTTATCATAGATATAGGTGATGGTCTTGTCGCCAGACTTCATTTCAAGCAGGCGATTCTCGGCGTCATAGCTAAACTCTGTCTTGCTTTCCTTACCGTCCACCGTCTCCGTGCTGGTCAGCTTGTTTCCTGCATGGTCGTAGGTGTAGCTAAACTGACTCAGTTCCTTGCCATCCTTACTTGAAACGGTCATCTGGACGATTTGACCCAGACTGTCGTAGGTGTAAGTTTGGACCAGAGTTTCCCCATCCTGCGTGATGGTTTCCTTGGCGATGTAGTTGCCATCGTCGTACTCGTAGGCATAGCTGGAAATCAGCTTGCCTTTCTTGTCACGATGAACAATCTCTGTCACACGATGGGCTGCGTCGTAGGTCAGAGCACTTGTCGTGCCGTCTCCACGCTCAATCTTGGTCATGTCACCAGCCTTATCATAGGCGTAGGTGGTCACCTTGCCGTCACGGTCGGTCACCTTGGTCAGGCGGTCGAGCTCGTCATAGCTATAGGCTACCTCGCTACCATCTGGATAGACCAGCTTGGTGATATTGCCATAGTCGTCGTAGGTGTAGGTAATCAGACTGCCATCACCCTGACGAACACCGGTCAATTCACCCTCTTCATTATAAGCATAGCGGGTCTGACCCGTCAAGTCACTCATCGCCACTCTGCGACCATCCGCATCATAGCTGTAGAGGACCTGACCTTCTGACTCGGCAGAAGTCTTCTTGGTCAGCAGTTGGTCCAGCTTGTTGTAGTCGTAGCTAATGGTCTGACCATCAGCCTTAGTAATCTTGGCTAGTTGGTTATTGACATCGTAGGTGTAGGTCTCGCTGTCTCCCAGCGCATTCATCTTTTCCACGACATTTCCTAGCTGGTCATAGCTATACTTCGTCACCTGACCATTGCCATTGGTGATGCTGGTCAGATTGCCCACGCTATCATAGGTGTAGCTGCTGGTTGATGCTTCATCTCCACTTCCCTTGGTGGCGGTCAGTAGTTGGTCTTCTTGGTCGTAGGTGTAGCTAGAAAGTCGCTTGCTTCCTGAGAGAACACTGGTCAGATTGCCATTGCCATCATAGGTGAGGCTACTGCTTGCGCCTGTCGGACTGGATACCTTGATTAGGCGGTTATCCTTGTCATAGCTATAGAGGCTGGTCTGACCTGCGGTATTGGTCTCGGCTGTCAGACGATTGCCTGCGTCGTAGGTCCGCTTGGTCACCTGACCAAGTGGATTGACTTCCTCTAAGAGATTGCCATTCGGGTCATAGGCATAGGTTGTCTCCCGCTTACCATTGATGACTCGCTTGGTCACTTGCCCCACAGGATCATAGCTCAGCTCCGTCTCACGGCCTGTCGGACTGGTGATCGTTTTAAGCTGATCCAGCTTCGTATAGGACAGACTGGTCTTAGCACCGCTCGGACTGGTGATGCTGGTCAGATTGCCCATCTCATCGTAGGCGTAGGTCTTTTCTAGATCCAGAGCATTCTTCTCCGCCAAGAGACGACCGGCAACATCGTAGGTGTAGCTAGTCACTCGTTCCGACTGGTCTACTTCCTTGATAAGATTACCAGCTACATCATAGGTATAGGTCTTGGACAAGCCTTGTGGCGCTGTCTGTTTCTCCAGACGACCAAGAGCGTCATAACTATAGCTGAAAGTCGCTTGATTTGGAAGAGTTCGACTAGTCGCACGACCGTAGAGGTCATTGACATAGCTTGTCACATCCCCACTCGGGTCTGTCTCTGTCGAGAGACTACCTGTTTGGTCGTAGGTATAGCTTGTCTTACCACCAGTTGGCTTGGTTAGGCTAAGCAGACGGTTGAGACTGTCGTAGGTATAGCTAGTGGTATTTCCCTCGCCTGTTGTTTCAGACAGACGATTGCCCACTGCGTCGTAGGTGTAGGTCTGGCTGGCACCTGTAGGAGCCACTGTCTCCAATAAACGACCGAGTGGGTCGTATTTCAAGACAGTTTCCTGTCCCTTTGGATCTTTGTACAGAACCAGGCGTTCATTAGCATCGTATCCGTAGGTAGATTGGTGTCCGTTGGCATCTGTGACACTTGCGACATTACCCAGCACATCGTACTCGTAGTTGGTCTCATGCCCCTCAGGGTCCGTTTCTGTCACGACACGGTTGAGTTGGTCATAACTGTAGCTGGTTTCGCGTCCAAGATGGTCTACCTTCTTCTGTAAATTTCCATTTTCATCATAATGGTAGCTAGTCTCATGTCCTTCTACATCCGTCTTAGTCGCTAGATTACCTGATAAATCATAGGTGTAGCTTTCACTACTTCCATCTGCATAAGTGACCTTGGTCAACTGATTGTAGCTGTCATAGGTCATGCTTGTGGTCTGACCAAGGCTGTTGGTTGTCGTCAGGCGATTGCCTGCTGCGTCATAGGTGTAACTTTCATTTAGAGATTGATTATCCTTCGCAGCTATCAGACGATTGGCAGCATCATAGCTATACTCAGTAATAAGACCGCTAGACTGCGTCTGCTTAATGAGGCGATCAAGAGCATCGTATTCATTGACAATACTACTACCGTCTGCCTGGATAACTTCTTTAACCTGAGCCGTTGGGGTATAGCTCAGCTGAGTTGCATGACCATTTGGATTGGTCACTTGGGTCAGGTAGCCAAGTTCATTATACTGGTAGCTTGTTTTTCCACCTAGAGCATCAATTTCCTCACGAAGTTGCTCCATTTGGTTGTAGCTAAAGTGTGTTGTATGACCAAGTGCATCGGTGACTTGACCAACTTGGTTTTGCCCTGTATAGCGTGTGCTGGCAGTATTTCCTGCCGCATCGGTCAAGCTGATTTGATTTCCGTTCGCATCATAGGTCATGGTGGTTATTTGACCAAGAGCATTTGTCGTACTGCTCAAACGACCAGCGGCAGTATAGTCATACTGAGTGGATATGCCCTTGGCATCTGTCTGCTCGAGAACATTTCCCATGCTATCATATCGGTAGGAAACGCTTGTCTTATCTGGATAGATGACCTTGGTCACATTGCCAAGTGCATCGTAGCTATAGCTGGTCGTACGTTCATCCAGGCTTTCGGTCAGTTTATTTCCTAGAGCATCGTAGGTATAGCTAACCGTGCGGCCTGCTTGGTCTTGGTAGCTGAGACGACGACCTAAAGCATCGTAAGTGCTGGTCGTACTCGTACCAATTGGGTAGGTGACTTGAGTCACATTCCCTGCCTTGTCATAGCTATAGCTGGTCACCTGCCCTAAAGCATCTGTAATGCTTGCGATTTGGTTGACTGTCTCATCATAGGTATATGATGTTGTCTGACCAGCTTCATTGGTCCGTTCCAAGACACGACCAATTGCGTCACGTTTGTAATGCACCGTTTGTCCGGCAGCATCCGTCTCTGTCAGAAGACGACCTCTGCTATCATAACTGTAGCTCGTCGTACGGCCTTCGGCATCTGTCAAACGAAGGAGGTTCCCAACACCATCATACTCGTAGCTATACTGACCACCTTCACCGTTACTTGCCGCAATCTTGCGTCCAAAGGCATCGTAAGTAAAGCTGCTAGTATTCCCATTTCCTTCGGTCACTGCAATCACTTGCCCTGCTGGGTCAAATGTCTGACTTGTACCGACACCATCCGCATCTTTTTCACTTAGTTTACGACCTTCGGCATCATAGGTCATCGTTGTCACACCACCACGAGGGTTGGTGATGGAGGTGACTTGATTATGAGCGTTATAGGTAAGAGTGGTCACTCCACCAGCTGCATTGGTCACTTTGACCAAATTAGCCCCATCATAGGATAACTGGACTGTGTTTCCTAGAGCATCGGTGGTTGAAAGAATGCGTCCTTGCTCATCAACTGTGTGGGTAATGCTAGTACCATCTGCCAAACTTGTAGAAAGAAGGTTTCCTTTCGCATCATAAGTATGGCTAGTAGTCTGTCCTGCAAAATCTGTTACAGAAAGGAGATGGTTGTTTTGGTCATAAGTAGATGTTTTGACCGCTCCGTCAAAACGAGTTTCCGTGAGAATATTTCCCTGACTATCGTGAGTGTAGCTAGTCGTTTGACCCAATTCATTGGTCTCACTCACTAAGCGGTTATCATCGTCATAAGCCTTACGAATACTGCTTCCATCAGGATAAGTAATGGCTGTTGTACGATAATGTTTGTCATAGGTATAAGTCGTCACTTGACCATTAGCATCTGTCGTTACTGTCTGTCCATCACTATAGGAAAGAGTGGAGACTGCTCCTGTTCCGTCGGTCTGCTGGATGACACGATGCTGTTCATCATAGACATTTTCGATAATCTTGGTCCCATTGGCATCATACCAAGCTATCATCCGTCCTTGTTCGTCATAGTCGTAACGCGTCTTAGCTCCTGCTGCGTCCGTGTAAGAAATAAGATTTCCCGCTTCATCATAGTCATAAGCTAATGTTGAACCGTTCGGTAACTGGATTGCTCCGATATAGCCTGAATCATTTTGGATCACACCATATACAAGACCTGTCGGTGATGTAATCTTAGTCAGTTGAGCCTGTTCATTATAGGAGAGGCTAGTTTTATTCCCTTTTTCATCTGTCTGACTGGTCAAGAGCCCATGGAAATTGAAGAATTTTTCCTGCTGATTGCTATCGGTAATGTGGTATTCCTTGACAGCGTAGTCCTCTTCGCCATTGCCAAAATCAGCTTTTTTAGTTTCTATTTCCTTTACCGTCAAGGTTAGATCATAGCCCTCTGGCGCCTTATAGGTATCACCTTCTTTGGTAAAGGTCAAAATAGAACCATCTGTACGGATATAGTTAATATTGCCCTCGTCATCAAGTGAAAGTTGTTCGTTGAAGGCAAAAGACCATCCTCGACCAAATAGACTATTGATACCTGCTGCTTTGGAGTTATAATTGCGGACAATCGCAAAGTCTCCACCTAGGTCTGAGATAGATACATCTGTTCGTTCTAAGTAGAAATTACCTGTATTAAGATTTATCGGTTCAAAACCAAATTCACAGTGTAAGCCACGTCCCATCAACAGCATATCCACGTCTGCTTTGACCTTATCAGTCAGAGCAGGTGGGTTATAAGGCTTGTTCGCATTTTTACTTGGATTGCGGATAAAGAGAGTGTTGTTTTTGACCAGAAGCATATCTTGAATCCGGTTGTCAAAGGCAATCTGTTTTAGCGGTACGCCATAGTAACTGGCTATCTTAGGAAGAGTATCATATTGGGTTACCTTGTAAATGATGAAAGAGTCACTACTCTTCTTCCCACTCGTTTGACCATCTTTCTGGCTTTCCGCATCGATGGTGTAGAGCGTATTTAATTCAGGCTCTGTAAACGGCACGAGCGTTTGCCAGTTAGACAATTTATCTTTGTATTGTGTCGTTCCTTTTTCAAATGCTGAAATAAAGGAAGCCGTGTCAGGGTATTTGTATGAAAAGCTGGCTGTACTCTGACCAGTATAATTCTTAGCAGGGTCACTGAGCTGGTAGCCAACCTGTGCAGCAGGGCTAGTCAGACCATCCGCAAAAACTCCTTGGAATTGGAGTTTACCAGACTTATCTGTCTTCACCATTGTCCGGAGATTGATAGTCGTATCACCGATAGCATAATTGATATCTACTGGATCTGGGACGGACCAATTAATCGTAATACTTGGCGCTTTTTCAGGAGTAAAGCCAATTTGACCTGCATTGGAGGCTGTGGCTTCAGTCGTATAAAAGGCACCTCCATCTGCTCCCTCATCTGTTGCAGCGACAACTAAACCATAGTTTGGATAGAGTCCTTGTACCCAGCCGTTGACCGCATCACGAATATCAAAGTTGTGCATCCCAACCTTTTTCTCGGAAATGGCATTTTCACCTGCAATTTCTCGACCTAGATTGACGGATGAATTCCAAGTCACCGTGTTGATATTAAAATCTTCTGTTAAACGATAGGCAGCAAACTGTGTTCCTTGATTTCCAGGAGCAGTGTACTCATAGAGATTGAGTGTTGCGCTATCAATTTTAGCTTCTGAAGGAATATTCTGCTTAAAGTCATAGTTGACCTTAAAATACATACGACTACGACCGATGTCCTTAACGTCTGCGAATCTTTTCATTCCTATGGATTCGACCGTCATATATCCAATATAACCATAAGCATATCCCTGATATTGACCGTGGACCGAACTCGTTACAGAATCTAGTATATTTTCTCGTGGGACAGTAATGGTTGGGTCGATACGAACAGGATATTGACGTGCCTGATCTGCCAACCATTCTTTCCCTGCGACGACAGTAATATGGTAGTGTCCATCTTTTTCAGCCAGTTCCAATTTTATATCTTGACTGGTTTCTCCTGCAGCATCCACCATAAGAGGAGCATTTAAGACAAAAAGTATTTCTTTTTTACCTTTTTGGCGAACCAAGATTTGATTGGTTTCAAGACTTACATCATAATTTCCTGCCTCTAGAACGTAGGTAAAACGGTTCTTTTCTTCCCATTTACTCAGAACGATTTCTTCTTTAACGCCGTTTGACTGTACTGTATATTGGACATCTGTCGCACCGTCAACGTTATTATAAAGGATAGCATTGTCCTCTACAGTCGCATGCTCGTAGGTTTTATCCAAAGGATAGAGCGATATTTTATCTTCCTGACTGATAACATCAATCGGCGTAGTCTCGGTCACCTTAGCGGGAAGCACTACATCAACAGGTGATTCTTTCGGTAGATAATAATGCGTGCCATCTGCATGATAGGAATACAGATCAAGGTCAATCGGAACTTCCCGCCCCTCGTGGTCAATATAGGTCTTAGCCTGGCTACCAATATAGGTCACAAAGCGTGTCTCGTCTACCTTGTAAAGTTGTTCTTGACCACTTTCAAGAACTGGTTCTCCATACTGCGCCCGTAAAGCTGACTCTTCTGCATTTTGCCCTTCTTCAGTGATTTTAGGCTGCTGAATGGCATCTCCGCCATCAGTGGTACTTGCTGCGGTTGTCTGGTCGGAGTTTGATGCATTAGTTGTATTTGCATTATCACCACCGACAGTCGTCTCACGCGCTTCCTCCACCGCTTTTTCATAATAAGCCTGACTTTGCGAAGTTTCAACAATTTCTTGAATTTCCTGCGCATAGACCAGGGGACTATTGGCCAATAAAATAGTTGAAAGCATCAGCCAACTAACAATTTTTCTTCTCTTTTTCATATATATCATCCTAATTATTTTTCAAGTAAATAATATACTGTCCCTAAAATAACAATCATATCTGCAAGCCCCAACAAGATGTCTGATATGGCAGACCATATCAATCCTATGCTGGCTGCTATAAGAATTCCCAGTAAGACAATGGCAATTATTCTTCGGAAGTCCCCCTTCTTCCAAGAAAAGTTACTATCTTTATAAAAGCAGTAAAGGTTAAAGATAACCGTTACTTTGATAAATGTCTGAAATAGGCTCGTCACTAACCAGATGGCATTTTTTACTTCTTGATAGCCAAATGAAGTGTAATCATAGATTAGCTGCCCTAATCCTCCAAGCAGCAAGCCTCCAAGCACGCTAACTGCTAATGCTAGACCAACGACTTTCGCTACTCGTTGCTCCTGATTGAACTGCCTTAGAAACCAAATGGCTAATTTTCCAATAAAAAATAATCCAATCCCAAACAAGGAAAGTCCTACCAACCCTAGCCACAAAAGGACCGGAGCATTTTCAGACCAGGGTTTCAATAGACCGACTCCCATCAATTTTTGCCCTATACCTACAAAAATATATCCAATCGCAAACTCAAAAAATTTTCTATTCTCTTTAAAAATAACCATGTTAGCTTCCTCCTTTTCTGACGGCATGAACTACAAACCGTCTCTCATTTCCTGCCACGTCACAAGTAGATAAAATCAATAACTTATCCCGAGTAACATCAAAATCAAACGAGCGATAGAATCCACCATATTCATTTGCCCAGGCTTCTAACAGAGAGACATATGACTCCACCTGCTTCGTATCGCCTAGTCCAAAGGTGTGATACAGGTGATCATCAGTAAAGGAATATGCTGCAACAATCTGGTATAGAAAGTCTTTCCCGTCTTTGGTAATCGTTACTGTCTGGATTGATTCAAATGTAGAAGGCTCCGCTAAATAGTCTAGGCTACCAAACATGGAATCATCACGCATGGCATGTCCATAGATAATCGTCACAGGATCCTCAAAACTAGTCTGATTTACCCTTTCAGTAAAAATAGCACCATACTGAGTCTCATTTCCTTCTGCATCATGGGTTAAATAGTAGGCGTCATCTGTAGGATGTTGTAGAACAGGGTAGTTAATTTTCGTTCCTTCCACCCGAATCCAAGCATAGGCATCTGAGTTTTTTTGAAACATTTGTTCAAGATTTTTACTCTGTATGCGTCGTTCTTCAGTCTTTTCCAAATCACCTATCCCGTACAGGAATAGGGACACAGTACTTATTAGAAGTCCTAGTCCAAATAATTGTCTAAATCTTTTCACAATATCTCCTTTTCCATAATATTTTACCACAAGTTTATCGGTGAATGGAGCGCTTTCAAAAAAATTACACAAACTACAGATAGACCAAAAACAGCAATATGCACAAAAAATGGGAGTGGGAAAGAACTCGACTAGTCTAAAAAAGAGTTCGTCTTCCCACCCCCGCATAGTTGATTAGGTCAGATTTGGAGTGTGAAACACGAACAAATCTGCCAATCAACCACTGCGCTGAGATGTTGACACGAACTCTGGGGAGTGGAGCTGGGCTTTTTGCCCAGCCTCATTTTTATCACTATCTATATTTCCAGAAAATTAGCCACCGCTTCTTTTTTCCTAGGAATGGATAGCATACGATCACTAAGTCCACTCTGTAACAAGGGTATACACTTCTTAATGTATTCCTTTTCTTTATTTCTTCTGACTCCCATCGCTTCTTCAAGCTCTAGAATTTCAAACATTAAGACAAGGTTTTGATCACGAAGGATTTCAGCGGTCATCCCTAAATACTCTGGGTATTTTCTCAACTGATATAAATGCTGTGCGCATCTTATCAACATAGAGAATGATTCACCGATATACAAGACCCGCCGTTCACCATCAACTTTTTGAAGCGAAATTTGATATACTCCTCCCTTGATGGCTTTTATAACATCATTTTGAAAAAATTGTACCTGAAGATTCATCCCTACTCTTCCTTACTAATCGGTGCTAAGCTTGCCAAGACTTTTTTGAGGCCCATTTCTGGGAAATTGATTTTGAGTTCTTGGTTGCTGCCTGTGCCTGAAACTTCAAGGACTGTCCCACGTCCCCATTTCTTGTGGACTGCGATGTCACCAACTGACCAGTTGGTGCCTGAGCTTGACGATTGGTTGCTTGATGCGAAGGGCATACTGCCTCCGAGCTTGGCAGATGGTTGTACGGATGCTTTTCGACTTTGCATGGCCTGTTGCAAACTCATACCTTGTCCAAACTGTGTCGCTCTGCCATTGACATAAGAGGCCTTAAAGCTAGTATTGGCTGGACGAGCGAGCCCCTGGTAGTCAAGGAGGTCACTGGAAATTTCGCGGATAAAACGACTTGGCTGGTTGTAGTTACTACGACCAAAAAGGAGTCGTGAATTAGCATTGGTCAGGTAGAGGGTTTGCTCAGCCCGTGTGATACCAACATAGGCCAGACGGCGTTCTTCTTCCAATTCATCCTCTTCTTCTGCTGCACGGCTGAGTGGGAAGACATTTTCCTCCATGCCAATCAGGAATACGACTGGAAATTCCAGACCTTTGGCCGCGTGGAGGGTCATAAGGGTCACTTCTGAAGATTCGGTGTCGCCATCATCTGTATCCGCAATCAGTGCCAAATCAAGCAAGAAGCGTGTCAAGCGATCCAGACCTGTCTCTTCTTCCTCAGCATCCTTTTCATCAAAGTTTTTGGTAACAGAAAGGAATTCCTGGATGTTTTCAATGCGAGCATTGGCTTCCAGCGTATTTTGTGCGGCAAGGGCATCGATGTAGCCTGTTTGGTTCAATACTGCCTCGACTACTTGGGTAACCGTCAAGTTGTCTAATTGATTACGAAGATTATAGAGGAGATTGGCTAGGTCAAAGACTGCCTGTGCTGCCTTCCCTTTAATCGGCGACAACATAATATCCTGAGAGGCTTCTAGCAGGGACATGCTGTGGCTGGTCGCAAAATCACGGAGTTTGTCAACCGTACCAGGTCCGACGCCACGTTTCGGCTCATTAACAATGCGTTCATAGGAGATATTGTCCGATGGATTTGCGATGATATTCAAATAAGAAATCACATCACGGATTTCCTTACGGCTGTAGAACTTGGTGCCCCCAACCATGGTATAAGGGATATTAGATTTGAGTAGGGCTTCTTCAATGGTACGGGACTGGGCATTGGTCCGATAGAGAACTGCAAAATCCTTATAAACCTTACCTTCTCGGTGCAACTGGTCAATCTGCCCTGCGACAAAAATCGCCTCGTCATTCTCATCTCTGGCACGATAGTAGGTAATCAAATCCCCTTGGGCATTCTGTGTCCAGAGTTTTTTAGGACGGCGATTGCGGTTGTTTTCAATGACCTCATTGGCAGCCTGCAAGACATTCTTGGTGGAGCGGTAGTTTTCTTCCAAAAGGACAACCTTGCTCTCTGGATAATCCTTTTCAAAGTCCAGGATATTTTGCATATCCGCCCCACGCCAACCATAGATAGACTGGTCCGCATCACCGACCACGCAGATATTCTTGAAACGTGATGCCAGGAGCTTGACCAATTGGTACTGGGCATGGTTGGTATCCTGATACTCATCGACATGGATATACTGGAATTTCTGCTGGTAATAGGTCAGGACCTCTGGATTTTGGTCAAAAAGGCGGAGCGTCAACATGATCAAATCATCAAAGTCAACGGCCTCTGACTGTCTGAGTTCCTTTTGATAAGCCGTGTAGCATTTAGCAACAATCTGCGTGTATAGGTCGCCTGCCTGGGCTTCAAATGCCTTGTCATCAATCAAGTCGTTTTTGGCATTAGAAATGGTTCCCAAGATTGAGCGTTCACTCCACTTTTTCGGGTCTAGATTGAGATTTTTCAAAATCCGTTTCATGAGACTGCGTTGCTCACCTGGGTCCACAATGGTGAAGTTACGGTTGTAGCCGATATGGTCAGCATCTCGACGCAAAATCCGCACACACATGGAGTGGAAGGTAGCAATCAAACAGTCTTGCGTAGCAGGATTGAGGGCGTAGGCCCGCTCCTTCATCTCACGCGCTGCTTTGTTGGTAAAGGTAATGGCTAGGATATTCCAAGGATTGACCATTTTTTCATCAATCAAGTAGGCGATACGGTGGGTCAGGACTCGCGTCTTACCCGAACCAGCCCCTGCCATAATCAATAGCGGACCTTCTGTCGTCTGTACCGCTTCTGCCTGTCTGTCATTCATTCCGTTTAATAATGGGTTCATTGTCTCTTACTTTCTCTAAAAAATCATTCTCTCCATTATACCAAAAAATCATTTTTAGGGCAGGTGGTAAATTAGAAAGATCAACAAATCGTTGAGTGATGAATTTCCAAATTTGGAGGGTCATTAGTAGCAAGCTCCAAAAAAGCTCAGAGTTATCTCTGAGCTTTTCTTTTGTATTCAATTAATTATTCAGCACCCAAGGCAGCTACTGTGATGTAGTTGTAAGGTTTGTTGAAGTGTGGCAAGAAGAACAAGTCTGTCAAGGCCAATTTTTCGATTGTTACACCTTCTTGGATTGCCAATGAGAAGAGGTGGATACCCAATGAGATATCTTCACGAGCAGCCATTTGCGCACCAAGGATACGACGTGAATCTTTATCGTAAACAATCTTGATTGTAACTGGGAAGTTACCATGCTCCATGAATTCTGGTTTTTGGTTGTCAGTTACTTCAGTGACAGCAGCGTTCAAACCAAGACGTTTCGCTTTTTCAAGAGTCAAACCAGTTGATACAAGGTTAAGACCGTAGATAGAGATACCGTTAGAACCTTGTACACCGATACCTTCAAGGTCAGTACCACAGATGTTGTGAGCTGCTACGATACCAGTACGTACTGCGTTTGAAGCCAAAGCGATGTAGCTTGTGTCGCCAGTAGCGTTGTCGTAGATTGTTGCACAGTCACCGATAGCGTAAACGCCTGGGATTGACGTTTCTTGGCGTTTGTTTACAAGGAAGGCACCGTTACGGAAGCGCTCGATTCCTTCACCTGCAAATGCAGTGTTTGGACGGAAACCAACAGCCAAGATAACCATGTCAACATCGTATTCGTTCTTGTCAGTGATGATTTTCTCAACTTTACCATTACCAGCAACTTCTTTAACAGTTTCACCAAAGGCAAGTTGAATACCATGCTCTTCCATGTTTTTAGCCATAAGGTCTGACAAGTCGCGGTCATAGTAACCAGCCAAACATGTATCTACAACGTCGATAAGGATAACTTCTTTACCTTTACGTTGGAATGCTTCTGCAAGCTCAACACCGATGTAACCAGCACCAACTACTGCTACACGGTTGATGTCTTTGTTTTTCAATTTTTCAATAACATCTGCTGAGTTTTGGTACAATTTAACAAATTGCAAGTTTTCAAGAGTTGCTTCAAATTCAAGAGAACCTTCTTTGATTTCAGCTCCTTTGATTGGTGGCAAGATAGGTTGTGAACCAGTTGCGAAAAGAAGTTTTTCAAATGATTCAACATGTTCTTGACCATTTACAAGCGCTGTAACTGTTTTGGCATCATAGTCAATGTTTGTAACAGGTGACTCCATGTATACTGTCGCGCCCAAGCTCTCCAACTCTTCTTTGTTTGAGTAGAAAAGTCCTTCAGGACCGCCAATTTGCTCACCGATCCACAAAGCCATACCACAACCCAAGAATGAAATATTTGAGTTTTGGTCAAATACAACGATTTCGTTTTCTTGACCATAATTTGTCAACATAGTTTTGATTGCGGCAGTACCAGCATGGTTAGCACCGACAACAACGATTTTAGCCATAATGTAAAATCTCACTTTCGAAAATATATTTTTTTACGAACTATATTATACAATATGAATGTTACCGATTTCAAAAAATATGCTCAGAATATCACATTTTTTTCAAAAAGTTTTTGAAATGCTATTTTCTTTAAACAATGTAAAGATATATAAAAGCAAAAAACCTAGATTTCTCTAGGTTTCTCTTAACGTACTTGTTCAAAACGCAGATGTACAATAATCTTATCGCCATAGCCGTTACGTTCCAAATCACGCTGCAAGCGATAGGAAATGTAATGCTCAGCAATAGAAATATACCCTGCATCTAAAAGACGGTGTTCAACTTGCGACTGAACCATGCTAATCGTTGGTCGCTCTGTATGAGCTTCTTCCAAGTCAAGCACTACTTTCTTTGTGACCTGTGCAAGATTTTTCCGCCAAGTTTCATCAATGACATAAACTGTCTGTGCAGCTTTAATGATGGCTTGGTAGATTTTATCTGGATCAAATTCAACAATCTCTCCACTACGTTTAATGACTTGCATAAAAGCTCCTTTCTGGTTTTCAGTAAACCCTTTCATACTTACATTATCTAGGTTTTTATGTATTTTGTCAAGTATTCTTTTTCATAAATTTTGCCTTGGCTTATTTTCGCTGAAAGCCCTTTAGTATGATATAATGGACCTATTAAAATGAAATAAGGAGAAAATCATGACAAACGCAATGCCTAAACGTCAAGAAATTGATGTGCAATTAACTTGGGATACGGACATTCTATTTCCGACCCCTGATAACTACAAAGAAAATTTGGCAGCCTACGCTAAGCAAGTGACAGCTTTCGAATCGAATTACAAAGGGAAGCTAACTGATAAGGATACCATCGTTTCCGCCTTAACAGAATACGAAAAAATCGTTATTCTTGATAGCAGACTTTCCCACTATGCCTTTTTGCCATTAGAAGTTGACAAGATGAATACTGAATTGGCGAGCCTGGCCAACGAATACGACCTCGTTTCTGCCAAGGCACGTCCTCAACGAGATTTCCTCTATTCAGAACTTGGTCAATTAGATGAAGCCTTTCTTCTTGAATTAAAAGAAGAACAACCACAATGGGCTGCTTTCTTCGATGCAATCCTACGTGATAAGCCGCATCAACTCCATCCGCTACAGGAAGAACTTCTCTCAAACTTCGCACCAACATTTGGTCAGCCTTATAACAATTACGGTGTGACCAAGTTTGAAGATATGACCTTTGATAACTTCGAGGCAAATGGCGAAACGCTCGGCAATAGCTATGTGCTCTTTGAAAATGATTATGAACTCAGCCATGATACCGAAATCCGTCGCAATTCAGCTGCTGGTTTTTACTCAACCTTGAAGAAATACAAAAACACAACTGCCGCGACTTATTTGTCTCATATCAAAAACGAGCAAATCGAAGCTCGTTTGCGTGGATTTGACAATACGATTGACTTCCTCTTACATAGTCAAAATGTCTCTCGTGATCTCTTTGACCGTCAGATTGATGTCATCATGAAGGAATTGGCTCCTCACATGCGTCGCTATGTGAAATTGGTTGCCAAGGCTCATGGTTTGGATAAAATCACTCATGCTGACTTGAAAATCAGCCTACCATCTGAATACAATCAACGCATTACTCCTGAAGAATCCAAACAATTCTTGATTGACTGCTTGGGCATTCTTGGTGAAGACTATGTGAAAATGATTGAACAATCATTTGATGAACGTTGGATTGACTTTGCTCAAAACGAAGGTAAGGCAACAGGTGGCTTCTGTGCTACTCTTTACGATGGACCATCCTATATCCTACTTTCATGGACAGGTTTGATGAACGAAGTCTTGGTATTGGCTCACGAATTGGGTCATGCTGGTCATTTCCAATTGGCTAAGAAACAAAGCGTCCTCAGCTACGATCCATCCCTCTACTTCATCGAGGCTCCTTCTACAGCTAATGAAGTCTTGACATGTAACACCCTTTTGAAAAACAACCAAGACCCTGGCTTCCAAGCTTACTTGATTAGCGAGTTGATCAGCCGTACTTACTTCCACAACATGGTGACTCACTTGCTTGAAGCAGCCTTCCAACGTGAAGTCTACACTCGTTTGGACAATGAAGAATACCTCAATGGTGATATTCTCTGCCAAATCAAGTTGGATGTCATCAAGGAATTCTGGGGTGAAGACTTTGAAATCGGTGACGATGCAGGTCTTATCTGGATGCGTCAACCGCACTACTACATTGGTTTGTATCCATATACCTACTCAGCTGGTTTGACCATCGGTACGGCTATGGCTAAGCAATTGGAAGAACATCCTGAAGAAGTTGTTGAAAAATGGTTGGAAACCTTGTCACTCGGTGCAAGTCTTTCTGCCCAAGACCTTGCTAAACACGCTGGTGTCGACGTTTCGACTGACCAACCACTCAAAGAAACCATCGCCTACGTTGGTTCATTGGTGGATAAATTGGAATCCTTAATCTAATAACTCTTAAAGGCTTGAACACATTGGTTCAGGCCTTTTTGTCTGTTCTTTCTTGGTACCAATTTCTCACATAGGTCAATTCATCCGGGCTTAGAAAATGCCCTTTGTCAAAACGAGCTAGGATGGCTCTGGGAAAGGCTGACGCTTGCCAGTCACCTACAAGATTTTCAAGAGCGACTGGGTCGACATATGGGTCATTCTGCCCCAGTGTAAACAAAATCTCTGCTCTGCTATTTTCCCTAGGAAACGCATAATCTAAAGCCGAAGGGTGGAGCAAGATATAATTGTCCGCCAGGTTTGACTGTTTGGTTAACAAGCCCATGATGAAGTTGGCACCGTTTGAAAATCCAACGAAGGTAATCTGCTGGTAGAGCTGAATGTCTAAGTCCTGCCAAAAATCCAGAAAAGCCGACAAGCGCATTTCAACATCGACAAGATCCAGCTGACCGTCAATCAGCGGAGCAAAGAAACGCCTGTCCCTACCCTGGCCCCAACTTCCATCCAAGGAAAGCACGGAGGCTTCTAGGTCCAGCTGTTGGCGGAGAAAGAGCATAGCTTCCTTGTTGCCGCCTGTACCGTGGAAAAAGACCAAGAGACGGGGGCTGGTCCCTTTGATAAAGCAATAATCCATACTTCATTTCTCCTAATAACGCTGGGAGAGATTTTTTTCGATTTCCTGTCTGTCCTCTTCAAAAAAACTTGGCAAGAACAGTTCAACTTTATCCAGCAGCTTATCTTGTCTTGGCATGGCAGCCTCTCTTTCGCCAGCCATGGTCGCGACCTCAAACATGAGATAATTGGGCGCTCGGAAGTACAGGGAATGCATGAAATCTCGATTGATAATCCCAGAATGTGGACGATTGATGAGATTTAAGCGACTAATCAAGTCTTCCAAGTCAGACTCATCTAAGACACCAAATGCAATATGATGAATAGCCCCAACTCCCATCACGCTGATTGGCGACTCTTGGTCAAGGATCAAATAAAGTCGATGTTGGAAGGTGTTGTCAAAGAGTAGAGAAATCACCATCTTATCTTTAAAAACAAATCGGCTTTCCTCTACAAATCCAAAGGTTTCGGTCAGCAAACTTAGTAATGCCTTTTCTTCACGAATTCGCATGTGAAGACTGGCAATACCAAGAATGGCATATTCCGACGGAATTTCATCTGTTTCATACGGAAACATCTCTCCAATTGAGTCATGATAGGTCAAGCCAAGCAACTGCCCATCTTCATCTTGGAAATTTAAAATATGTCCATTTCCAAAGGCCTGAATTCCTTCGTTTTCCACTTCAAACGCTGTCAATCTTTTCTGCCAAAATTCCAAGGCAGCAAAATCTTTGACTAGAAAAATGGTTCGTTCCAAACGATTTGCTCCCTCCCGTTGTCGAGCTAGTGTCGGCATATCAAAAATGGTGAATTCCGTTCCAAATCGCCCTTCTGCATCTCCAAAAAACAAATGATACATAGAAGAATCATCCTGATTCACCGTCTTTAAGGTTAATTTTAATCCGAGAATATGATGATAAAAATGATAGGCTTGTTGAATATTTCCTACCAAACTTGAAATGTGATGAATACCTGTATTGTTCATAAGATGACCTCACTGATTATGATAGACTTATTTTATCACTAATTATTGATACAAAATAATCTTTTGCTCACGATTAACAGCCAAGTAAAAAAACTTCCCTAACCATTGCTGATTAGAGAAGGATATTTCTTAAAAAATGAGACCATAAAGGAGAGCCGCAAGCAAGCCTCCGATGATTGGACCAACTACTGGTACCCAAGCATAACTCCAATCCGAATCTCCCTTGTGCTTCAATGGAAGGATGGCATGCATGATACGAGGACCAAGGTCACGCGCAGGGTTGAGGGCATATCCTGTTGGACCACCAAGAGAAACTCCTAGGGAAACAATTAAACCGCCGACGATTAAAGTGCCAAGACCTGTTGGAAAATCATACTGACCGAAAGCCAGTAATCCCAAGACCAAAACAAAGGTTCCGATTGCTTCGCTAATTGTATTCGAAACAAGGTTGCGGATGGCAGGACCAGTAGAGAAAGTTGCCAATACAGCACCAGTGTCTTCTGTTGCATCGTAGTGATCTTTGTACATGAGGTAGACCAAGATACTTCCGATAAAGGCTCCGAGGAATTGGGCAAGAATGTAAGGGACTACAGAAGCCCATGGGAGATTTCCTGCAAAGGCCATTGCAATTGATACCGCTGGGTTGAGGTGGGCAGGTCCCAATAAACCACTCACAAAAGCTGCCATGGCTACTGCTAGACCCCAACCAATTGTGATGACAATCCAACCAGCATCCTTGGCCTTACTCTTGTCTAGCACTACACCTGCTACAACACCGTTACCAAGTAATATCAGCAAGGCAGTTCCCAGTACTTCACCGATTAATTCATTTGTCATTATGCACCTCTTTCTATTTTTCTTTCAAATAGGTCAAATCATTCTTAACAAGCGTATCAGCCAACAATTGTTCCTGTTGAGCTAGTTCTTCCTCAGACCAAGCATAGTACACTGCCATTTCTTTCAAAATGTCTGGTGCTACCGCATCCAACTGCTCACGCATGAAGAGCATGTAGTTGGTACGACGGAGAAGATAGTCAACTGCAGTCAAGGTCATCTCTTCCTTCATAGCATAGTGAAGGGAAAGCAAGTCACGCTTGTTCAAGTCAGAGACGGCTTCTACTTTATGGTTCAATGCAAAAACTTTTGGAGCATTTGAGCCGTACAAGTTTGCCAAGTAAAGCGCATCATCATAGGCAAGACCTTTCTTCACACCTAGTTGAGCAAGATGTTCGATTTCTTCTACAACGTTAGCTGGGTTCAATTCACCACCAGAGACTGGATAGGTTTTAGAATTGATGAGTTTGAAGCTGCGACCATGTTCTTCTTTGAGGATGTCTGCAACCTTTTCCATTGCTCCTTCGGCCATCTTACGGAAGTCGGTAATTTTACCACCAGCAAGAGTAAGTAGTCCATTGTCATCACGATCAAGGGCAGAACCGCGTGATACAGCTGAAGGATCCAAATGTTTTTCTGAAACACTACCTTCCAAATGCGTCAAATCATGTTCCACATCGTCTCGTGTCTTTTCATTGTTCAAATAGCCTTTGACGGTTTCAATCAAGCTATTAAAGCTATCATCACTGAGCTTACCATTATTTCCACCGTTGTAGTCAGAAGCTCCATTTCCAGACAAGAGGGGACGAAGACCTGCCCAGCCGCTCTCGATGTCATCCAAGGTCAAGTTTGCTTCTGGAAAGCGATTGTTGACAATATCAAGCAGATAGTCAACGTCTTCTTGGGTTACCATTGGATTCGCCAAATCACCAGTATAATCTGTATCTGTTGTACCAAAATAGGTTTTATTTTCACGTGGAAGGACAAAGACCATGCGGCCATCTGCGTGACCTGTATCAAAATAAGTCGGCTGTGGCACAGACAAGCGAGAACTATCGACAACTAGGTGCACACCCTTGGTTGGACGCATTTGAAGGACACCTGAACCTTCACCACCGAGGTTGCGTACTTCGTCACTCCATGGGCCTGTTGTATTGATGACCAAACGCGCACGAATTTCAAAGGTGCTGTCTGTCAGCAAGTCACGAGCGACGATACCGACAACTTTTCCAGCCTCATCCTTGATGAATTTCTCAGCTTTGACACGGCTGGCAATTAATGCACCGTCTTTAGCTGCACGTTTGATATTTTCAATAACCAAGCGAGCATCATTGTTACGGAAGTCGAGGTAAACACCGCCACCAATCAAGCCTTCTTGCTTCAAGTTTGGTTCGCGTTCCAACACTTCTTCTTTGGTCAAAACCTTATTGGCCATATCGGTATTGTTGACGCCAGCCAAGAGGTCATAGAGGTCCATAGCCACTTTCAAACGGAAGAGACTAAAGGTTGAACCTGGCTCGTCATAGACTGGGAGCAACATTGGGTCTGGTTTTGGAATATGTGGAGCAATATTTTGCACTACTGCACGTTCAGATACAGTATCGGAAACCACTTCCACATCAAATTGTTTGAGGTAGCGAAGACCACCGTGGACCAATTTGGTTGAGCGACTTGAAGTCCCTTCTGCAAAGTCTTGCATTTCAATCAAGGCTGTTTCCATGCCACTTGCTGCTGCCTGTAAAGCTACACCAGCTCCCGTAATACCACCACCGATAATGAGGAGGTCAAGTTGACGATCCTGCATTCGCTCAATGGCTAAGCGTCTTGTTTCTTTTGAAAATTCCATACGATTCACTTCCTAACTTTCGAATAGGACTGTCTAGCAAGAGGAAAACCTTCATTCCCCTAGCTAACAAGTCCTTTATTGCTCCTCATCCACTTCTGCAAATAGTTGAGTTGCTGCGACAGCTTTTTTCCATCCCTTGTAAAGTTGTTCTTTACGAGCTTCGTTCATGGTTGGTTGGAAGGATTGGCCGACAGCGTTGAGTTCTTTCAATTCATCCAAATCTTTCCAGAAACCAACTGCTAAACCTGCTAAGAATGCTGCTCCAAGAGCTGTAGTTTCAAGGTTTTGAGCGCGTGCGATTTCAATGCCCAAAATATCTGCTTGAAATTGCATGAGGAGGCTGTTCATTGCTGCACCACCGTCAACCTTCAAGACTGAAATATCAATACCTGTATCCAATTGCATGGTATCAATAACATCACGAACCTGATAGGCAATGGATTGGAGAGTTGCTTTGACGAAGTCTTCTTTTGTTGTACCACGAGTGAGACCAAAGACTGAACCACGTGCATCTGAGTTCCAATACGGAGCTCCAAGTCCTGTAAAGGCTGGAACAACATAGACTTCATCATTGCTGGTTGACTTACGAGCAAGCTCTTCTGACTCAGGTGATGTAGTCACCATTCGCATGCTGTCACGGAGCCATTGAACCGCCGAACCAGCGATAAAGATAGATCCTTCAAGCGCATAATAGACTTTGCCGTCGATACCGTAGCCAATTGTTGTGAGAAGGTTGTTCTGTGACAACTGCATCTCTTCACCTGTATTCATCACGATGAAGGAACCAGTTCCGTAAGTATTTTTCACCATACCTGGCTCAAATGCCAATTGTCCAAATAGAGCTGCCTGTTGGTCACCTGCCATACCTGAGATTGGCACTTCTGCGCCATAGAAATGGAATGGAGCTGTTGTACCGTAAACTTCAGAGTTTGAACGAACTTCCGGCAACATGGCTTTTGGAATATTGAGAAGAGATAAAATTTCATCATCCCATTTCAACTCTTCAATGTTGTAGAGCATGGTACGAGCTGCATTTGAATAATCCGTCACATGGCATTTCCCATCGGTCAATTTCCATACCAACCAAGTATCAATGGTTCCAAACAGAATCTCACCTTTTTCAGCACGTTCCTGCGCTCCAGGGACTTGATCCAAAATCCAACGAACTTTGGTTGCTGAGAAGTAGGCGTCGACTACAAGTCCAGTCTTTTTATGAATCATATCTGCGTGACCATCTGCCTTCAGCTGGTCAGCAATATGAGCTGTTTGACGAGATTGCCAGACAACGGCATTGTAAATTGGAAGACCTGTTTCCTTATCCCAGACAACGGTTGTTTCACGTTGGTTGGTAATACCAATTCCTTCAATCTGATCAGGACGAACACCGCTTTCGATAAAGGACCCTGCAATCACAGACTGAACAGAATTCCAAATTTCATTGGCGTTGTGTTCAACCCAACCTGGTTTAGGGAAAATTTGCGTAAACTCTTTTTGGTAACTGCCAACTTTTTCACCTTTTTTATTGAAGATAATGGCACGTGAACTTGTAGTTCCTTGGTCAATGGCCATGATGTATTTTTCAGTAGACATAGGTCTCCCTCCTGTTTGTTTATCTTTTTTTGAAAACGCTTCCGTTTTCTTGGTAATTCTATTCTAACCCATTCTTGTGAATTTTTCCTATCATTTTTTTCAAAAAAATAAAAAAATCTGATAAGCAGTGCTAGAAAGATGATTCTACCAACTGTTATCAGAGTTTATAAAATAAATTTTTCAAGGTTAAATGCACTTACATTTTTCACAAAGACTATCTGACATTGTCTAGCGATGCTCGATAGGAAAAGAAGTTTTGGTCGCCATAATCTCTGATTGACAGGACTTTTGATGGTATATATCCTGTATCCATGCCTTTAATTGTACAATGTCTTGGATTTTCAATCGATTTCCTAGACAATAAATTGGAAGGCTTGTATTTTCGAGGTAATCTGTAATGATCAAATCATAGTCATACCCTGCTTGATAGGGCTCAATAAGAACCTGACGATTGCCTTCTAACTTCTCCCTTAGTTGCAACAAGAGAGGATAGGATAGAACCTCGTGTAGAGAAGAAGCAAAAGCAACCTTGACCTGTATAGGCTGGACCTGACTAAAATAAATATACAAATCCGCAATGTTTGTCAGATAAGAGTTCCTTATTTCTTTACTGGCTTTTCTATGAAAAACTGATTTACAGACGTCTTTTAGCAAGTCTTCTGCTTCTGGATAGAAACTAGAAGCTTCTACTTCTTCCAGTTCAACGGAAGAATAAAAGAAGTATAGCTGGCTCATAATTTGGTTCAAATGATAGAGTGCTTCTTCTGAGACTGGTAAATTTTCCTCAAAATATAACCGTAATTTCTGAAGAGCCAAAGAGGTAGCTTCCATAATCGGCCCACCGAAACCAAGAACCTGCTCTAATTGATGCGGCGCTAAAATGAAATGGCTAAACAGGAAAGCAAACAATGCCATAATCTCCCCTTCTTGAAAAGAGGTGGATTGTTGCTGACTTAGTGTAAAATACATCTTTCTCAAACGTCGGTAAAACTTATGTTCTTGATAGGGTTCCATCAATTTGTAAAGGGGCTTAAAATCTAGCTGTTGCAATCGAGAGCGTTGCTGTGAAATCATTAACCACAATAAAAGACGATGGGCTTGCTTGGGATTGAGCGGCGATTGATAGAAGCGTTCGAAAACTGGCAATAAGGCCTCTAGTTTCCCAAGCATAAACTCTTCTTGTAATTCCGCTCTCCTAGTAGTCAAACTCAACATTTGATGTAAAAAGTACCGTATTTGAAGCTCACTACCTTTTAGACGACCACTTTTGATTCCAATACCAAATTCTGCCAATATCTGGTTCAAAGAGGCAAGATGGCGATTCAGAGTCGCTTCGCTTATCAGCAATTCTTGAGCCAGCTGTTGAATAGAGACCTCTTCCTTATCAAATAAATAAACAATAATTTGATATTTGGTACTGGTTTGACAGAGATAGGCTAGGATACGATGAAGGCTCAAACTGGCCTTTTTCTTCAAAAAGACCCTTTCATCTTCGAGTTGAAAAGAGAGTCCCAAGTCGGCTGCTTCTGCTTCTTCATTGAAAGATACAATATAGCGAAGAAGAGTTGATTTTGACAATTCTAAATAGTAACAAATATCCTTTAGTGAGGGTCCCTCTTTCCTATCTTCTAAGTAGAGGAAAAGCTGATAAATGGCGCGCTCACGCTTTTCCAATAAGGAATCAATCCGCATAGACACCCTCCCCATCAACCTGATAAAATTGCCGAATATACTCTTGAGCGGCCTCTACGATGAAGGGAACCAGAGGAGTATTTCCAGGAAGACAGAGCCAAGAATGTTCTACCAAATCAAAGACGGTCAAATCCTTTGAAATCGCAAGAGACAGTACATCCATCTGCTCAATATAATCTGCAGTAGAAACGAGTTGTCCCCCTATGATGCGTCCACTCGTTTCTTCGACAATTAGTTTGAAATCTACTAAAGTTGGTTCCCACTGGCTATATGGCCTTCTAATCCGAATTGATTTACTCTCTAACCACAAGCTCGCCTCGCTCTCGGTCAAGCCAAGGCTAGTTATATAATAACCAAATACATGACTAGAAACAATCCGCTGGACTCTCTTAATAGGAGCAATCCTCTTTTGCAAATTTCGAGCAGCCATCCTCCCTGTCATAATCGCATGATGAATCATTGGAAGATATGCCTGTCCAAAATAATCTACTGGGAGACTAACCAAATCACCTACAGCAAAAATATTCTCTTGGCTTGTTTCAAGAAACTCATCCACCCATACAGTCCCTTCTGCAGTCACTTTTAGCCTATCTTTCACTAGCTGAATATTGGGCGTCAAATTGGTGGATGGTAAGACTAAATCAGCTTGATAGTTACCCGTGACTGTATGACAAACCAGCTGTTCTTCCTGAGTATCAATCGTTATCTGATTGACTGTTTCGGATAAATGAAGTTGGATTCCTCTTTTTTCTATCTCTTGACGAATCGGCACAATCATATCCTCATCAACGTACTTTGCAAGGAGCGAATCTTGCGCTTCAAACACATGCAAATTCAAATCCAACTGGCTAAGTGCATCCAAGCTTTCCAAACCAATCTGTCCTGCCCCGATCACTGCAACTGTTTTTGTATTTGTCAATTTCTCTAGACTAGCTTGTGCTTGAGATAGCGTTTTTGAACGAATTAGATAGTCTTGAAGTTCTTCCGTTCCCCATTCCCATGTTTGACTCGCTCCCATAGCCAATATTAGTCGGTCATAAATAATATCACCTGTATCTTGATGATGCCGTATCTTTACCTTTCGCATTTCAGGATAAACTGCGAGACATTCTGTTTCAAAAAGACAAGAAATAGCTGCATGCTGCACCTCACTGAACAAAGAAATCTTCGCATCTTCCCAACCAGAAATTTTTCCTGCCACTTTCCAATTCAAGGTATTTGGAAAGTAAGCCACATCTTTTTCTCTATCAATTAGTGTTATCTGAGCATTTTGATACAATTTTCGACATTCCAAAGCTGCGCTTAAACCAGCAAAGGAGGCGCCTATAATAACAATATTCATACTTAATCCTTTTATCGTTTTTAGTTATTATATCAAGAATGCCAAAAAATTGAAAAGGCTTGCAACTGAAAAACACACCAGATAACTGATGTGCTTGTGTAGATTTAAATAAACCGACGAAAATGACAAGAAGCTCCGCTTGGTTAATCGTTTTCCAAATTCCTCACTCTTTATGCTCTAACTCACGTAAAAATACTTCGCTTTTTTGTTTTCAAGCTCAGGTACGAATAGACCACCGGTCTACTCGTATCCCCCGAACAGGCCTCGCTTTCATATTTTCAGGCTCAGGTTAAAACAGTCTATCCGTAGACTGTCCTCACTTTCGGTTTTTTGAGCTCGGGTCTTCTGTGGTCACTTTCGTATTTCTTGGTGACCAGCTGAAACAGTTCCCCGAACTGTTTCACTCCCCTAGACGTTTTTAATAATCTGGTCGTACGACTCCTGTCACAGTCGCTTTAGTTGCTTCGTAGTCGCCGTCAACGACTACTTTGATAATGCGTTTGGCATCTTCTTCTGGGCATGGAACCAACGGCAAGCGGAGTGGACCAACTTCAAATCCAAGATAGTTGAGAACTGCCTTAACTGGTGCAGGACTTGGATAGGAGAAGAGGGCATTGACTTTCGGGATGAATTTGCGTTGAATAGCAGCTGCTGTTCGAATATCTTGTTGTTCGATGGCTGTAAACATTTCATACATCTCATCACCATTCGTGTGAGATGCAACAGAAATCACACCATCTGCTCCCAAGTTCATTGCATGGAAAGCATCGCCATCCTCACCTGTATAAATCAAGAAGTCGTCAGGTTTATGCTCAATTAGGTAAGCCATGTTGGCAAGGCTTGTACACTCTTTAACACCGATGATGTTTGGATGCTCAGCCAAACGTAACATGGTTTCTGGCGTCATTTCAACCACGACACGACCTGGGATATTGTAGATAATGATTGGCAAATCAGAGGCATCCGCAATAGCCTTGAAGTGCTGATACATTCCCTCTTGAGAGGGTTTGTTGTAGTAAGGCACAATGGCAAGACCTGCCGCAAAGCCGCCGAATGCCGCCACTTCTTTGGCAAACTCAATCGAGTCGCGCGTATCGTTTGTACCGATACCTGCAATCAAGGGAACACGACCGTTGACAATCTTTTGCACAGCACCAAATAGTTCCAGTTCTTCCTCGTGTGTCAGGGTTGGACTTTCGGCAGTTGTTCCTGCTAATAAAATCCCTTCTGTGTGATGGGACAATAGATGCTCAATCAACTCGGGTAAAACTTCAAAATTAATCGAGCCATCTTCTTTGAAAGGGGTAATCATTGCTGTAATAATTTTTACATCACGTAAATCTTGAATAGACATAGGCTTCCTCTCTTACTGATTGTTGCTAAAAAAGGCTGAGTGCAGCCTTTTGTGTACTTTTGGTTAATGAAATTATTTCAATTCAAATTTCAAGTCTGCCGTTGGACGAACTAGACCACGCTCATGAAGGGTTTCAGCGATTTGAACAGAGTTCCATGCAGCACCTTTGAGCAAGTTGTCAGAAACAACCCACATGTGGATTCCGTTTTCCTTGTCCAAATCTTTACGGATACGACCAACAAAGGTATCACGGCTACCGACAGCGTTAATCGCTTGCGGATAAATTTGATTAGCCACATCATCTTCTAAAACTGCTCCTGGGAAGGATGCAATAGCTGCCTTCACTTCTTCAATCGGTGCAATTTCCTTAGTTTCAATGTAAACAGACTCAGAGTGGGCAGACAAGACTGGAATACGGACGCAGGTTGCAGAAACGGCAATACTGTCATCTTCCATGATTTTCTTAGTCTCTTTTGTCATCTTCATCTCTTCATAAGTGTAGTCATTTTCAGTGAAGAGGTCGATTTGCGGAATAGCATTGAAACCGATTGGATAGTGTTTCTTATCGCCACCTGAAGGAAGAATATTTGCTTCTACCGCTTTTGGTTCCACGCCATCATTCAAGACAGAACGAAGCTGTGCTTGTGTTTCCAAGATAGCTCCCATACCAGCACCAGAGACTGCCTGATAAGTAGATACGATGATCCGCTCCAAGCCCCATTTCTGACGAACAGGCTCCAAGGCAACCATCATTTGAATGGTTGAGCAGTTTGGACAAGCAATGATACCATTGTGGGCATCCAGCGCGTGAGCATTTACCTCAGGAACAACCAACGGCACATCTGGATTTTGGCGGAAATACGAAGTATTGTCCACGACAACCGCTCCTGCTTTTACAGCGTAAGGAGCATACTTGGCAGATGTAGAGCCACCAGCTGAGAAGAGGGCAATATCCACTCCTTCAAAGGCTGTTTCTGTTGTTTCTTCAATGACAATATCCTGTCCCTTAAACTGCAAGGTCTTGCCTGCTGAACGGGCAGAAGCAAGGAAACGCACTTTCTCGATTGGAAGTGTTGACTCTTCCAACATTTTAATCATTTGGGCACCGACTGCACCAGTGGCACCAACAACAGCTACTACATAGGCCATAGAAATCTCCTTTAAGTCAATTCTTCAAAATTTTCTAAATATTTTATATTTAACAATTATATCATAATTTTTTCAAATGAAAAGCCCTGAGGAAGAATTTCCCAAGGCAATTACTTCGAACCTCTATTCCAAGTTTAGATGGACATGCTCAACTGTGAATGCTCTTCTTATTTATCTAATGAGCGAACATAGTAGTCAACAGCTATCAGAGCTTCTGCTACATCTTCTGCTGAAATAGCAAATGGCATACCGTGAATTGTTTCTCCTTCAATCGTCGCTTGTTGGCCGACTTTCAATAGATCTTCATAACTAGCATCAGCCAAATGTAACTCCTCCAAAGTTGTTGGAAGATTCAAGGCTTGATAGAAACGGATGTATTTTTCCAATTCTTCTTTCGGACGGTTTTCCAAGAAGAGCTGGGTCAAGGTCCCATAAGCCACTTTTTCACCATGTGTCAAATGGTGAATATCTCCCTCCAAGGCGGTGAATCCATTGTGTATCGCATGCGCCGCAGCCAAACCTGCACTTTCAAAGCCTAAACCACTTAGCAAGGTATTGGCTTCAACAATATTCTCTAAAGCAGCTGTCACAACCTTGGCTTCACAGCTGGCCATGGCTTGAAGTCCGTATTGAAAGAGTGTTTGTTCACAGGTTTGTGCAATAGCGATACCAGCAAGTGTCTGACCTCCTCCTGCCATTGTTGTTCCATTGCTTTGTAAAATAGCACGCGCTTCTACCCACGTCGCCAAGCCATCCGCAATACCAGAAGCCAAAAGACGTGGCGGTGCTTGACAAATAATCGCTGTATCTACCAAGACAAGATCCGGATTTTTCTTATAGAAAATATAGCGTTCAAACGCCCCTTCTTCAGAATAAATGACAGATAAAGCAGATGTCGGAGCATCTGTTGAAGCAATAGTTGGAGCAATGACGACTGGCACTCCTAGTAAATCAGCAATCGCCTTGGCTGAGTCAATCGTCTTGCCACCACCTAGACCGATTACGACGTCACTAGCCTGTTCTTTTCCGATTTCTACGACGCGCTGGATTTCCTTGTCAGATGCTTCTCCATTAAAGGCAACACGATGGACTTGCATCCCTTCTTCAACGAGATAGGACAAAAACTTCTCACCGACAATCCCATATACTAAATCATCACAAAGAATCAAAGGCTTTGTTCCCAATTTTCCGATAGCTTCTGCACCTTGGAAAAGAACATGTTTACCTTGAATATAGCGAGATGGACTTGCAAATACTTTCATAAGAATTCCTCCTTTAAATAATAGATAGTGTTATATTGAGTAATAAACGAAGTTAGCATTGCCGAAAGCAAGAGGACGAGCCCATATTTTTAATATTGCCATTGTACAGCGATGCCTACTAGCAACGTGTCGAGCAATCTTCTCCCATCTCTAGTGCAATTTCCTTGAAAACTGCCTCCAGCGACGATAGATTGCTAGAGTTGGCAGACAAAAGCAACTGTTGACACCACTTCAGCCTGGCTTGAAATTCTTCTGATTCCTGAGTCAAATAGATCAAAAGCAAATAGAGGACAAGATTTCGTTTCAATGGCTCATCCACTAAATCCTCTCTT
Organism: Streptococcus sp. 2018162; assembly: GCF_019754175.1. Classification (NCBI taxonomy): domain Bacteria; kingdom Bacillati; phylum Bacillota; class Bacilli; order Lactobacillales; family Streptococcaceae; genus Streptococcus; species Streptococcus sp. 2018162. The sequence goes on along the minus strand of NZ_JAIJZP010000002.1, from coordinate 300,012 downwards.
CTTTCGCTGAGCTTTGATTCTATTTGTTGAATCACGTCCCAAGCATCACTAGGTAGGTCTAATGTTACACAAGTAGAAAGAACTTCTAAGACATCTTGTACTTCTTTTGATAATATCCGGGCTTCAAAATCCTCTATAGCTTGAAGGCTATTATTAAATAAAACGCTTTCAAAATCTCTGATAAGAATATCATCTATCAAACTGAATAGATGATTTCTTTTTACTTCTTTTATGGCTGCTAGATAAAGAAGAGTATTGACCACTCCATTCATTAACTCCGTGGTAGGTTGTGTCAATAATTGGTCCCTATCCGCGATAATTAGCTGGATGGACTCATTAAACAATGGTCGCTCTCTTTTCTTGTTTTCCACCGATACCCGAGGCAGAGTGGTAAACGGTGAAGTCGGTATAAGAACGGCTGGCAAGTCTAGTAAATCCGCAACAGACTTTGTACAAGCTGCCACAGAACTATTACCAATGCCAATAATATGGTCTGCACAATGTCGGAAACCAACTTCCCCACATTCTTCAACCAAGTTCTGGTCCCACTCCTCTATATAGGCTATTTTAACAATGAGTCCGTGACAAGTTAAGACTTTCACAAAGTTTTCTACAGTCGTATTATACTCCTGTTTTGCACATAAAACAAGGGGGCGATGACCTATTTTCAAAATGTCAATCGCACAAGTGTCTAAAAGATGATTTCCTTGGATAGTGCGTGAAAGACCTGAGAATTGTTTCATAGTGCCCCCTTATTTTTTAATATAGAACTGTTTAGATAGTATATCTTCCATGAATGGCAGACCAATCATCTGCAAAATCATTTACCGCCTTTTCAATGGATGGCATAGAAAAAGCTGCTTCAAATACATCTGCACCTGCCGTAATAGCCTGCGCCCCATTTGCAAATGCTTGGTTCACTTGATCCACATTTTTGAATGACGCCGCTAAAATTTTACTTTCCGAACACTCCCTGTCAATTGCTTCTGATAACTGAGCGATGACCGCATTCGAATCAATATTCAGATTGGCCATACGATTGTAGTACGGTGCCAAGTAATCTGCACCCGCTTCAATAGCTAACAAGCCCTGAAAAACGGTATAAATCGCTGTTGCTGTAATCTGATAGCCTTGCGCTTTCAATGTTTTCATAGCAGCCAAACCAGCAGGAGTTACCGGAACCTTAATATAGACATTTTCCGGTGCCAATTCACGAATTTTTTTAGCGTCTGCCAAAATCCCTTCATAATCCTTTGCCACAACTTGCACATGTAGTGAAGCATTTGGACCGATGATGTCACGGATAAGGTGCAAACGTTCAAAAAAGTCAATGTCACCTTCTTTCTTCGCAATCGTTGGGTTTGAGGTCACCCCCGCAAGGGGTAAAACCTCAGCCCATTTTCGTATTTCCTCTATATTTAAGGTGTCCAGCATGAATTCCATAATAATAACCTCTTTTACAATGTATGTTCTGTACGACCAATGATGTCGTCTTGTGTTGCTCTCGACAATACATTGAAGAATGCTGAATAACCTGCTACACGGACAATCAAATCACGGTGTTTTTCAGGATGTAGTTGTGCATCAATCAAGGTTTCTCGAGAGACAACATTGTACTGAATATGATAGCCATGCAAGCGGTTAAAGAATGTCCGCAAGAGGGCAATTAATTTTTGTTTGTCTTCTTCTTTGGCAAGTGTTTGTGGATTGACCTTCTGATTGAGCAGAACGCCTCCAACAATTTCATGCGTTGGTAATTTGGCAACTGATTTCAAAACGGATGTCGGTCCATTTTTATCCATATTATGTGATGGAGAACAACCTTCTGCCAACGGTGTACCTGCATTTCGACCATCTGGAGTTGCCAAGGTACCACGCCCTTGTCCAACGTTTGCTGAAATGGATGATGTACCTGAATAACGGATACCACCAATCGGACCACGACCAAAGCGAGTATTTGGATATTTGGCAATCTCATCGATATAAATATCATACGCTGCTGTTACCAATTGGTCTGCATAATCATCATCGTTACCATATTTTGGTGCATCTTCAATCAACATTTCCTGGATTTCTTTACCACGCTCCCCAGCATAGTCTGTTTCCAAAGCATGCCACAATTCTTCTGGAGTCAATCGTCCTTCTTCAAAGACTAATTTTTTGATTGCTGCTAGAGAATCAGATAAATTGGCAATGCCAACCTGCAGACCAGAAATGTAATCGTAAATTGCTCCGCCTTCTTTCAGGTGCTTGCCACGACCGATACAGTCATCTGTCAGAGCCGAGCAGAGAATGTCTGGTACTTCTCTTTCTAAAGCAATGTCAATTGCATTTTCAACGATAACACTCATCCGTGTTAGATGACGAAGTGTCTTTTCCCATGCCGTTTCAAGCTCTTCAAAGGATTTCATATCTTTGAAGTGACCAAAGGCTGGTGCAAACCGTTTGCCTGATGCAGGATCGATACCATCATTCATGGTAATCAATAAAACTTTCGGGAAGTTCATATAGCTCATACCTGTACAACGGTATCCCCATTTACCAGGAACAGCCGTTTCTACACAGCCAATCGCACTGTAGTCATAGGCATCTTCTTCCAAGACACCTTTCTCTATAAAGGATGGAATGATAATTTCATCGTTGTTGAAGGCAGGCATACCAAAACCAAGTTTCATGACTTCAATACATTCATTCATGAAGCGAGCATCTAGGCCTGCATGATAGCGAACAGTCAAGTTTGGCTGTGGCAGGTGTGTTTGGGCAACAGATTTCAATACTAAGTAAGAAAGTGGATTGACAGCATCCTTCTTATCACGTGTTTGTCCACCAATGGTTACATTTTGGTATAGTGGACTACCAGCAGATGAGAAGGTATGTGATTGACTACGAACCTTGTTGATAGTAATGGTCTTAATCCACAAGTTAGTCAAGCGTTCGACGATGCTGTCTTCTGTTTCACGTCCTGCTTCTAAATCAGCTTTCACATACGGATACATGTATTGGTCGAAACGTCCATAGGATAGAGAATGTCCATTCGACTCGATTTGCAAGATACACTGGATAAACCAGACAGATTGCACTGCCTCTGCAAATGTTTCAGCAGGTTCATACGGCACCTTCGCACAAATCCGTGCAATCTCCAGTAGTTCTTGACGGCGTTGAGCGGTTGGAGCTTTCTCTGCCAATTCGGTAGCCAAGGCGACAAAACGATCGGCGTATGCTTTCACCGCATCAATGATGATAAAGATTGAGTCATAGAAATGATATTTATCAATACTTGCAGGATCCATCAAATCGAGATTAGCCTTTGCTTCACGAACTCGCTCCTCAAAACCACGCAAACCTTGTTCCAATACCTTTTGGTAATTGACAGCCAAGTGGGCATCGCCAGAGTTCATCTTACCTTCCATACCAAAGAAGCCAGTTTCCATATAAACTTGAACTTCTTCTGGTAGCAAGACACCTGCACGTGAACGAAGATTATTCTTTTCCCAGAATGGAGCGATGCTGCGCAACTGCTCCTTGGTTTCCTCGGTAATATAGAAGACATCCCCGTCCCGTTTTTCGAATAAATCCAATTCATTCAATACAAACTCTAAGGTATATTCTGGGAAGATGGGAGCATCTTTATTTGAAGAAGCTTGGTTACCTGCAATCAGACTTTCTTCCTCAATATAAAGCGTCATGTTCTCCAATATTTCTTTGAGCATATAGGCCCTTTTTAATACATTGGGCTTTTCTCTATGTTCTTGATAGGCTTTTGTTGCTAAAACAGCCCGTTCCGCATCAATATAGGGCTTCTTATCAAGGACATCTTCTCTGTATTTGTTCATCCGATCTGTCAGACTTCCAAAATACTCAGTTTTAATGCTAGTGCCAGCTACTTCAGTCACTGTTTTCATAGTTTTACCCTTTCTTTCGAAACTTAATTTTGTTTCGTTTGTAAATTAAGTATATCCTGTAATAGGGGTTATTGTCAATTGATGCTAGTGAGAGCTAAGATTTCCGAAGCCAGCTGCACATTTGTGCAACTCTTTTGTCTGACATCATTGACTAAACTGTTTCTTTCATTTCACTTTCATAGGCAATCTTATCTTGGATTTTGAAGAATGGGAAATAAACAATAGTTGAGACAGCTAAAATAATGATTTGAACAACTGCACCTTGCCAACCACCCACCATAAAACCAGAAATGATTGCTGGGGTAGACCATGGTAGGGTCACACCTGAAAATGGTTGCATAAAGCCTATTGAGATTGCACCGTAGACAATGAAAGCCGCTAAGATCGGTACCAAGACAAATGGTAAGAACATAACAGGATTCATCACAATTGGAAAACCAAAGACGACTGGTTCATTAACGTTAAAGAGTGCAGGAAAGGCTGCTACCTTACCAAGAGCCTTATATTGTTTTGATTTTGCGGCAAATAGCATTGCAAAAACAATACCAAAGGTAATACCCGAACCTGACATGATCAAGAAACTATCCAAGAATTGTTGGGTCACGATGTGGGCGCCATTTTCCAGAGACAATTTATCTGCTGCTAAAAGGGCCTTATTGGCATCGAGGTTTGACAATAGTAAAGCAGTAACGACACCATTGACAACTGACTGACCATGTACACCAAACCACCAGAGGAAGGAAATGAAGAAAGCAATTCCAATCGCACCTGGTAATGAACCAGTCAAGCCTTGTAGTGGCACTTGAATCACATCGTAAATCATTTCAATGAATGTACCACCGTTTGTCGCCATCTTGGAAACAATATAGACAATCATAGATAGCAAAAAGATGACAAAAGCTGGAATCATAGCTTCAAACTGCTTGGCAATAGCTTGCGGTACTTGTTCAGGCATCTTGATAACAATATGACGCTGAATAAAAGTCGTATAGATAGCGCCCACTACCAAACCAATAATAATCGCACCGATAATTCCTTGACCACCAAACCATACTTTTGCGATGGCATCACCGATTGGTTCTCCATCAACTGGAATATAAGATGATTTCAAGAGGATAAAGAATGAAGACAAGGACAGTACACCCGCAGGGAGAGGCTCAACTCCACTATTTTTGGCGTAAGAATAGCCGATCGCAAAACAAGAAATCAAGCCCATAATTGCAAAGGTTCCGCTATAGACTTGCATAAACGGTTCAGTCCATTCCGCTCCAAATATAGAAGCTATTGCAGCATTTAAGCCTTCAAAGGGCAATTGCCCCAAAATTAAGAAAATACTACCAACTACTGTTAAAGGCAAGATAGCCAACATACCATCTTTTAGAGCGATGATCCCTTTCATATTCACAAATTTCATGATTGGGACAATAATTTTTTGTGTATCAATTTTGGACATGACCATACTCCTTTATGAAACCATGCTGAGTGCCAATTGAAGAACTTTTTTCCCGTCCAACATCCCGTAATCTGCCATTGGAATCACAGCAATAGGGACTTGCTTTTCATCACAGAGCGCTTTTGACTTATCAAGCGTATATGCTACTTGTGGTCCCAGTAAAGCTACATCGATTTCGTCAAGGTAATCTGCAATTTTCCCTTGAGAATGCGCGTCGATTTCTACTTCGACACCTGCGTCTGCTGCTGCAATCTTCATGTTGTTTACCAACATGCCTGTAGAAAAACCAGCGGCACAAAATAGAGCGATTTTAACCATTTCGGTTTCCTCCTAAATATAATTTTTTTGTTTTAGCCAACTTTTTTAAGTTCTTTCCGCAAATCAATGATTTCTTTAATCAAATTGATTTCTGTAATAGATGTCATCAAATGATCTTGCGAATGGACAAATAGTGCTGTAATATCAGATTTTGCTCCCCCAGCTTCCTGTGCTAAGAATTTTGTCTGCATATTGTGAGCTTCTAATAATGCTGCATCTGCCAATTCTAATTCCTCTTCTGCTCGCTCTTCTTCACCTGCTTTGACAAGCGACAAAGCTTGGTAGGCGTGACTTTTCGCATCTCCAGCATAAATAATCAATCCCATGATCAATTGATCTGCAATAATCATTTCCATTTCTTTTCCCTCCAATTTGTTTTATTTGTAAGTTATTATATTTCTTTCGTAAGTAAATCATATCATTTTCTCTTTATAGCGTAAATATATTTATAGAACATTTTCCGTTTTAATTTATTTTTGCACTTTTGTGCATATTTTGGGATAAAAAATACTTCAACCACCTTTAAGCGATTGAAGTATTCTCTTGCTAATTTGTATGGACGTGCTCATCATTATCCAGTTCTAAAACTTTTACGATGGTTCGTTCATCTGTTACCAGATGATGAATGTAGCCAGCTCGCAATACAGCTAAAATGGCTTGGGCCTTTTCCTCCCCATATGCAAGAGCTATGGTATCTGGAACTTCTTTTAAATCATCTAAAGAGATGGCAATGGTCCTCTTTTGTAAATCCTCAACGACAGCTTGACCGTATTGATTCAGACCACGACAGCAGGTTTCACCGACTGCACCTTCATCTGACAAGGCTTGAAAATCATCTGTCGTCAACATATCTAACCATTGACGATTTTTTTCATCGACTCGGCCGCCAATACCGATTGCTGCTACATCTAAGTCCTTCCAGTCAGCACGTAGCTCCTCGAAATATTTAGAAGAAAGAATACCTTGAGCGAGTTCTTGATTCTCCTGGATAATCGTCGCATTGATAAAACTACATTCTCCACGAAATTTATTGGCCATATCGTAAATCAGAGTATTCACATGATAACGTGCGTGGATATGACTTGGACCGCCAGCTATTGGAACAAATTTGACAGCTTTCATACGATGATTCCCTATCTTATCTACAATAAGACTGAGGCTTCTCCCCCATGAAAAACCAACTTTCTTTCCATCATCAATTAGATTGGTAAGCATATCGGCTGCAGCCTGTGCCAGACGATTTTCTAAATCAAGCTGGTCCTCATCGGTGCTGTTTTCAACCAGTTCTAAACCTTTTAATCCATATTTTTCTTGAACATATTTTTCAAGTCGGTATAGGCGTCTATCAAAATCTTGAATTTCTATTTTTACAATGCCTTCTGACTTAGCCTTGGTCAACATTCTACTGACTGTCGTTCTATAAATTCCTGTCTCAGCAGCAATCTCAGCTTGGCTTTTCCCCTCTTCGTAATAAAGATAGGCTATTTTTGCCAACTGCCTTCTTTTTTCTTGCTTCATACTGCCCCCAACCTAAACTAGCCTTACTGTGACTCTAGCATTTTCTAATTCCTTGACAAGATCTTCAGAAATCGACGTATCTGTAATGACCTGAGCAACTTGACTTAAACCAAATCTGCGAACTGTCCCTCGTTTTGTGAATTTACTAGAATCTGTTAGCACAATCATGTTTTCAGCAACGTCAGACATGTATTGTACTACTTCGCTTCGCATTAAGTTTTTACCTGTAAAACCATGCTCACTATCATAGCCATCAGTTCCTACAAAAGCCTTATCAACATGGAAAAACTGAATCATTTTATGTAAGAGCGGCCCAACTGTTACTTGGGAATCTTTTTGAAACTCACCACCCAATAAAATAATCTGACAGCTATCATATTGTCGCACATAATTGGCTATAAAATAAGAATTTGTTATGATGGTCACATTTCTCTTGGTTTTGCAAATTTCTTCTGCCAAGAGAGCACAAGTTGACCCAGACTCTATCATAATCGTTTCATTGTCGGCAATAAGATTTGCTGCTTCTTTTGCAATTCGTTTTTTTACGTCATAGCGAAAGGACATCCGAATATTGAGGTCATCGCCACTATTTAGAACAGCATAGCCGTGTTCTCTACGTAATAAACCTTTTGATTCTAACTTATCCAAATCTTTACGGATGGTTACCTTAGAAACGTCCAGTTGCTCCGCCAAACTATTGACATCTATTTTTTCATGTTGAGATACCAGTTGTATAATTTTATCTAATCGTTCCATTTCATCACCTCATCATTATTCTATCAAATTTTGACTCTTTTTCAACTATTTGCAACTTTTCAACTTACGTTCGTAATTGTAAAACTTTCTTTTGTGTGATAAAATCAAATTAATCGAAAAGGAGAAAGAGCATGAATACACGAAAAGGCATTATTTTTAACATTCAACATTTTTCACTCCATGACGGTCCAGGTATACGTACGACAGTTTTCTTGAAAGGCTGCCCCCTACGTTGTCCTTGGTGTGCAAATCCAGAATCTCAAAAACGAAAACCTGAACCCATGCTTGATGCTGTTAGTAAAAAAATGACCATCATGGGAGAAGAAAAATCTGTTGATGACATCATATCCGAAGTCATGAAAGACATTGATTTTTATGAAGAATCTGGTGGGGGGCTCACGCTGTCTGGCGGAGAAATTTTTGCCCAATATGAGTTTGCGAAAGCTATTCTTATGGAGGCAAAAAAACACGGCCTTCATACCGCTATTGAAACCACCGCTTTCGTAGAACACCGCAAATTTGTTGACCTTATCCAATACGTTGACTTTATCTATACTGATTTAAAACATTACAATACAATTTCTCATCGAAAAGTCACCGGCGTCAACAATAACCTTATCATACAAAATATCCAATACGCCTTTTCCATCGGAAAAGAAATCGTCCTACGTATCCCTGTTATCCCTGACTTTAATAATTCCCTCGAAGATGCTGAACAATTCGCCTGTCTCTTTAATCAACTCAAGATTGACAAAGTTCAACTACTCCCCTTCCATCAATTTGGAGAAAATAAGTATAAGCTTCTCAATCGAACCTATGCTATGACCGATGTCAAGGCTCTCCATCCAGAAGATTTAAAAGACTATCAAGCAATCTTCATCAAACATAATATCAACTGCTATTTCTAACTTTGAGAAATACAAAAACTTCCTCGGCTGAGCCAATAGCATTCCTATAGAAATACATACTGAAATATGCTTCCGATAGATTATCTGAAGCATATTAGTATGCAAAAAAAAGCCCACCATAAAGGTGGGCCAGGGCATCGTTTCCGATGAGAATAGAAGGTTCACACAACTATTCAAGGTCCGCTCCTGCGTTTCAATCAAATGAAGACCTCCCTAGCGTCGAAAGTGACAAAGTCACTACTCGGCTCATCGCATGAATCTATTCTACCATAATCTCAAGGATTTGCAAGCCTGATTACTCCATTCGTTCTTGAATGGTTACTTGTACTCTATCACCAGCCTGTTTACCAATAGTAGCTCGAATAGCCTTTTGAACGCCAATAATGTAACAGATATTGCCTGCTTCATCCTTAACTCCCATATTGACAATGGAGCCATCATAGGGATGACCATCAAATCTGGCATGTACCTTTACCCTCCCCTTGCCAAACTCTTCTCGTATATCATAGGGAAATATGACATAGGCTCCAACCTTGTCTGGTACCGGGTGGATAAGGGCTTCAAATTCATAGACTTTAGACATGGCTCCTCCTAGATATACTTACTAGCCTCACGGATGGACAAGCCTGCCATTTGGGAACGATATTTGTCAAGGAAAGCCCGCACCCAGTCAGGATTAGTCTTAGAATAATCCCGCAAACTCCAGCCGATTGCCTTATTGATAAAAAATTCAGTCTGATTGAGATTATTGATCAGGATTTGTTCCAACAGTTCCGTATCTGTCTTTTCTTTTTGCAAAAGTTGGTGGCCAATGGCAATTCGCCTCAACCAGAAATCATCATCCAAACTCCATTCCAAGATTGTCTGCTTTGCCTCTGGATTGTCCAAAACAATCTTACCGACTAGTTTATCTAATCCATCAATACTATCCCACCAAGACTTACTTTGAGCCAGTTTTTTCAATCGAGGTAAATCAGCTAAAACCAATTCTTTTTTCTTGGTAACCAGATAATCAATGGCGATATATTGAAATTCACGATAGGGCTTAGACCAGCAAGCCTCTACAAAGTCCCAGTCAATTCCCTGAGCCTTAGATTCTTTGAAAAATTGCCTAGCAACTTTCCGTCGATCAGGTGTCCGAACACCTAGAAAGTCAAAGTGATTCTTCATGTAGGCTTTCATAGGCTGGGCCTGACTGGCATCCGCCACAGCCAACAAGCGTTTTTCTAATTCTTCAATCTTCATTTTGCTTACCTACAAGAGATTTTTGAAGCCAGACAATATCATGCCATGTATCAAATTTATAACCAACTTTTTTGAAATGAGCTACCTGTTCATAGCCCCTCTTCTCATGGAGTGCTATAGAGGCTGGGTTTGGTAGGGCAATGCAGGCTAAGAAATTTTTAAAACCACGCACCGTCAATTCCTCTTCCAAGGCATCATAGAGCAAGGAGCCGATTCCTTTTCCTCGAGCATCTTGCTGGATATAGACAGATAATTCCACCGTCCAATCGTAAGCCGCACGGGCATAGTAGGTTGAAGCATAGGCATAACCAACAAGAGCTCCCTCTTCAACTGCGACCAGATAGGGAAACTTCTCCAAGGTCTTTTCAATTCGACTTGCAAAGGCTTCGACAGTCGGCACCTCTGTTTCAAAGGTAATAGCGGTCTTTTCTACATAAGGAGCATAAATTGCCACAAGGTCTGCAGCATCCTCTATCCTTGCGGAACGAATGTCTATCATTTAGTTCTCCAATAATTCTCTATCATAAATTGTATAATCACAACGGTAGATAATTAACCGTTTGCCATCAATCAAGAGTTCAGAAGTCTTAGGTGCATCAGATGCATAAAGAGATACTTTATCACCTACATAAGTAGCAAGCGGGGTTCCGTTTTGCGAACGAATCAAAACCACCTTTGCCTTACCTGTAAAATCATTTTTGAGACTAGATACCATACGGTTAACAAGCGGAATTGCACGATCGTAATTTGCAATATCTACTGTGGTCTGATATTTCGCATACAAGTCTTCCAAACCTTCTTCTGCTGCAATCAAAGATGAGCCTACGTGGTCAATTTCGTAATTCCCAAGTGTCACCTTCAAGACCGACGAATCCGCATTGGAATAGCCTTCGGCATCCACCGAGTCAAATTCCTGATTCCGCGAAATCGATAGGGACTTACCAGACATTTCATCTATCAATTGAGAATTTTCATCGTATGTCCGTACCGTCATCTCCAAACCAATCCATTCTTCTTTGGTATTTTTCCACCAGTTAGAAATTGACTGACAGGCAGACAAACTAACAAGGCTCAAACCAAGAACAACAGATAACATGATTTTCTTTTGCAATTTCATATAATAGTCCTCCAACATATTTTACTTATTATATCATGGAATACAAAAACCGAGAAAAAATAGATAGACCTGAGATAATAAAAAGATGGCTATGATAAACTATAGCACGGTAGGGATAGGAGACATCTACTAAATTAATATAAAGGAAGTCATTTTATGAAACAATTCTGTGCTAAACACAAAATGAAGCTACTTATTTTTTTAGCCGTTTGGAGTTTTTTCTCTGGCTGTAAAGTTCTTCTTACCTTTTTTGGGAAACCGGATGGAATGGACGGAAAATATCCTCTCTTCTTTCTAACTATTTCCTTAGTTGCACTTTATGTCCTCCCTATGATTCTTATCATTCGTTATGTAGCGAAACGTTTTGATATTTCTAAAAAAGTTATCCATCTCAGTTGGATTTTGGGTATAACAGCTAGTTTTTATTTCTCTGGTATTGGTCAAACACTTTTAGGAGCTTTTTGGTTATTCATCGTCAAACCACCTCAAACATTTATCCAAAACTGGGGAGCAGCTGTCACCGCCCCCTTCCATGAAGAGTTTGGTAAGGGCCTAGTTGTACTACTCGTACTCCTCTTGCTCAAAAAACTTACTCTAAAAAATGCCGTAGTCAGCGGTATGATTGTAGGTTTGAGTTTCCAAATTATTGAAGACGGCCTCTATGTCTTCCAACAAATCTTTAAATCTAAAGCAGATGGCTTCGCCACTCTTATCGAACGTATGCTACACGCTGGCGGAACTCACTGGGCCTTCTCCCTTGCATTCGCAGTCGGTTTGGTCGCTCTCGTCTCAAAAAATAGCGGCATGTCTAAAAAACAAGGACTTTTCTGGATGCTGATGGCTGTCTTAGCACACTTTTTCTTAAATACTCCATTCAACGAAGGACTAACATCTAACTCTGGTGAAATAACCGTTCTCATGCTCTGCTTTAGTTTCTGCGTGGCACTTGCTGCATTTTTCAAAGTAGACCAAATTGAAACGACTCAGCACCACCAGTAACACATACTAAAACAAGCCTGCATTGACAGGCTTTTATTATGTTACAAACCACGTATTCGAAATGGTTGTTGATTCATCAATATCTATTACCAATCTTTATCCCATTCCAATCTGTCCAAGAAATCGCAGATAATTATAAAAAACCGCCCCTTACAGGCGGTCACGATTCATTAAAGAAAAATGGTCACTCGATGATCTTGATACTAGTCTAGGAAACGAAGCCGCAGATTATACTTGAGTATAGGCAGACAGTTTCCCTCCCTAAAGTATTAAAAATTAAAAACATCATTCAAATTCTCAGCCATAGTCGGATGGGTGAAAATCTGCGTCTTGAAGTAGGTATAAGGAATCTTATTGTCAATCGCCATAGCAATCAAGTTAATTAACTCTTCTGAATTACGACCAAAGAGAGTCGCCCCCAGAACAAGCTTACTTTCCTTATCTACGATAACCTTGAAAATTCCTTTGAGGTCATTATTGACATGGGCACGTGGCATATTGGCAACAGGCAGTTCATTGGCAATGTAGTCGTAGCCTGCTTCCTTGGCTTCCTTCTCGGTCAGACCAACACGAGAAAGCACAGGCGTGATAAAGACGCTGGTTGGAATAGACTTACGTTGGCTCAAGCTATAAGTTCCTGTTCCAGTCAACTTGCCAAAGACGATACGGAAGTCGTCTAGGGATGTGTAAGTGAATTGTGGACCGCCATTGACATCACCTACTGCATAGACACCTGGAACGGTCGTTTCGCAGTAGTCATCCACCTTAACAGCACCATTTTCCAAAAGCTCAATCGCCGTATTTTCCAAGCCCAAGTCAGCAGTGTTTGGCACACGACCTGTCGCATAGAGGACAGCGTCAAAGACTGCCGTTTCGCCATTTACCGTCACAGCAACTTGCTCGCTCGCAGCTGCTACTTGCTCGATTTTCGCACCCAAGACAAAGGTCACACCAGCTTCTTCCATATACTCCTTGGCTAACTTAGCAACCACTTCCTCTTCTCTTGGTAAAATAGCAGAGCTGGCTTCATATACTGTCACCTGGCTACCGAGTTTGCTGTAGAGTACAGCAAATTCCAGTCCAATGTTACCACCGCCGATAATAGCCAACTTGTCAGGACGAGTTTCCAAGTTCTGAATACCTGTACTATCATAGACGTGAGCTGTGTCCAACAAACCTGGAATTGGAAGCACGCGCGACTTAGCACCTGTATTGATGACAATAGTTTCCGCAGTTAGTTGGATGGATTCCTCACCAGCTGACACTTCCACAAGCTTATCCGCCACAAACCGCGCGTGTCCTTGATACAAACTAGCACCGCTGCCTTTCAAGACTGCCTCGTTTTTATTTCGCAGGCGAGTAGTGACGGTTTCCTTTTGCTCCATGACCTGCTCAAAAGTCCAGTTTTTATCTGCTGCTACCAAGAGAGTCTTGGTTGGAATACAGCCAATATTGATACAAGTCCCGCCAAACATAGCAGGATTTTCCTCTACTAAGGCAACCTTCTTCCCAGCCACAGAAAGCTTACCTGCCAAGGTCTTACCAGCCTTACCAAAACCAATGACTACTAAATCATATTGTTCCATAAAATACTCCTTTCATTTTTTCAACATTAGTCTATCAAAAAAGAAAATTTTTGGCACAATTCTGCTACGGCCTATTATGGAGGCCTAGTTGCAGGAAAAAACATTACAATAACTGAGAAGACTTAGATAAAAAATAGGTAGATTATAGACAAAACATACTCATTTTTGATACAATGTATCCATACACTAGTTTATTAATACAGAAAGGTCAAACTATGAAAGAAAAATTTCAAATGTGTAAAACCTATCTTCCAGTCGTCTTAGCAACGATTGGATTTGTCAACGGTTGCAAAATTATCTTTGGAGAATTCGGAAAGCCAAATGGTATGGAGGCTAAATATCCTCTCTTTCTCCTCACAATTTCCTTGGTCGCTATTTACATCATCCCCCTACTAATACTGACATATTCCTTAGCTAAACGCTATAACATCTCAAAACAAGTTATAGGTCTTAGCTGGCTTTTAGGCTTAACAAGTAGCATCTCTTTTTCTGAACTTGGACATACAGCTATTGGATATTTCCTACTCGAAATTGTTAAAGCTAGTGATAATTTCCTAAATGACTGGGGCGCAGCTATTTCAGGTCCATTGGCAGAAGAAATCGGTAAAGGGCTAACTGTTCTACTTGTACTGCTTATTTGTAGAAAAATGACACTAAAAAATGCATTGGTAAGCGGAGTGATTGTTGGATTAGGTTTCCAAATCGTGGAAGACATCACCTTTGTTTTTAGAGATATGTTCATGAATAAGTTAGACGGCTTTGAAACCATTCTTGAACGCGTTGGTCAAGCTGGTTGGGCCCATTGGGTTTTCACGCTTCTATTTGCTATTGGTTTAGTAGCCCTTCTCACGAAAAATACAGGCATGTCAAAAGCACAGGGAGTATTTTGGATTGGTGCAAGCTTTGGAATCCATTTTCTCTTTAATTCACCATTCAACACTGGTATCTTCCAGACGGTGTTTCCTATCATAAGTATTTTACTTGGCTTACTTGCCTATCAAACGGTTGAGAAACTATCTGAATAGACAAAAAATCCGCCTTTGAGCGGATTTTTTATATTCATTCTTGTTAAAACAAGCCGATAGCCGTCCCGTCTGCTGCCACATCCATGTTGAGAGCTGCGGGAGCTTTTGGCAAACCGGGCATGGTCATGACATCTCCAGTCAAGGCAACGATAAAGCCTGCACCTAATTTTGGCACAAATTCACGGACTGTAATGTCAAATCCTGTTGGTGCACCGAGGGCAAACTGATCATCTGAGAAGCTGTATTGGGTCTTGGCCATGCAGACTGGCAACTTATCCCAGCCATTCTTAGCAAATTCAGCCAGCTGGTTACGAGCCTTCTTCTCAAAGACAACGCCTGTACCACCGTAGATTTGCGTAACAATCTTGGTCACTTTTTCTTCCAAACTATCCTCAGCCTTGTAGAGACGTTGGTAATTTGCTGCTTGGTTATCAATAGTAGCAACAACTGTCTCAGCCAATTCAACACCACCATCAGCGCCATTTGCCCAAACGCTTGCCAACTCGACAGGTACGCCAATTTCAGCGCAAAGTTCTTTCAAAGCTGCAATTTCATCAGCTGTATCTGAGACGAATTCGTTGATAGCAACCACCGCTGGAATACCATATTTCTGAATATTTTCAACGTGACGCTTCAAGTTAGAAAAACCAGCCTTGACTGCCTCTATATTTTCAGCAGAAAGTTCTGTCTTAGCTACACCACCGTGCATTTTAAGCGCACGCAGGGTCGCTACAATCACCACAGCATCAGGAGCCTTAGGCAAGTTCGGCACCTTAATGTCAAGGAACTTCTCTGCTCCAAGGTCAGCCCCGAAGCCTGCTTCTGTGACGGTATAGTCGGCCAATCGCAGAGCTGTTGTGGTAGCGAGGACTGAGTTGCAACCGTGGGCAATGTTAGCAAATGGACCACCATGGACAAAAGCTGGGGTGCCATAGATGGTTTGGACTAGGTTTGGCTTGATAGCGTCCTTCAAAATAAGGGTCAAAGCACCTTCCACCGCCAAATCACGCACGTAGACAGGACTGCGATCGAAACGATAACCGATAACAATATTTGCCAACCGTTCTTTCAAGTCATTGATGTCCGTCGCCAAGCACAAAATCGCCATGATTTCAGAAGCTACGGTAATATCGAATCCATCTTCACGCGGAATACCATTGAGCGGACCACCCAAGCCAACTGTTACCTTACGGAGGGCACGATCGTTGAGGTCCACAACACGTTTCCAGATAATACGACGTTGATCAATCCCAATCACATTCCCCTGATGGATATGGTTATCAATCAAGGCTGAAAGGGCATTGTTTGCTGTGGTAATGGCATGCATGTCGCCTGTAAAATGCAAGTTGATGTCTTCCATGGGTAAGACCTGAGCATAGCCACCACCTGCAGCTCCACCTTTGATCCCCATGACAGGTCCCAAAGAAGGCTCACGAAGGGCAATCATGGTTTTCTTGCCAATTTTAGAAAGAGCATCTGCCAAACCGATAGTAATAGTCGACTTACCTTCACCAGCTGGCGTTGGGTTGATAGCTGTTACTAAAATCAACTTGCCTGGCGCATTTTCCTTGACGGCATTGATTTTATCGAAAGACAATTTTGCCTTGTATTTTCCGTATAGTTCAATATCATCAAAGCTGATACCAACTTTTTCAACGATTTCTGTGATTGGTTTCAAGGTTACACTTTGTGCAATTTCAATATCTGTTTTCATGAGAGCTCCTAATTTCCTTATTTTTTATGGACATTATACCATACCACAACTTATTTTCGCATATTTTTTACTATTTA
Source organism: Streptococcus sp. 2018162 (assembly GCF_019754175.1). NCBI lineage: Bacteria > Bacillati > Bacillota > Bacilli > Lactobacillales > Streptococcaceae > Streptococcus > Streptococcus sp. 2018162. Next base: position 283,394 of record NZ_JAIJZP010000002.1, on the reverse strand, counting down.
TTCACTAACGTACGGAATTTTCAGAAAAACTACAGGTTCCCTTACTTAAACAGATACAAATTTTTAAAAACTGTATTCTCATCATATCATTGCTCTACACTTCCGTCTAAGGCTGATCCTTATATTTTTTATTAGTGTTATCATTTTCCAGTGTCACAGATTTATTAGCAAATGAGTTAGTGCAAACTTTACGAAAAATAGAAATTCTAGTAAAATATGAACATGAAACTATTGATTACATCAGGCGGAACAAGCGAAGCTATCGATCAAGTCCGCGCTATTACAAACCATGCTTCTGGACATCTTGGAAAAATCATTGCCGAACAAGCCTTGAAACGTGGTCATGAAGTTACTCTTGTGACTACAAGACAGGCTGTCAAACCAAATTCTCAGAAGAATTTAACCATTATCGAAATCACAAATGTTGATAGTTTGAAAGAAACATTAGAACCTTTAGTCAAAACCCATCAGGCCCTGATTCATAGCATGGCTGTATCCGATTATACACCTGTTTATATGACTGGTTTAGATGAACTAAGAGCAACTGAAGATATCTCTAGTCTACTAAAAAAACAGAATACAGAAAGCAAGATTTCATCCAAGGATGACTACCAAGTTCTTTTCTTGAAAAAAACTCCCAAGGTCATTTCCTATGTAAAAACATGGAATCCAGCTATCACACTCTTTGGCTTCAAACTATTGGTTAATGTTCCTAAGGAGGAATTATTTGCCGTAGCTCGCCAAAGCATTGAACGAAATGGCGCTGATTATATACTTGCTAATGACTTGAAGGATATTGGAGAAAATCAACACATTGCCTATCTAGTTGATAAAACAAGGGAAATTCAAGCACAGACAAAAGATGAAATTGCTCAGCTCATTTTAAATACCCTAGAAAAAGGAGAACAAAATGGCTAATATCACACTTGCCGTTACTGGCTCTATTTCAGCCTACAAAGCAGCTGACCTAACCAGTCAATTGACCAAGCTCGGTCATCAGGTTACAGTCCTCATGAGTCGCTCTGCTATGGACTTCATCACACCTTTGACTCTCCAATCCTTGTCAAAAAATCTGGTTCACACAGATGTCATGATCGAAGAAAATCCTGCTCTTATCAAGCATATCGATATTGCCAAAGAAACAGACTTATTTTTAGTTGCCCCTGCTTCTGCCAATACGATAGCTAAATTAGCTAATGGTATGGCTGACAACATTATTACTGCAACAGCCCTGGCTCTGCCAATTGGTACTAAAAAACTGCTGGCACCTGCTATGAATACTAACATGTACCTCAATCCTGCTACCCAGAAAAATATCAAAACCCTCATAGAGTATGGTTTTGAGGAAATCAAACCGCGTGAAGCTCTGCTTGCTTGCGGCGACTTTGGTACAGGCGCTCTGGCCGAGGTTGATGTGATTCTTAATAAAGTAATGGAGGTTCTAAATGAAAACAAATAAATCTAGGGACGTTGCGACTCTTGCAATATTTCTAACAATCATGATTGTCATTGAAGTGGTCAGTCAGATGATTTTTGCTAATTTTATCTTGCCAATAAAACCGACTATTACCCATATTCCCATCATCATCGCTTCCATTCTTTACGGTCCACGCTTAGGGGCACAACTGGGAGGTTTTATGGGAATAATGAGTATCATCCGCAATAGCATAATCCTTTCACCGATGAGTTATGTTTTCTCTCCTTTCGTAGAACATGGAAACTTCAATTCTATCCTGATTGCCTTAGTTCCACGTATTTTAATCGGAGTTACACCATATTTTGTTTACAAATTGATGAAAAACAAAAAGGGGCTCCTACTAGCAGGTCTTACTGGTACCTTGACAAATACAATTTTTGTCTTGACTGGTATCTTCTTCCTATTTTCTAATGTATATGCTGGGGATATAAAATTGTTACTAGCTAGTATCGTCTCATTCAATTCTATTGCAGAATTAACCATCTCCGGTCTCTTAACCATAGCTATCGTTCCAGTTTTACAGAAAGTTCAAAAATAAATATCAGAAAATCACGTGAAAGCGTGATTTTTCTTTTCAAACATGGTATAATGAAAGCGTTTAATAGAAAAATTTTTAAGGAGATATGAGATGACTTATCAAGAAACCTATCAAACATGGCTCGACTTTGCGGACCTTCCAGATTACTTGCGTGAAGAATTAGTCGCAATGGATGAAAAAACAAAAGAAGATGCCTTCTATACAAATCTTGAATTTGGTACAGCTGGTATGCGTGGTTATATTGGCGCTGGTACCAACCGCATCAACGTATTCGTCGTTCGTCAAGCTACTGAAGGTTTGGCAAAATTGGTAGAATCAAAAGGTGAAGAAGCTAAAAAACGTGGTGTTGCCATCGCTTACGACTCACGTCACTTCTCGCCAGAATTTGCCTTTGAATCAGCTCAAGTTTTGGCAGCGCATGGTATCAAATCTTATGTATTTGAAAGCCTTCGTCCAACTCCTGAGTTGTCATTTGCTGTTCGTCATTACAATGCCATCGCAGGTATCATGGTGACTGCCAGCCACAACCCGAAAGAATTTAACGGCTACAAGGTTTACGGTGAAGACGGCGGACAAATGCCACCAGCTGATGCAGATGCATTGACCAACTTCATCCGTGCCATCGACAATCCATTTACAGTTGAATTGGCTGACCTTGAAGCAAGTAAGGAAAATGGCTTGATTACGGTTCTTGGCGAAGAAACTGACGTAAAATATCTTGAAGAACTCAAAGACCTCAACATCAACCCTGAATTGATTGCTAAATACGGTAAAGACATGAAGATTGTCTACACACCACTTCATGGTACGGGTGAAATGTTGGCTCGTCGTGCCCTTGCACAGGCTGGTTTTGAGTCTGTCCAAGTTGTTGAAGCACAGGCAACTGCTGACCCTGACTTCTCTACTGTCGCTTCACCAAACCCAGAAAGCCAAGCTGCTTTTGCCCTTGCGGAAGAATTGGGCCGTGAAGTCGGTGCAGATGTCCTTCTTGCAACTGACCCTGACGCTGACCGTGTTGGTGTTGAAGTTCGTCAAGCTGACGGTTCATACTGGAACCTTTCTGGTAACCAAATCGGCGCTATCATTGCTAAATACATCCTTGAAGCCCACAAGCAAGCAGGCACACTTCCTGCAAACGCTGCCCTTGCTAAGTCAATCGTATCCACTGAGTTGGTAACTAAGATTGCAGAAAGCTACGGTGCTACCATGTTCAACGTCTTGACAGGTTTCAAGTTCATCGCTGAGAAAATCCAAGAGTTTGAAGAAAAACACAACCATACCTATATGTTTGGTTTCGAAGAGAGCTTCGGCTACCTCATCAAGCCATTCGTGCGTGACAAGGATGCTATCCAGGCTGTGCTTATGGTTGCTGAAATTGCTGCCTACTACCGTTCACGTGGTATGACCTTGGCTGACGGTATCGATGAAATCTTCAAAGAATACGGCTACTTTGCTGAGAAAACAATCTCTGTTACCCTTTCTGGTAAAGACGGTGCAGAACAAATCAAGGCAATCATGGCTAAATTCCGCGATAACTCACCAGCACAATTCAACGCAACAGACATCGCGGTCTTTGAAGACTTTGCCCTTCAAACTAAGACAGACAAAGATGGAAACGTTGAAAAACTCACTACTCCTCCATCAGATGTCTTGAAATACACCTTGGCAGATGATTCTTGGTTCGCAGTTCGTCCTTCGGGAACAGAACCAAAAATCAAATTCTACATCGCAACAGTTGGTGAAACACTTGCCGAAGCGGAAGAAAAAATCGCCAACATCGAAAAAGAAATCAACGAGTTTGTTGGGTAATCATCATAAGCTAAAAAGAGTCGCATTTGCGGCTCTTTTCTTTCTTAACTATGCGTATAGATTTTCTCGAACATAAATATACAAATATATAAATGATGCAGATAATACCAAATTTTCAAAACTTGTAAAGTAGTTATACAAGAATAACAGAGGTTACATTTTATCTAATTAGAGAAAATGGGTACTTCTCCTACGGAATCCCCAAAAGCAGGAGGCTTAGGAAGGTTAGGATAAGGGCAACAAGTAATTTCTTTTTCATAGATAATTTATTCATTAAACTGTTTGTAGTATTTGTCGTTAAATAGTTTTTGAAGGTTGATTTTAGGTTTGGGTTGCACTTCTAGGATAGGAGGTAGGATTTTATCGAGGATTTTTTTAGCTTCTAGCTCCTTGGACTTACTTTTATCAGCTTCTTCAAAATTAAGGTTTTGAACATAATAAACGAATCTTCCATCTTTTGTATCAAATATATAGTTTTCATTTCCGTATAATGGGTACAGGTTAAATTCCTCTGTACGATATGAGAGAATTAATTGATTATCTAATAAAATTGCACCATTCCCATCAAGGTCGTAGGATAAGTTATTGGTCGAAGGTCTTTCAATACTGTCCAGATGAGTTAAAATGATGACTAATTCTGGATTCGTCCCCTCTTTCCGAGGCATGTGCTGGACATAGTACCCTGCATAGTGAGAGAGATTATATGCGATATATAGCTTTCCAATCCCCCAAAGCAGGAGGCTTAGGAAGGTTAGGATAAAGGCAGCAAGTAATTTCTTTTTCATAGATAATTTATTCATTAAACTGTTTGTAGTATTTGTCGTTAAATAGTTTTTGAAGGTTGATTTTAGGCTTGGGTTGCGCTTCTAGGATAGGAGGTAGGATTTTATCGAGGAGTAATTCCGCCTCTTTTTGATATTGCGAATCATATTTTTTGTTATCAATATCATTAGTGTAATAATAAGAAAATTTTCCAGTCATATCAAAATGATAATTTTCGTTTTTAGTACTATTCCAGAGTAAGAAATCTGTCCCGTATGCTAACACCAAAGATTTATCCAATAAAACTGCACCATTCCCATCAAGGTCGTAGGACAAGTTATTGGTCGAAGGTCTTTCAATACTGTCCAGATGAGTTAAAATGATGACTAATTCTGGATTCGTCCCATCTTTCCGAGGCATGTGCTGAACATAGTACCCTGCGTAGTGAGAGAGATTATATGCGATATACATCTTTCCAATCCCCCAAAGCAGGAGGCTTATGAAAGTTAGGATAAGGGCAACAAGTATTTTCTTTTTCATCTTCTTTTTCCTTTAGATTTTGGGTTGGGTTTTGGTCTAGCCTTTGGTTTAGCAGTTGGTTTTGGTTTCGAACTTGCTTTGCGTTTTGCAGTTGGTTTTGGTTTCGGACTTGCTTTGCGTTTTGCAGTTGGTTTTGGTTTCGGACTTGCTTTGCGCTTTGCAATTGGTTTGGGCTTGGGACTTGTTTTGCGTTTTGCAGTTGGTTTTGGTTTTGGACTAGCCTTAGGTTTAGCAGAAGCTTTTGGCTTTGGAGAAACCTTCGAGTTTCCTGTCAGTTTCTGAAGCATTCCAGTTATAGGTCTTGTAATGTTACGACCAATCTTACTGAAAGATTTTGAAACTTTTGTGGGAGATTTTTTAGCTGGTTTTGAGGTAGATCCTTTCTTCTTGGATGAGATAAATTCTATGAATTTATTGAATTGTTTTTTTCCTGATTTTAAAATATTTTTTCCCGTTTTGACAAGTGAATTAGCTGTATCTTGAATCTTGTTTACAACTTTTTTTCCTATTTTGACAATCGGGGACACAATAGCTTTAACCTTGTTTACAGCCTTTTCAATATAGATACTAGAAATATCCTTGATAGCTTCAAATGGTTTTTGACGCCATCTGTCAAAGGTGCCTCCTAGCGCTACCTTATCTGTGATAGCAAGGTTTTGAGCAATATCCTTTGGTTTCCGCCTATTCAATAAAGCATAGCCAAGGGCTAGTACTCCCCCCATGGTCAGGCTCGCCTCAATCATATCAAGTGCCGCTTTTTCTCCTGCTTTTTTTGTATTCTTGTCATAGCTTTCCAAAAACAGTTTCTGCCGTTTTTCATTTAAATCACTCTGACCATAGTAAGCTTTAATCCGCTCTGCCAAAGGTAGATTTTTATAGTCAGGATGACTACTTAAAATGACAGCATCCATATCGGAATTAACATCTTTTATAGAGTTAAAGGTATAGATATCCCCAACAAAAGAATTGAGCTGTAAGATTGTCTCTTTATTATTGTGACCAGCAAAAGCTTTTCCTAAATCATATTGTACCAATGCCTCTCCTAGTTTTCCACTTTTTGCTAATAACCACAAGTACTGTGGATGTTTTAAACTAAAGATTCCTTTTGTCATATTATTCAGATGATTGTCTTGCATTTCAAGTGAAGCCAGGGTTGTCATTGTATGCGCAAAATCGATTGTTGCCGAATCCAAAATATGATTACTGTGGATTGCTTTAAGTGAAGCAATCTTATCTTCATGTTCAAGGGGCTTTAAAAAACTATTAAGAAGATTTTGCAGGTCATCATTTCCATAATCTCTATAAGCTAACATCAAAGCCAAATCTCGATTGATTTTTGCCTGATCTCCTTTATGCTTTTCACCTAATTTTTTAGCTAAAAAGTCAATATAATCAAGTGTGCTGACCGAATTAGCTCGAGTGTCGATATTTAGATTTTTCTGGAAATAATCATTGATATCAAGTTTAGCCTGCTTGTCTTTTAGCTCCTTTTCCATAAGAGAGGGTGTTGAAGCATGTGTCCATGGTTTTACCTTTGGAGAAGTCTTGCTTGCTTTGTTTACTATTGACGGTTGATAGGTAGGGTAATGGGAAACTATCGGAGACTTTGGCTCAAGATTGCTATGTATTCGTGGCTGATTAACGGGATAGGTTGTTACAGGAGGAATAGCACGCGCTGGTGGAGTTTTGATTGTTACTACTGGTTTATTAGAGCGCGAAGGTAGTTTTGTAGGTGGTCTATAAATACTTCTATGATAAAAGACAACCATTGGCTTCGGAGAGCTTGGCTTTTTAACAACCAATGGCTCCTTTGGATTTTTCACTTCTTTTGGTTTGACAGGTTCCAGCGGAAGTGAAACAGAGATAAGCTTGGGTTCACTTGGTTTTACAGGAGGTATCTAATGTATTTGGAGAAGAATTGGAGTTATAAGCAGTGTTATCTCCTTTGGTACTGACAATATCATCGGCTAATACAGTATTATTTGTGTGTAACAGTAGAACTGTACTAAAAAGAACTAGTCAAAATGATTGTAATAAAGTGCTTTTCTTTTTCATATTACCTCAATTTCAAATTATTTAATAAAGAACATTATAACATAATTGTATTAGGATAATCTATTGTCTTGTTTTTAACGGGTGAATATGCTTCTATTCCTAAAAATTCCTTGTCAATAGAAATAAACATATCCCCACAGGGGGATTGGAAATAGAATTAGATAATTTCATACTATCACTTCTACTCACTCTGATACTTTCCCACCACAAAGCAAAAAGCCTTACAATCAAGGCTTTTCATTATCCCTTTCGTTCAAAGGTTTCTAGGCTTTTACGAGCAGAGCAACACACTCGACGGTTCGCTGTTACCGCATTACTATGTTCTGCGACAGCTATCGCATGGGCGGAACATCTGCTTTTACTTCGATGATAAATCATCTCGTACAAGCAGTGATACCGCCTCAACATGTTTTAAATGAGTATTAAAAGGCAAAGCTTTCATAATAGATGCGGTCTTCTGGGATGCCATTTTTGACCAAATAATTTTGGTAGGCACGGTTCATTGCCATTGGACCTGCAATGAGGAAAAAATTGTCACGGTCTAGGGGGATGAGTTCCTTCAACTGGGTCTCATCCAGTCGTCCCTCTTGAGCAAAGTAGGTGAAATTTGGTCGCTTAGTTGCTAGGCATTGTAGCCAGTCATAGGCAATTTTTGCTCTGCCATTTTTTACGGTATGAATCAGATGAATCGTCTGACGGGGATTTTTTTCAATCAAGGATAGAAAGGGGACGATACCTACACCACCCGCAATCATAACCAGTTTATCCTGCCGTAGAAGCGATGATTTGAAACGATGAAGTACCCCGTAGCCGTGGGTAAATTCAAGTCCCTCTCCAATATCATGTCGAGCTAAGGCTTGAGTAAAATCACCCACCTGGTCGATAATGAGGGAAAAGCTATAATCATCAAAACACGCAAGAGAAAAGGGGTGGGGCTCAGCTAAATCTGGCTGATTAGGAAACCTAATGAAGATAAAATCCCCTGCTTTAAATCGGGTCAGGTTCTGACTCTTAACATCCAGTTTCAGCAAACCATCATCCAGATACTCTAGGGAAAGCAATACACCAGACTGCCACTTCTTTAGCTTAAAAACGGCATATGAACCAAGGGCAAAGAGGGTATAAAGACTGATTAACACCATAAAACCAGTGGCTTGACGGATATAATCAATGACCCAGATATGAAGATAAACTAGAATCACAGCAAGAAGATTCAGTCGATGAATCCAAATGCTAAACTCGTGTTTGAAGAGCTTTTCTAAGAACCGCTTGAGATTTACCAGCAAGACCCAGCGACTGGTCAGCCAACCCGCCATAAAAATAAGGGAGTAGGCAATCAGGGTCAGGAAGAGATAAAAGGCGATATCTCCTAAAAACTTAGGCAGATCTTCCGAAGGGAGCAACCATTTATGGAGGTGGCTCAAGCCCAGAGCAAAAAGACTGGTTATCCCGTGAATGATATACATATCAGGCAAACCAATTAAACGATCTAACCAACTGGGTCTGGAGGACAGCCAAATGACCACTAAAAACCAGACATAGGCAACCAAGCCGTAGAGAACGCCGACTTGACTTCTGCCATCCAAACTAAGTTGTGCAAAGAGTAGGCAAATTGCTGGTAGGGGAATCAAAAAGAGCAAACCTAGCCACAAACAATTTAGGTAAAACCGATGATGTTTTAACATAAAAGACCTCCATTATACTGTAAAATCTGATTATCATTAGTCACTAGGGTTGCAGTCAGGGCGTGTTGTCTGATAAATGCCCCAACTTCCTCATCCGACAGGGTCATCAACAGGGTTGACCAGGCATCCATGTCAACCAAAGACTGACCGACTAGGGTGATTTGAGCAAGGGAATTGGACTTTCCCTTCCAAAAATGATTGCCTCGTTGACTTTTCCCTGATGTCGCCACCCCACCTTGCCTTAGAGAAATTACCTCATCCATTTTTAAACAGGCATTTGGAGGGGCAACGGTAACTTTCCATTCAAAATCATTGTTTTCCTGGCTAAAGCAAAACATATCACCGCCACCGTTTAAGATGATTGAAACCAAGACCCCTTGATTGACCAAATCAGTCCAGATGCCCTTGACAACTTCCTCAACAGCCCAGCCTTTGACAAAGGAGGTGGGATTGAAACCTCGCTCATCATAGGGATGAAAGAGATAACCTGATTTTTCTTCAAGATGTCGAGCTAGACCAATGATGGTCGCCAGTTTATCATTGATGACAGGCTCTCGACGACGGTAACGACTGAGTGAACTGGTTTCGAGAAAGGCAGAAAGTGATTCTTCCACACTCTTTAAAAATTGGTCAGTCTGGTGCAGGGCTTGCGAGACTTGGGTAACTTCAACCTTATCCATGGAACGCTGGCTCGCCAGTTGGATGGTAAAGACGGTATCCATATGAAAGAAATGGTAAAGCTGATAGAGATAGTTAGACATTGACACTGACCCCCTGAATCATCTCCTTGTTAAAGGAATCATCACTCGAATAGACGCTAGTTAAGTCTCCAACTAGGGAAAAAAAACCATTTTCAAGGACGATGTCTTGCTGGAAGAGGACATTGCTCTCCCAGTAGAGGGTTCCCTCCAGATAAATGGTGTATAGACCATCTTCAAGTCCCAGTCCATCGTCAGTCTTGCCATCCCAAATATAGGTATTTTCCCCAGTTGACGGCGTTGGACTTGTCACCAAATCCAGTTGCTGTTGACCGAGCTGACTGGCTTGAACTGCTGACACCCAATGATTTAGACTATCGGGACGGCGAGAAAAACCTCCCTGAGCCGTAAAGCGACTGACCGACAGGGTTCGGACGACTTCACCAGCCTGGTTCTCGACCCAGATTGCCACCTGGTTGGATGCCGACCCCGCCATGCGTTGGTAATCCAGTAAAATGGTCACTTGGTTTGATGAAGTGGTTGAATCCGAATCTAGACTATCAGTATGCGTTTCCGAGTCAGCAATATCAACCTGACCAGTCGCAACTGCTGTCCCACCAGCATCCTTCTTCCAAAAATTGGTATAAATGGAAAGATAAGTCAGCATGGTAAAGGCACCAACACTGAGCCATACAGGGAGTGATTTTTTCATCATAAAACCTTTCTTTTTAGTTTGTTGATAATTTATGATATGATAGGGCTATGTTAGAGAAAAACTCCGTCTCAGCCAAATTAGCCTACATGACCTATCTCAATCGTGAGAATCAGTTCAAGCACTTCGATTCCTATTCGGAAGATATGCGTCAATACCATCTCCTTGCTCAAGGTAAGGACGAAGCCCTGACTGAGGGGGAACGCATCTTTGAAAAAATGCGTTCTGTCAGCCTCTCTAAGGACACCCTCCAAAGTAGTCGCTATATGTTTATCGCCAACGCCACCCTTGCCACTCGATTTATCATTGAAGCTGGTGTCGAGGCGGAAAAAGCGTACAATATTAGTGATTTGTTCATCCACCAGATGGATGAGGCTAAGGATTTCACAGAAATTAAGGGCATCCAGCAGAAAATGATTGCCTATTTCCTTAAGGAAGTAAAACAAGTGCAACACCAGCGGATATTTTCAAAACCAGTCATGACCTGTCTGGACTATATCGACCAACATCTCCATGAGAAGATTTCTGTGCCAGACCTGAGCGATTCGGTCAATCTATCGCCTAACTACCTGTCCCGACTCTTCAAGGATGAGACAGGCATGACCATTACAAGCTATATCAATAACCAACGCATTCGAACAGCTGAAAATATGATTCGCTACTCGGACTACAATTTTACCGAAATCAGTCAGATTTTAGCCTTCGGCAACCAAACCTATTTTAATCGGCAGTTTAAAAAACAAACTGGTCTCAGCCCCAGTCAATACCGCAAACACTGTCGACCAGACTACTTCCTCAATCAGCCAGCTGATAGGGACTGACCTCATCAACAATCGCCAACACCTGACGACTATGCTCAAATTGCTTTGCCATCGTTTCAACATCACGCTCAGTAATGATTCGGTTAAACTCAACAAATTCGGCATACATCCTGTGCTGACCAGCATTTTTATCTAAAACTTGTCCCTTGTCTTTTCCTGTTTGGACAAAGACTGACGGCAGTTCGTTGGTCGGTCCATCGATGCGGATAAAACCGTCCGTTCCCTGAATCGTTGACGAAATGGTTGACGATGAATCCTTGGCACCGATACAAATGGCCTGAAAATCGCCATAATCAAGGGAAAGAATGCCTGAAGTATCAACTCCTTTTTCCATATTCGCCGCATAAGAGACCGACTTGGGACGACCGAACAAGCCGACCATCAGGTGGATGTTGTAGATGTTAATATCTCTCAAAGCGCCACCACCTTTTTGAGGGTCAAAGGCTGGCAAGATATCGCCCCGCTTAAAGGTATCATAACGCGAAGAATACTGGGAATAATTGCAGGAAACAATTTTAATGTCACCAAGATTTGCCAACTGGTCTTTGATGACCTGAAAATTCGGCAGGTATTGGTTGGTGATGGCTTCCAGCAAGAATAGATTTTTTTCTTGAGCCACTGCCTGCAACTCATCCAATTCTCTCCCCCTCAGTGTGAAAGGCTTTTCGCAAATCACATGTTTCCCCGCCTCCAATGCTTGCTTGGCATAGTGATAGTGAAGGTGATTTGGCAAGGCAACATAGACGGTGTCAATCTCAGGATTGGACAGAATGCTGGCATAGTCACTCGTCACCTCTTTTATCTTGTAGGTTGCTGCAAGATTTTTAGTTTCCTCCAAACTCCGAGAACTAGATAAAATAACCTCCAAGGAAATCTCATCAATCTGTGTAAGGACTGGCAGAACATCCTTCACAATCATACCAGCACCTAAAATTGCAAGCTTCATTAAACATACCCATCATCCCCTTTGGGATGCCTTTCTGTCAACTATTATAGGAAAAATACCCAAGGTAAACTTATCCTATTCTACGAAACTTTATCTTCAACTTTATGAATAAAGGCCATGTTTTTTTTATTTTTCTTTCTATTGGTGTTATATGGAAATAGAAAAAGAGGTGAGCTCAAACTCACCCCACTAGTAGAACCGTTTAAGACGGTGGCTAGCTCAAAGTTATATTAAAACAACTGTCGGACTCGCCAAAGTTAACAACGATTGTTTTCTTTTTCAATCAGTTCCAACAATAAGCCGACTGGCTCTAGAACAAAAGCTCCCAAATGCAACATCATACCTCATTTAAATCAATCCTTTTCTCAATAACATAATAAACTTAGTTACCTTAATTTTTCTTATTCTATGCCATATAACTTGTTTTAACTGTCCTCGAACACACTCTACTTGATTTCCAAATTAGGAAGGGGTGGGGACATCTATTCCCTCATACTCCTTATCTCATGTCCCCCCTTGCGTCTACGGAAATAAATCCCTCTAAAATCCACCAGAACATCAACTACTTCAACTGAGGCCGTCACTTTGATACTACCCCACCCCAAAGCTCAAGCCTTGTCTCCAAGGCTTTTTATAATGCTTTCGTTCAAAGGTTTCTAGGCTTTCACTAGCAGAGCAACACACTCCACGTGATGCGTATTTGGGAGTTCCAAGGTCCTGTGGACCTTGGAAGCAGCTTGCCCAAAAATGAGAGAGCAAGCTGGACAATCTAGTTGCGTTTTTTTAATAATCCCACAACTTCCACGTGATGCGTATTTGGAAATAAATCAGTCGGCTGTACCTTGGTCAATTTGTACCCCAATTCCTCATAAAGTTTAATATCACGCGCCATGGTTGCCACATTACAAGAGATATAAACGATTTTCTCTGGTTTTACAGAAGTACTTGCTTTGATAAAACTTTCTGTCAAACCTTTTCGTGGTGGGTCGACAAAAATCACAGTTGGCTTGACTCCATCTGCCACCCATTTTTGCATAGCGGATTCTGCACTATCACAGACATAGGTAACATTATCAATCCCATTTCGAGCAGCATTCTTCTGACTATCAAGGACAGCCTTTTCAACGACTTCTACACCGTAAACATGCTTAACTTGTTTTGCAAAGGAGAGACCAATTGTCCCAATACCTGAATAGGCATCAATCACGACATCATCTGCCGACAATTCTGCAAAGTCAATGGCGGTCTGATAGAGTTTTTCAGCCATTTCTGTGTTGACTTGATAGAAAGACGGTGCAGAAATTTCAAATTCATTGCCCAACATGGTATCTGTAATAGTTTCACTGCCATGCAAAAGACGGAATTCTTGACCGAATATAGCATTGGTATTCTGGTCATTAATATTCTGAACGATAGAAACAAGATTTGGAAATTGGCTTGTCAAACGCTCAATAAGGGTTTCAACACGGAAAATCTTCGGACGAGTCGTAACTAAAACTAGCATCAACTGACCTGAATAATGACCACGACGAACAACAATATTTCTCACAAGTCCTGTCTGTTCTTTCTCATCGTAAGGCTTCAAGTCTAATTTTCTCAACAGGTCACGTGTCGCTAAAACCAAGGCGTCAATTTCCTTATGTTGAATGTAAAAATCTTCAATTGGAACCAAATCATGTGAATTTTTTCGGAAAAATCCTGTTTCTAACTGCCCATTCACACGACGAACAGGAACAGCTGCCTTATTGCGATAAGCAAGAGGATTGTCCATTCCCAAAGTATCTGCTACTGCTATTTCTGGCAGACCTGCAATCTTGCGTAGATTATTCTCAACTTGTTTTTTCTTAAAAGCTAGTTGGGCTGGATAAGTGAGATGCCCCAAGTCAGCAATACCTGTTCTTAGATAGGTCAAATCCAAGTCCTGATTACGGTCTTGTGAGAAGATCTGCCATTCTTCCACCTTACCAAAACCAATATTTTTCTTAAGTTTTAAGATGCGCATGGAAATTTTCTCGCCTGGAAGAGCATTGTCTACAAAGAAGACAAAACCATCAATTTTTGCCACACCCTGCCCCTCATGTGTCAAATCTACAACTTCTACTTCGACAATATCGTTTTTCTTTAACATAATTCTACTTTCTATTTTTGGACCACTAAAAAAGTGACCGAAGTCACTTCTAGTATACCATATTTCTTAACGCAAGCCTAACTCAGCCAAGCGCTGCTGGTATTTTTCAAAATCAACACGAAGAGCCATACCACCATACATATCATAGTCGTCAATCCAGTCTCCATTTTCTGGGATTGTAACACGTTCGATACCATTTGCTGCATCCAATAGAAGGCCTGGTCCCTGTAGCCACATAAAGCTTTGTGGCACTGTTGTCGGAGTCATCGCCACAACCTTACCTATAGCTTCGGAGCCAGAGAATAGTTTCATTGGATTTTTAGCCTGTGTCATAACAGCAGATAACACTTCCTGTTGACGTCTCGTACGACCAAAATCACCTTCATCATCCGAACGATAGCGCGCGTAGTTAAGCAAGGTCTTACCATCCATCTGCTGTACACCGACCTGAATCGTTTGATAAGCAGGAGCATTTTCTTCCAGCTGTAAATCATTCGGCACTTCTACTGAGCTAACGACTTCACCATTAATAGTTGAAAACTGTGCATCAATCGTTACGCCCTCAGGGAAAAGTGTATCAATCGTTGTCGCAAAGGTTGCAAAATCCACCATCGCATAGTACTTGACATCGATGTCAAAATTATTCTTCAACGCCTTCCGAACTTCTTCAGCCCCTTGCTGATTATCCTGTTCTCCCAAAGTATAGGCAGTATTGAGTTTATATTCATATCCCTCAATATCCACCAAGGTATCCCGCATAAAGCTAACAAGTTTGATTTTGTTATCCGTGTTATTCACATTTAGAACCATAATGGTATCCGTTCGAGTTTCACCTGAACTTTCGCCAACACGACCGTCTGTTCCCAAAATTAAAATATTTGTCCCATTCGATGTATCTACGCCGTTGAAGACCTCAGCTACTGGCTTCTCACTCACGCTATTCATACCTTTGAAAAAACTATAGCCCATCGCTACAATCACTAGCGCTATAGCAAGCAATACGAAACCAATAAAGCGCTTGAAACCACCCTTTTTACGAGCTTTTTTAGGTTTAGGTACTTTCGCTTTGGGCTCGATACGAGGAGACTGAAACCGTTGAGGTTTGGTTTGTCTTGCTTTTCTGGATCTACGTTCAGGATAGCGAGGCAACAGTTCCTCTTGCTCATCATCCTCTTCAAAATAATCTTCCTCGAAGTCATCTTCGTAAGCCGTTGGTGTGAAGCTACGTAGAGATTGCCTTGGACTTCCATGCCGTTCTCTCAGCTCTTTTTTATATAATAGATAATCCAACTCACGACTTTCTTTGTCATTTAAGTAGTGGATATTTTTTTGCAAATAATCTAACCTCAATTGCTCATGATGGGTTAGGATATTATTGTTTTTATTCATCTGTCTTCATCCTAGCTGGTCATATAGACCAGGTAATTCCCTAGTACTTTATAGGTTATGTCTAAACTAGTCAATTCTTTTTGAGAATAGGCTAATAATTCCTCAGACTGATTGTCAAGATCCAGTATGAAAAAATACTCACCCAAAGCCGTTTTCAGGGGTCGGCTTTCTATTTTTGTTAAGCTGATTCCTCTCCATGAGAAAACAGACATGGCCTTATACAAGGCTCCTGGCAGGTTATCTGGCAATGTCAGTGCAAGACTGACTTTTTTAGCTACTTGTTCCAGTGCAATAGACGGATCCTTATCCCCCAAAATCCAAAAGCGTGTAAAATTCTCGCTAATTTCCTGGATGTCTTGCGCAATTACCTCCAGTCCATATTCAACAGCTGCCGCTTGCGGAGCAATTGCCGCAAATGGTTGTTCAGGGTGTTCTGCCACAAAGCGAGCAGCATAGGCTGTACTAGCTGTTATTTCAATACGAGCCTGAGGAAAATGTTCCTGAATATATTTCTTCCCCTGAGCAATTGCCTGCGGATGAGAATAGATAACCTCTACAGCCTTATCGGCACTCGTGGCTAACAGTTGTTGGGCAATCGGTTGAACAATCTCTGCAACCGCATGAATCTCCGCCTGATGAAAGAGATAGTCAATCGTTTCATGAACACTACCTTCAATCGAGTTCTCTACTGGAATAACGGAATAGGTAACTTCCCCCGTTTCGTAGGCCTTGATAACCTCTGTAATCGTTTCAAAAGCCTGCAAATCCGCAGTCGGAAAGGCCTGCTGGGCCACTTGATGTGTAAAAGAACCACGAGGTCCTAGATAGGCTACTTGCATAAAATTTTCCTTGCTACTTGTTCTGGATTCAGTTTATCTGTATCGATTACAGTATCGGCTAAACCTTGATAAAGTGCCATTCGTTCACGATAAAGGGCTTCAAACTCTTCCTTACTACACTGTAAAAAGAGAGGTCTTTGCGACTGTCTATCCTTACGAATTCTCTGATAGGAAACTTCAAAGGAGGCAGTAAGAAGTACATTGTCCTCCCTATTTGCCAGCAGCAATTCCCTGTTTACTTCAGATTTAATCACACCACCACCAGTTGACACGATACAATTACTAGGTAAGTCCAGCAATTCTTTCAACACCTCTGTCTCCAGTTGTCTAAACGAAGCCTCTCCTTCAAGACTGAAATAGTCAGCAATAGGCATACCAATCCGTTCTTCAATGATATGGTCCATATCGTAAACGGGGAGATTTAACAAATGTGCTGTTGTTGTTTTTCCAACTCCCATAAATCCAAGTAAAACGATTGGCATACATTCTCCTAATCCATCAAACTATTTAAGTGTTCAAAGAAGGCAGGATAGCTAGTATTGATAGCTTCTGCTCTTTCCAATACAACTTCTCCATCTTTGGCCAACAAGGCGGCAATGGCAGTCATCATACCGATACGGTGGTCACCAAATGTATTGATTTCAGCACCATGTAAAGCAGTTGGTCCGTGAATAATCATACCATCTTCTGTTGGTTCAATAGTTGCTCCCATACTATTTAGAGCATCTGCAACAACCTGAATACGATCCGTTTCTTTAACTTTCAACTCCTCAGCATCACGAATAATCGTTGTTCCATGTGCTTGAGTCGCTAGTAAGGTAATAATTGGCAACTCATCAATCAAACGAGGTATCAATTCGCCTGCAATCTCCGTAGCCTTCAATTCCGACGTTTCAACTGTAATGGTAGCAGATTTTGCAAGTTCATCTATGTTAGAAAGAGTCATTTTACCGCCCATGGCTTTAATGACATCTAAAATACCAGTCCGAGTTTCATTGATTCCCACATTTTCAAGGACAATTTTTGAACCTGGTACGATTAAGCCAGCAACCAACCAAAAGGCGGCACTTGAAATATCGCCCGGAACTGTAATCTCTTGAGCAATAAACTCCTGACCACCTTGGATGCGGATTTCCTTGCCATTGACTTCCAACTGTCCACCAAACTGGACAATCATATCTTCTGTATGGTTGCGAGTCAACTCTTTTTCTACGATGACCGACTCTCCCTCAGCCTGCAAGGCAGCAAAAATCAGAGCTGATTTTACTTGGGCAGAGGCTACAGGGAGTTGGTAGCGAATTGGTTTTAAATTCTTATTCCCTTTGATGGTCAACGGAGGTAGGTCACGTTCAGTTTGTCCAGAAATCTCTACTCCCATTTGACTGAGTGGAATAGTCACTCGGTCCATAGGACGTTTGGATAAGGAATCATCACCAAACATAGTCGCCTCAAAATCTTGACCTGCTAAAACGCCTGAAATCAAACGAATCGAGGTTCCAGAATTTCCCATATCCAAATCATTTTTGGGTGCTTGAAGACCATCAAAGCCAACACCGTGTACTTCAACAATATCACCATTGTCTTCAATTTTTACACCCAAGTCACGAAAGACCTGCATGGTTGACAAGACATCTTCTCCACGCAAAATATCGTGGACACGGGTAACACCTTTTGCAAGGGAACCAAAAATAATAGAACGATGACTGATTGATTTATCACCTGGGACACGAATCGCACCCTGTAGTTTTTCTACGTTTTTTCTTAATTTCATACCCTTACCTCAAACTAGTATTACTTCCATTCTATCATATTTATTAAATATTTTCTGATTTTTATGACAATGACTTGCAAAAAAATCAATTTCCATTACATTTTTATCCAAAGTGTATGAATCAAAAATCGTTAACCTATTGTAAGTAAAATTTCTTAAATTTTCTTTATATAAAATATTCAGAATTTACTGTAAATTTCACACAAAATCATGAATATTGGTTTTAAATTCTTAAAAATAATGGTATAATTGAGAAATCTATAAATGAAAGAGGAAGACCTATTGTTTACACCAATCAGCGAAAAAATTGACATCAATCAAGTACGAGAACATTCAAAACTTTCTCCAGAAACACTTGCTAAAAAACAAGCTCGTGACCGTGAACTTGAAGCTATCTTAAAAGGTGAAGATGATCGTCTTCTCCTAGTAATTGGGCCATGTTCTTCTGACAATGAAGAGGCTGTCTTAGATTATGCTCACCGCTTGGCCAAGCTCCAAGAAGAGGTCAAAGATAAAATTTTCATGGTCATGCGCGTCTATACTGCCAAGCCACGTACCAATGGTGATGGTTATAAAGGACTCATGCACCAACCAGATACAGATGCTGCACCAAGCCTCATCAACGGAATCAAAGCAGTTCGTAACCTCCACTATCGTGTCATTACGGAAACAGGTTTAACTACTGCTGACGAGATGCTCTATCCTGAAAACCTGCCTTTGGTTGATGACTTGGTTTCCTACATCGCTATCGGAGCTCGTTCGGTTGAAAATCAGCAGCACCGCTTTGTAGCGTCAGGCATCGATGTTCCAACAGGCTTGAAAAATCCAACATCTGGTAACCTCAAAGTCATGTTCAACGGTCTTTTTGCTGCTCAGAAGAAGCAATCCTTCCTCTTCAACAATACTGAAGTTGAAACATCTGGCAATCCACTTGCTCACGTTATTCTTCGTGGCGCAGTCAATGAAAATGGTAAATACCTACCAAACTATTACTATGACAATCTTCTAGAAACCATTGAGCTCTATGACCAATTTGGCTTGAAAAATCCATTTATTATTATCGATACAAACCATGACAATTCTGGGAAAAATTATTTGGAACAAATCCGTATCGTCCGTCAAACCTTAATCAACCGTGACTGGAACGAATCCATTCGTAACTACGTTCGCGGATTTATGATTGAATCCTACATTGAAGACGGTCGCCAAGACAATCCAGACATCTATGGAAAATCCATCACAGACCCTTGCTTAGGCTGGGAAAAAACACAAGAACTCATCCGAGAAATTTACAACAGATAGGAAGATATTATGGGAATTCACAAACGTAGCACCAGTTTAGACATCGATAAAGTAAAGGAACTTTCCAAGTTAGAAGGAGAATTTCTGGCTGCAAAAAATCAGCGCGATGAAGAACTGAAAAGAATTATCCGAGGCGAAGATGACCGTCTGCTCTTGGTTATCGGCCCTTGCTCATCAGATAATGAAGAGGCCGTTCTAGAATATGCACGTCGTCTCTCTAAGCTTCAAGAGGAAGTCAAAGATAAAATCTTCATGGTCATGCGGGTTTACACAGCTAAACCACGTACCAATGGGGAAGGCTATAAAGGACTGGTTCATCAGCCAGATACTTCTAAATTACCAGACCTCATTAACGGAATTGCAGCCGTTCGTAATTTGCATTACCGTGTCATTACTGAGACCGGACTCACAACTGCTGATGAAATGCTCTACTCTGCCAACTACCCTCTTGTGGAAGACTTGGTGTCCTACCATGCTATCGGAGCACGTTCGGTTGAAGACCAAGAACACAGATTTGTTGCATCAGGTGTCGATATGCCAACTGGTATGAAAAACCCAACTTCTGGTAATTTGACCGTTATGTTCAATGCTATCTACGCCGCACAAAACAAACAGAACTTTATTTACCGCGATGCAGAAGTTGATACAGATGGCAACCCTCTCGCTCATGCTATCCTTCGTGGTGCCAATACTGAAAAGGGCGGTTATGAGCCAAACTACTACTATGATATTCTCTTGAAAACCATCAAACAGTATGAACAATTTGGTCTTAAAAATCCATTTATCGTAATTGATACCAACCACGACAATTCTGGTAAAAACTACCTGGAACAAATCCGTATCGTCCGTCAAACCCTCATCAACCGTGATTGGAATGAAGCCATTCGCAAATATGTCCGTGGTTTCATGATTGAATCCTACTTGGAAGACGGCCGTCAAGATAGCCCTGAGGTATTCGGAAAATCCATTACCGATCCTTGCTTGGGTTGGGAAAAAACGGAAGCTCTGATTCGTGAAATTCATCAAACTGTCTAATTCTTTCCTTAATTTTTTATAGGATAAATAATTTGGAGGTAAGCTATGAACATTGATGGTTACACTCGTCTTGCTGCCGTTGTTGCAAAGCCAATCAAACACACCATTTCCCCCTTCATTCATAATCTGGCTTTTAAGGAAACAGGTGTAAATGGTGTCTATGTCGCTTTGGAAATTCCAGAAGAGGATTTGGCTGCTACTCTTGAAAATATCAAACGCTACGATATGTTTGGCATCAATCTTTCCATGCCCTATAAACAAGCTGTCATTCCTTATCTAGATGATTTAACAGCCTCTGCACGCCTGATTGGCGCTGTCAATACTGTCATTCATCAGAACGGCTTACTAATCGGTCACAATACCGATGGCATTGGATTCTTCAAAAGTTTAGAAAAACTAAGAGGATTCCAAGTACGCAACAAGCGACTGACCATTCTAGGTGGTGGTGGTGCTTCTACTGCTATCATAGCTCAGGCTACATTGGATGGTGCAAAGGAAATTACTATTTTCTGCCGCCAACAAAGCTTGGAAAGAACACAGGCGAGTCTTACACCTATTGCTCAAGCAACTGGAGTTCCTATGCAGGTCCTAGCGCTCGAAGATAGCCAATTACTACAGGAACATATTGCCAACTCCGACTTACTAGTCAACGGAACCAGTGTAGGCATGGATGGGTATTCTCAACCTGTTCCTTCTACCATTCGCTTTCCTGAAAATCTTTTGGTTGCAGATGTGATCTATCAACCATTCGAAACACCTTTATTAAAACTAGCCCAATCTCAAGGCAATCCAACTATCAATGGTTTGGGCATGCTTCTCTTCCAAGCAGCTGAAGCCTTCCAAGCCTGGACTGGTAAGGAAATGCCGACTGACTTGATTTGGGACCAATTAGTCCAGAAATACGACATCAAATAGAGAGGAAATCTGATGAAACTGACCGTCAATCTTCCCCACAATCCCTACGACATCCTTATCCAAAGAGGAAGTTTAGCACAGACAGGTGCATGGGTCAAAGAACTTTGGAAACCTCAGAAAATCGCCATTATTACAGATGACCACGTTGGCTCACTCTACCGTGAAACAGTCCAGTCAAGCTTAGAACAAGCTGGTTTTGAAACCATTGCTTTTGAATTTCCAGAAGGTGAAGCCTCAAAAAATCTTGATACCGTCAACCAGGCCTACGAATTTCTCGTAAAAAATGGTATGACACGAAGTGATGGAATCATTGCTCTCGGCGGAGGAGTCGTTGGCGATTTGGCAGGTTTTGTCGCTTCTACCTATATGCGTGGTATCCATTTCCTACAAATCCCAACCAGCCTAACTGCCCAAGTCGATTCTTCTATCGGGGGAAAAACTGGCGTGAACACCCCATTTGCCAAAAATATGGTGGGGACCTTCTGCCAACCAGACGGCGTTCTCATTGACCCTGATACCCTCAAAACACTCGGCAAACGAGAATTGATTGAAGGAATGGGCGAGGTTGTCAAATATGGCTTAATAGATGATGTGGAGCTCTGGGAAACCCTAGACCAATTAGACGGCTCTGTCGAGAGCATTCTGGAGCATGCTGACTATATCATCTACCACTCCTGTGAAGTCAAACGCAAGGTTGTTGTCGAAGATGAATTAGACAACGGTGTCAGACTCTACCTCAACTTCGGTCACACGATTGGACATGCTATTGAAGCGACCGCTGGTTACGGCCAGGTCATGCACGGTGAAGCTGTTGCTATCGGTATGGTACAAATCTCACGCGCAGCTGAGAAAAAAGGACTGATGCCAGCTGGTATGACAGAAAAGATTATCGCCATGTGTGAAAAATTCGGCTTGCCGACTACACACCAACCTTGGAATGTAGATGAATTATACGCCGCCCTAACTCACGATAAAAAAGCACGTGGCAAGACCATCAAACTCGTCATCGTCCCTCAATCGGGACAGGCTGCCATCCATCAAATTCCAATGGAAGAAATGCTAGAATTTCTACAAGTATAGTCTTTTAGTACTCGCTTCAACTATCTGGTAGATAGTTGAAGGTTAGAAATAAGGAAACGGAGTTTCCTCTCACGTCGAAGTAATAAAAGAAATACTAAATGACAAGATAAGAAAAATGACTACTGATTCAAAATCATCAGTAGTCTTATTTTTTATAAAATCATTTCATCGTCAGTTAGCTTTTCACCACTGTTTTTGTAGAAAAGATCCATCAAGTTTTGAACGGTTAAGTTCTTCTTCTCTTCTCCTTCTACATCGACAACAATCTGACCACGGTGCAACATGACCAAACGATTACCATATTCAATGGCGTTTTCCATATTATGCGTAATCATCAGAGCTGTCAACTGGTGACTCTCGACAATCTTTTTAGTCAATTCCATGACCATATCGCTAGTTTTGGGATCAAGGGCCGCAGTGTGTTCGTCCAAGAGCAGAACTTTTGGTTTGACCAGCGAAGCCATCATCAATGTCAAGGCCTGACGTTGACCACCTGAAAGAAATTGCGTGTCAACCTTCATACGGTTTTCTAGTCCCAGACCAAGTTCTTTCAAGGCTTCCTTAAAAATAGCACGTTCACTATCCTTCACACCCCAGCCAAGACCACGTGACAATCCACGACGATAGGCAATAGCCATGTTTTCTTCAATGGTCAAGCGGGAAGCTGTTCCCATCTTAGGATCTTGGAAGACACGGCTGATGTCCTTAGAACGTTTGGCAGCTGAGACATACTTAATGGATTTACCTTCAAGCAAAATATCGCCCGAATCAACCGTCAAGGCACCTGCAAGTGAGTTCATGAAAGTTGATTTACCAGCACCATTACCACCGATAATGGAGATAAAATCACCCTCTTTTACATCTAAGTTCAACCCACGAAGGACATGGTTCTCATTAACTGTTCCAGCTTCGAAGGTTTTATGAATATTTTGAATTGATAAAATTGTAGACATGACTTCCTCCTAAGCATTTCCATTCAATTTTGGACGACGAATATTCAATTTCTTCTGCAATTCTGGCACATAGAGAACGGTTGCCAGAAGGATAGCTGAGAAGAGTTTAACAAGGTCTGCATCCATACCTGGAATTTCCAAAATCGCTAAGATAATCAAACGGTAAACAACTGCACCGAGAACAACCGATAGGAGTCTCCAACCCAGGCGTAAGTTACGCAAGATAACTTCTGCAATAATGACAGATGCTAGACCGATAACAATGGTACCAGTACCTGAATTGAGATCTGCATAGCCATTATTCTGAGTAAGAAGAGCTCCACAAAGGGCAATTAGACCATTCGACAACATATAGCCGTAGATTTTCATATTGTCTACATTGATACCATTGGCCTCACTCATTGGAATGTTATCCCCTGTTGAACGAATAGCTAGACCAATTTGTGTATTGAGCAAGAGCGTCAATAGGCCTACAACTGCTAGTACAAAGACCAGACCAATCACCAAAACAGCATTTGTTTTTGTCAAACCGAAATCCTGCAATTGGGTCACCAGTGTTTCTTGTTTGAGCAGGGCTACATTGGCTTTGCCTAATATTTTCAAGTTGATAGAGTAGAGACCTGTCAAGGTTACAATACCGGTCAAAAGGGCTGGAATTTTTAGTTTTGTATGAAGTAAACCAGAAATCAAGCCTGCACCCATACCAGCTACCATAGCCATAAAGGTTGCCAGTAAGGGATTCACTCCGTTCACAATCCCTGTCGCACAAACAGCAGCTCCAAGCGGATAAGACCCCTCAGCTGTCATATCAGCAATATCTAAAATACGAAACGTCAAGTAAACACCAATCGCCATAACTGACCAAAGCAAGCCTTGCGAGATACTTGATAAAATAATATCCACGATTTTCTCCTTTTTCTAAATTCGTAGTCAATACTAGGTTCTATCATACCGATCTTATTCAGATACAGCAAGCTTAGAAGTATCGATACCTAATTTCTGAGCCATTTCTTCATTAACGTGAAGACTGACGGTCTCTGGGTATTCTACCGCTGTTTCTGACACATTGGCTCCTTCGATAATCTTAATAGCCATTTTTGCAGTTTGACGACCTAAAGCTTCATAGTTGGTACCGTAAGTCAAAAGACCTCCTTCATCCACCATGTCCGTTGAACCACCGATGACAGGAACTTTATGCTCCACTGACAATTCACCGATCATGGTCATGGTTGAAGCGACAGTATTGTCTGTTGGAATAAAGAGAGCATCTACATCCTTCATCAAACTTGTTGTAGCATCTTGTACTTCATTAGTCGAAGTGATTCCTTTTACCACTACCTTATAACCTGCTTTTTCTAGCAATTCCTTAGCTTGCTCTACCTGGACTTCTGAATTACGTTCGCTAGTAGTGTACAAAATACCAACTGTCTTAGCATTCGGAACAGCTTGTCCTAGCAACTCAACCTGTTTGTCAATTGGAGCTTGATCAGAAGTACCTGTCAAAAGTCCACCTGGTTTTTCAATGGATTCTACCAAATCAGCTGACAAGGGATCTGTAACCGCAGTAAAGACAATCGGCGTTTCAGTAGACACAGTCGCTAAACTCTGGGCAGACGGCGTAGCGATTGCCAAGACAATATCATTTCCATCGATTAATTGTTCTGAAATGGTTTGAAGGTTAGCTTGATCACCTTGGGCATTTTGATAGTCCAAAACCAATTTTTCATCCTCTTTGTAGCCATTTGCTTCTAATTCCGCCACAAAACCCTCACGGGCAGCTGTCAATGATTCATGCTCCATATATTGGAGAACTCCAACTTTGACCACATCTGAGGAAGCTTGTTCTGATGATGAGGAACAAGCTGCAAGTGTTAGCAAACCCATACTTGCTACTGAAATAGTTGCCAATTTTTTTACTAGCTTATAATACATAAACGTTTCTTCTCCTAAATATTTTACTCTTCTAATGCTTTTATAGTCGCTGCATCAATACCAACAGCTTTAGCCATTTCTTCATTGACGGTAATAGCCGCTGTATTTGGTTTTGCAACTGCTAAATCAGCTGGCTTTTCACCCTTCAAAATCTTCACGGCCAATTCACCAGCTTGAACACCGATAGCATGGTAGTCGACACCGTAGGTAAATAGAGCTGCGTCAATAACTGCCGCGTCACTTCCCATAGCTGGAACTTTTGCTTCTTTTAAAATATCACCGATTGTTGAAGCTGTAGAGGCAACTGTGTTATCAGTTGGAAGATAGATAGCATCGACTTTTCCTGCAAGTGAAGTAATAGCTTGCTGAACATCGTTTGTAGTCGTAACTGTTGTCACTTCTACCTTTACACCTTTTGCTTCGAGTGCTTTTTTAGCCTGCTCAGCTTGAACTTCTGAGTTTACCTCGCTAGAATTGTAGAAAATACCGACAGTCTTCGCAGTTGGTACAACCTTGAGCAACATCTCGATTTGACCTTCCACATCAGTTGCATCAGTCGATCCCGTCATGGTCCCACCTGGTTTTTCCAATGATTCAACCAAACCTGCTTCAACTGGATCTGTGACAGCTGTGAATACACTTGATGTTTCACTATCTGCATTAAGCATGGCTTGGGCTGCCGGTGTTGCGATGGCAAAGTTAAGATCATTTTTCCCTGCCAATTTCTCAACCATTGTCTGTAAGTTTGCTTGATCACCTTGGGCATTTTGCAAATCAATCGTCAGATTTTCACCTTCCTTGTAGCCTGCTTCTTCGAGTGCCTCTACAAAGCCTTCACGAGCTGAGGTCAATGCTTCATGTTCAGCATATTGAATAATACCAACATTGACTGAACTTGAATCTGACGAATTGGAACTGCATGCAACAAGCGTTACTGCTGACAAAAGTGCCACTGAACTAAGTATAATTTTTTTAAATCCCATGATTATTCTCCTTTTATAAATATAATTGCAAACAAGAAAGGACCGCTTAGACTACACTCTAAACGGTCCTTATATTTCATCTGTATAGGAAAACAGAATGAATTATCCGTGCCATTTAGATGTATCATCTATGGGCACATGTCAAAATAGCTACAGCCACATAGATACAAACTTTACGTTCCCGTGTTTGCATCCATGTTTACCATGTCTACAAACACTATCTAAAATAGCCGTAGAAATAAGTATGATTAGCTGAATGATTTTGACACATTTGTAACATCTCTGTTTCCCTTTCTCATTTATTTGTAACTATCATAACTGTTTTCAAATTATTTGTCAATAGGAAATTGCGTAAATTTTCAGATTTTTCAAGTTTTTCGAATTTTTCTAAAAATAGACCCCTATATTATTAGCTATAAAACGACCTGTCAACAGCCGCAGCTATAACTCAATGCTTTCTTGTTTCTGGGATTGCTTGCACAGTAAATGGACTGTTCAAGGCGGGAGATATGCAACATCAGGTCAACAACGACTGATTTTGATTTTCGAAGGGTATAAATGACTATATTTGATGTCACAAAAAAGTCTGAACCTAAGCTCAGACCCTACTAAAACAATTATTTTACTTCAACTTTTTCAGTCCAAGGACATGCTGTAGTTGCTAGAACCTCGTTGAGTTCTTCTACGTTGCGGCGACCTTGATCTGCCAACCAAGCTTTGGCTGCTTCTTCACCCTCGCTTGCAAAGATGGCTACTGCATCCTTCCAAGTCGCCCGACCACAAAGAACACCATTAAAGCTTGAACCTGCTTCTTTGGCAAAGACAAGTGTTTCTTGGAAGAGTTTGGCAGATACACCTGCACTCAAATAAATGAATGGCAAGTGAGTGCTGTCTGTTTGTTCCTTGAAGAAGGCCTTAGCTTCCTCAACTGTATAGACTGGCTCTTCATCTGTGTAGCCTTCTACAAAGTTCATATTGACAGGCACTTCAACCTTGAGCACGTCGGCATTATAACGTGACTTACTAAATTCACGCATGGCACCATTGACCTTGTGTGGTTTGAGGGCTGCGTATTCACGAGAAGTCACATCCATATCGCTGGCATCGTAAGTCAAGATTTCGACGAAGTAAGGAATATCTTCTGCGATACACTCACTACCAATGCGTTCTACCCAAGCATGCTTAATGTCGTTGATTTCTGGCTTGTCATCTACATCATAGTAAAGCAAGATTTTTACGGCATCCGCTCCCAATTCTTTGATGCGTTTAGCTGACCAGTTTGGCAAAAGGTCTGGCAAACGACCTGGTGTGGACGCATCGTAACCTGTTTTTTCATAAGCTGCAATGAATCCACAATCTGCATGACGCAATTCTGAAGCTGGAACACCATACTCAGCATCCAAGAGGATAGAGCTTGCATAAGGGGTCAAATCGCTTGAAATGACTTTCTTGAAGTCAATCAAAATGTCATCTCCAAATTCGCCACCACCTGCTGCAGCAGCAAGTAAGCGTTTCAAAGCCCCCCGTTGGTCAATCGCCAAGGCCGCAATCACCTGATCGCTATTTGACAAGCGGGTCATGTGATTGAATTTAGCCTGAGAAAGTTGTAATTTTGTCATTAGTTTCCTCCTAAGAAATTTTATTAACCAAATCGTTTCACGCCATCTAGATAGGTCGCTTGTAAGCGTCCTGCATCATCTACGACGATAAAGTCTGCAGCTCGGCCTTCTGCAATCCGACCGCAAATATGGTCAATATTGACAGAGCGAGCTGGTGCCAGAGAGGCCATACGAAGGGCATCAGGTAGGGACACCAAGCCCCATTTCACAACATTCTGTACTGCTTCGATCAATTCTAAGATAGAACCTGCCAAACTACCACTTTCTTTTAAACGAGCAGTTCCATCTTTTACAACAACTTCAAATTCACCGAGGCGGGACTCCCCTTCACCCATACCGCCAGCTCGCATACAGTCCGTAATCAAAACAGTTTCCTCTACTCCACGTGCTTTGACCACGATTTCTGCCGCAGCTGGATGAACATGGTGTCCATCACAAATCATTTCCGCATAGACATTTTTTAAATTCAAAGTAGCTCCGACCATACCTGGTTCACGGTGATGAAGCCCACTCATCCCATTGTAAACATGGACGAAGATATTGGCACCAGCTTCTACTGCTGCTTCCGCTTGCGCATAGGTCGCATCGCTGTGAGCCAAGGCA
Organism: Streptococcus sp. 2018162; assembly: GCF_019754175.1. Classification (NCBI taxonomy): domain Bacteria; kingdom Bacillati; phylum Bacillota; class Bacilli; order Lactobacillales; family Streptococcaceae; genus Streptococcus; species Streptococcus sp. 2018162. The sequence continues at coordinate 254,802 of NZ_JAIJZP010000002.1, read as the reverse complement.
GTATGAATTGCCTTGCTGTTAGCAAACTCGATGAATTCTTTAACACCTTCACGTTCTGGAGCAATGGCAATTTTATTGACTAAACCTTTCGATAAGCTGTGCCAGTTGTCCAACTTTTCAATGGATGGATCGCTCATGTACTTAGGATTTTGTGCTCCTTTGTATTTTTCTGTAAAGAAGGGACCCTCTAAGAAAATACCTTGAATCTTGGCGCCTGTTTCCTGCCCTGCATAAGTCCCAATCGTTTCACAAACTGCATCTAAATTTTCAGTCGTATCTGTTAAGGTCGTTGGAAGCCAAGAGGTCACCCCACAAGACAAGAGACCTTCTGAAATTACCTTGATCCCTTCAAAATCATTGTCCATAACATCGTGAGAAGCGTAGCCGTGGATATGTGTATCAACTAGCCCTGGTGCTAAATGAAAGTCAGAATAATCAACAATCTCCCCTTCAGGCTTTTCGGTCACAATCCTTCCAAACTGACCCTTGTCAGTGATTTCTAAATAGGCTGATTCGACCTCACTCTCTGGTAAAATAATAGATTTTGCTTTTATAAATACTGTCATACTATCTCCTTTATTGATATATATACTTATCAAACTGGTTATAACCATATACTAAATATATTGTAGAACTTCTATTAGAAAATGTCAAGTAATTACCATAACTTTATAAGAAATGGATGCTGTGAGAAGGTAGAAAAAAGAGTTCTTACTCCCCAAAGTACCGTTTCTAAATCTGTACTTGGAGATAAGAACTCTACGTAAGCAGTATATACTAGGCGTCAATCCACGACCTAACACCCTGCTCCTATCAAATATAAATATATTACAACAATTCGTTGAGAGGCTTGAAGATGATACGTTCCAAATCAGCTACATAAGTTCCCAATTGTTGTTGCTTGCTGAAATATTCCGTCAAAAGTGGATTTCCCTGAACTTTCTTGTTGAAATCCAACATTTTCTTTTGGTCAGCTTCAGTAGGAATTTCACCAGCCTGCAATTTAGATTGGATTTCTTTTTGGAAAGAAATATAACTTTCCAATATTTCTTTGGCTTCTGAATCCCCCTCAACTGAGACCTTAACGGCTTCCACCGCCTTATATTCAGGCAGGTTACGGATTGCACGTTCCAATTCATTTGCTATATCATAGATATTTGTTGACATAATTTTCTCCTAATCTAAATGAATTTTGTAAATCGTCTGCTCTCTTAAACGTTTCGCAGCGTCTTCCAAATTTCCCTTATTTTTAAACGTAATTTGTAAAATACCGTGTATATCTTCACGGTTCTCTTCATTGATACGAATATTGACAATGGAAATACCCCGTAAGACTTCCAAAACCTTCAAAATCGTATCTTCCTCATCAGGAACACTAAGGAATAAATCGTAGAAAGAATCAACACCTGCACGCTTGTGAATTTCCATGGCTTTACGAGTTTGACGTCCCTTATCAAAAAAGTCCCAAATTGCTTCTTGATTACCAGATCTGAGCACATCTGAAATTTCTGAAAGACGTTCTTGAAATTCCTCGATTCGATTTAGAATAGAATCCGCATTGGTTAGCAAAATGCTAGTCCACATGCTCGGCTCACTTTCCGCAATCCGTGTCATATCTCTAAATCCGCCAGCTGCAAAATTATTCGTAAAGGGATGTTCTTGCGCAAACTCTCCAGCTTGATGCATCAAACTAGAAGCCAATACGTGTGGAAAATGTGAAATTTGACTGGTCACACGGTCATGTTCTGCTGCATCAATCTGAACAAAACGTGCCCCCGTTCCAGATAACAAATCTGTCAATCGGGGAACCGCATCCCGCTTGGTAGCCTGACACGGTGTCATAATGTAGTAAGCATTCTCAAATAGATAGAGATCTGCTGCACTGGCACCAGATTTATGACTACCTGCCATAGGGTGGCCACCGATAAAATTAATTTGTCTTGGCGCCAAATGTTCCTCTGCAGCAGCCACAATTGCAGACTTCGTTGAACCTGCATCTGTAATCAAGACCGTATCCTTCAATTCAAGGGTACTAAATTCTTCAATTAAACGCAAAGAAACTTGAATTGGAACACAAAGAAGAATCACATCAGCCTGCTTTGCCACACCCTCCAATTCCGTTGACACCTCATCAACCATCCCCTTGCCCAAGGCAATTTGGCATGATTGTTCGTTAGGATCAAAGCCAATGAGGTGATAGTCAGGATGGTCTTTGCGAATACAGAGCGCAAGTGAACTTCCAATCAACCCTAGACCTACAATTAAAATCGTTTTTTTCATTAATTACCTAGAAATTTTTGACATAGTCGCGATGACTGGCTACTGCAGCTTTCAATTCCTCCATATTATCGGAAGAGAACTTCTCTAGGATTTCTGTCGCTAGAGTTGTAGCCACGACTGATTCCATGACCACACCAGCTGCTGGGAGAGCCGTTGGATCTGAACGCTCCACAGTAGCTTTATAAGGCTCATGGGTATCAATGTCAACCGACATCAATGGCTTATAGAGGGTCGGAATTGGTTTCATAACACCACGAATGATTAGGACCTCGCCATTGGTCATACCACCTTCGAAACCACCTAGATTATTGGTTCGGCGTGTATATCCTTTTTCTTGGGACCAGAGAATTTCGTCCATGACTTGGCTCCCTTTGAGATAGCCAGCTTGGAAGCCTACTCCAAATTCTACTCCCTTAAAAGCATTGATTGAAACAACAGCCTGCGCTAATTTTGCATCTAACTTTTTATCCCATTGCACATATGATCCCAAGCCAGCTGGAACTCCTCCAACAACAGTCTCAATCACTCCGCCAATAGTATCTCCATCTCGCTTGATTTGATCAATATAGGCTTTGATTTCTTCTTCACGCTCTTGGTTGACAATGGATACTTCTGACTGAGCTGCACGCTCTTTGATTTCTGCTACGCTTAAACCATCTGGGACATCAATTTCCTTCCCTCCGAAAACGACTACATGGTTAGCAATTTCAATATCCAACTCAGCCAAAATCCGTTTGGCAACCGCACCAACAGCTACACGCATAGTTGTCTCACGCGCACTAGAACGCTCCAAGGAATTACGCAAATCATCAAAGCGATATTTCATACCACCAACTAGGTCAGCATGTCCTGGTCGTGGATGTTTGATACGACGCTTACTTTTGAGCTTCTCTTCGATGTCCTCAACTGCCATAATATCCAACCATTTTTGATGGTCTTTATTGGTCACATTCAATGTAATCGGGGCACCGGTTGTCTTACCGTGACGAACACCAGCCGTAATCTCTACGCGATCTGTTTCAATCTGCATCCTACTACCACGACCGTATCCCCCCTGGCGACGTTTTAAATCTTCATTAATATCCTCAGCTGTTAAAGGAAGACCAGCTGGAACTCCCTCAATAATGGCTGTTAGACGTGGTCCATGAGACTCACCAGCTGTTAAATAACGCATACTTAATTCTCCAAAATTTCCAAAAACTTACGAGTATTGCCTAAAGACATCTGCCCAGGTGCAGATGTTTCATCTAAGCTGGCAAAAGTCCAGCAGGATCCTGTAATCACACCTGCAATACGCGTTAACTTCCCTAGTTCACCCATAGCGATTGTCGCAAATGTCTGCTCGGTGTTCAGCGATTTAAAACCACGAGTATAATTCATAACATCTAGGACGTCCTGCTCTGTCTTAGCCATTACAGCCATTTTAACAACAGCTGGTGACAGGCTAGTCAGTTCAGACATGATTTCCATATAATTAGACGGTGTTTCCTCAAAATTATGATAACTCAACACAAGATTAGGAAACTCCAACATCTGCTCAAAAACCGACTTATAAGAATAATATTCAAAATCAATATAATCTGGCTGATAAAGCGCTGCAACTTCTTTGATTAAATTAACATATTCTTGATCGTCCAAATCCAAGTGGCCACCTTCACGTGTTGTCCGAATGGTGAAAACCACTTCCTTACCATTACATTTTTCAAATATAGCAGGTGCTACTCTTAAAATATCATCTTTCGGAAGATAGTCTGCTCGCCATTCAACAATATCTGCCTCTGCTAGACGTTCTACATCAATGGCCTCTACCTCTTCCAGATTTCTAGGCATAATAGGAACTACTATTTTCATTTATCTACCTGTATCGTAAAGACCTTTAGGTAATTACTACTTTCATCATTTTTATTGATTACAAAATCGGCTGGCAAGCGATAACTTGCCTCATAACGGTATTTTCTAACACCAAAACCTTTTTCAATCTGCCGCTTAAATTTTTCGACAGAAACATTTGCAGCGTTGGTCGAAGCGATAATAGTTCCACCTGTATTTAGTATTTCCAAAGATTGAGAAATCAACTTGTGGTAATCTTTGGCTACTGAAAAGGTTTGTTTCTTATTTCGTGCAAAGCTTGGCGGATCCAAGACAATCACATCATAAGTCAAGCCTTTACGTTTGGCATATTTGAAATATTCAAATACATCCATTACTACAAAGTGATGATTATCTAAGTCTAAACTATTAACCTTAAAGTGAGCTTTAGAAAGTTCTCGCGAGCGTTTGGCTAAATCGACAGAAGTCGTTTCCCCTGCTCCGCCCATGGCAGCAGCAATAGAAAATGCTGCCGTGTACGAAAACATGTTCAAAAGTGACTTGCCTGCCGCCAGGCCATCCACCAAGGAACCACGTACTTCATGCTGATCCAAAAAGATTCCCGTCATCAGTCCATCATTCATAAAAACCTGATAGTGAACTCCATTTTCCAACACAGTGAAATACTCAGGGGCTTCTTCTCCATAAAGATGAGCAGACTCAAAGGCCAAACCTTTAAAACGAATCTTCTCATAAGCTCCTCTTACTTCGGGAAATACCTGTTGAAAGGCAGCAACAATCATCTCTTTGACAGAATAAATAAAGGTATTATACCATGAAAAAACTGCGTATTCATCATACAGGTCAACCGTCATTCCACCAAAATTATCTCCATCTTGATTAAATAAACGAAAAGCATTCGTCATCTCAGATTGATAAAAATGTTGACGTTTCTGTTTGGCATCCACGAATAATTTAACAAAAAAATCCATGGTCAAGTCTTGGTTGCTTCTACTAAACAGCCAGCCTATTCCCTTATTCTGCTTAGACAAATAAGCCTGACCTAAATAGCTTCCAGATTCTGAATACAAAACAGCCAGCCTGTCATCATCAAACGAAAAACCTGAAAAATCAGCGCTATCCAAGAGTTGAATCCCTCTGTTTATTTTCTGTTCTGCAATACGGTTTACCTTTATTTTCATAGAATTATTATAACATGTTTCTTCATATATGCCAAAAAAACTCTAAACTTTGAGGCTTATTTTAAAATTATGGTATAATGAACTAAGCTTTTAGAAAGGACCATGAGGTTTTATTGTGAAAAAACTAATTGACTACGTCAAGAAGAGCGGACAAACTCGACTTGGCTTCGTCTTGATTTTGCTGATCATTTACTGGCTCAAAACACTCTGGGCCTACTATGTTGATTTTAATTTAGATACCCAAGGATTTTTCCAAAATTTTATCGCTATTATGAATCCTCTACCAGTAGGGATTTTATTGCTTGGTCTCTCGCTTTATATAAAGAATACGAAAGCATTCTATAGTGTAGCGATGACCATTTATATTGTTCTTTTCGCCTGGCTCTTTTCAAATGCAGTCTATTATAGAGAATTTTCCGATTATATCTCCATTTCTACCATGATGGCTACCTCTAGCGTATCTGCTGGACTAGGAGAAGCAGCTCTTAAGTTATTTAGGCTATGGGACATTGTCTATTTTCTTGATTTTATAGCTTTTGGTTTCTTAGTCTACCGTAAGGCATTTCACTGGGACAAAACTCCATTTCATAAAAAATCTAGCTTTGCCATCACAGCCTTTTCAGTATTATTGTTCTCTATCAATCTCTTTTTAGCAGAAATTGATAGACCTGAGCTACTTACGAGAGGATTTTCTAATACTTATATCGTCAGAGCCCTTGGGTTACCAGCTTTCCTTGGCTACAATGCTAATCAAACCTACAATGCCCATAGGGATCGCTCTGGGGCCACTGCCTCAGACCTGGAGCCTGTAAAACAATATATTACAGAACATTATGCTCAACCGAATGACAACTACTTCGGTATTGCCAAAGGGCGAAATGTTATCTATCTCCACCTAGAAAGCTTACAACAATTTGTTATTGACTATAAGTTGAACGTCAATGGTGTCGAATACGAAGTCACACCTTTCCTCAATTCTCTGTATCATTCTAGCTCTACTCTCGCCTTTTCTAATTTCTTTAACCAAGTGAAGGCAGGTAAAACCTCTGATGCCGAAACCATGATTGAAACCTCACTTTTTGGACTCAATCAAGGCTCTTTCATGGTCCAATATGGTGGAAGCAATACCCAGCAAGCTGCACCATATATTCTCTCTCAAAATGGTGGCTATACATCTGCTGTATTCCACGGTAACGCAGCCAGTTTCTGGAATAGGAACAACACCTATAAACAGTGGGGTTACAATTACTTCTTTGATCAATCCTACTTCTCTGAAGCCACTGCTGAAAATTCATTCCAATACGGTCTGAATGATAAAATCATGTTTGCCGACTCTATCCAATACCTTGAACATTTACAGCAACCCTTCTATACCAAATTTATCACGGTTTCCAACCACTACCCCTATACAACCAGCTTGATTGGGGATGAAATCGGCTTTCCATTAGCCAATACAGATGATGAAACCATTAATGGCTATTTTGCTACTGCAAACTATCTCGATGCATCCATAAAGGCATTTTTCGATTACTTAAAAGCGACTGGCTTGTACGAAAACTCCGTCATCGTTCTCTATGGTGATCACTATGGGATTTCTAATTCACGCAATCCTGACTTGGCACCGTTGATTGGAAAAGATTCACAGACTTGGTCAGATTTTGACAATGCCATGATGCAACGTGTTCCATATATGATTGTTGTACCTGGAATGACCAACGGTGGGATTTTTGATACCTATGGTGGTGAGATTGATGCACTTCCTACTCTCGAACATCTTTTAGGAATCAAATCCGATAACTATCTCCAAGTTGGTCAAGACCTACTTTCCAGCCAACACAGCCAAATTGTGGCTCTTCGAACCGCTGGCAGTTTCATCACACCAAAATACACTAGCTACGAAGGTAAAATCTACTATACAGAAACTGGTCTTGAAATTACAAATCCAGATGAGACAACTCAAAAAGAAATTGATGCAATTAAAGAAGCTACTGCAGCACAACTAGCGACTAGCGATGCCATTCAAACTGGTGATCTTATCCGATTCTTCGACAATGGATTGCCAGCCTTAGATTCAAGTCAATATAACTACATTGACTCATTGGCTGCCGAGATTGCACTGGAGAATAAACTTGGTACACAATCGACAAGTTTGTATAGTAAAAACGGCAATAAATCAACAATTGAACTATTTAAAGCACCAAGCTACCTAGAACTTCACGGTAGTACAACTGCTACTAGCACACCAAATACTGGTACAAGCACTAGCTCAACAAGTACCAGTTCAAATTCGCAGTAATACACTAAAAGGCTTAGAATCATGTCAGTTACTACATTGATTCTAAGCCTTTTTATACTCAATGAAAATCAAAAATAGGCTAGGCGACGCAGATGCAGATAGAACTGAAGTTCATCAAATCAAGTCAACAACGTCTGATTTTAATTTTCGAAGAGTATTAGACCACTATTTCAAATCACTCATCTCTATTCCATCAAGGAAATATAGAATCCTCACTAGGCTCTTCCCCTGCTGATGGATTCTTAGGGACATCTATGGGTGCAACAGTACTACTTTCAGTTGCTTTTGTATCTTCTGTTGCAATGTCTGTTACATTTTCTACTTCTAGGCTAGGTGTCAACAAATCATCTAACCAGCTATCTGCGTTCTCTTCTCCATTAGGGACATCTGGAGTATTCGGCAGTGGATTTCCAGGCAACCAAGTGTTCCCGTTCTCAGCTGTTCCGTCTTTGCTATCACTTTCAACTTTATCAAAATGAATATCGTGGACAGTATCTTTCAAAATAGGTGTGTCCCATGCTACATTTGGAATAATTGGTTTTGTATAATCTCGTTTATAACCTTTATCACTCTTCAAAGATGGCGGAAAAATTCCAGCTTGGTTCAATGTTAACCCTTTTCTGACAAGGTAAACAACTGTTTTACTAGTTCCCAAATGGGTCTGAAGTTGACCGCCTTCACCTGCTCGAAATGCAAGAGCTACATAATTCTTTGGATCATGCCAATGGTAATTTGGATGTCTACTTGGATCATTGATGTCCGTTGGATTATCCGTATTTTCGGCAATATATGGCCCTATACGAGGAGCTGTTGTCCCAAATGCTGCCAAGCTCGTTGTGGCACTAACATAATCTGTATCTTTTTCTCCACCGGTAATAACTGTCCTAAACTCGATGAATTCATAATCTTTACTTGGAATCGGTTCTGGTACAACAAGCCCCTGCTCCTTAGCTTGTTTCCAAGTTAAGTCAGATTTCACAAAGTATATGACCCCTGCTCGAATCTCACCATTTAATTTTAAACGACCATTGGCTATCGCACTATATTTAACAGGTACATAGTCTGATAAATCAATATTTGAAACATCATCACTTGGAGTGTAAATATTTTTTGTCGGCTTACGATAAACAGTATCAAAATCAGCATAAAAACTTTGATGTTCTCTTGCCATCTTGCCAGACTTTGGCAAAGTAGCATTCCAACCATTGAAGACGCGTCCCTTTTGTCGAAGGGTCTGCGGATAGGTGATGTTCAAATCCTCCCAGTTTAAATCTTTACGAACCAAATAATAAACTCTCTTCGTTTTTTTACCATTAACGACAAAATCACCAAAATCACTATTTGTACTGAATGTTACTAGAATGAAATTTTTAATATCCTGAAGACCTTCCGGATGATACTTTTGATGGACACCATTACGTGTTAAATTTTCTGTTGAACCTTCTGTATAAAAAGGCCCATATACCGATTGTTTCTCAATAGCAAGATTTACCGTTTCGGTCTTAACATCACGCTCAGGATCATCTGGCAAACTAGGATCAATTTTATAAACGTGCGCATGGTCCCCGTGGCGTACAACTCATATGGTTCCCATCAATTGTAATGTCCTCACGTTTTACTTTAAAACGATCCATGTACTGCTTAATGAGACGTTCTTTTCTCTGTTCAAGAGTTTCTCCATCCTTTTGCTTAAGAATACGATCCTCTGGACTTTCAAACGGCTTCCTTGTATCAATTTCCTTTAATAAAACAATATGTGTATGATCTCCATGCGGATACTCTAATCCAATTTGACCGTCAACGATGACTTTCTTAAGACGTGACGGCTCTAAATTCAGTTCTTTTGCTAAATAGTCCAATTTGGTTTGATACTCAAAATTTTCTACCTCAGGTTGTAACTTCTTATCCGATTCAACACTTGGTTTATACTGGTTCACAAGATAAGACCATTTACTCTTTTTCAATGTTTCAAAATGAATAAGATGCAAATGTTTCCCATGCCTTACTAGAATCCCGGTTTCCGTTACACCGCTGATATTTTGCCCATCAAACAAGAAACCATCACTCGTTTGAAAATCAATCCCCGGAATCCCTTCCTGTTGGTGAACGATAGGAAGAGTTGGCGATTGACGACTATCAGAGGTCAATTGCCTGTGTATCGTACCACCTAAGCTTGATTTTAAAATATAGTGATAATGATCCCCATGCCGAACAGTATAGCCATTTGCATCCTCTGCGACAATATCTTTAGGATCAAAAACGTATTCATCTTCGGTCTGTTTCGATCCTGACGATAATTGACTTCTATTAGGTTGTGAAGAATGTGTTTTTTCTTGATAGTTCTCAGGAATTAAATAAGCCCATTTTGTATTCTTTAAATCTGAATAAAAGAAAAAGTGCTTATGATCGCCATGATTGACAATAATTCCTAAATCAGTTTTTTCCTCAATTTGTGATTCATCAGTGAGTAAAAAACCATCATCCGTCGCCTTATCAATCCCTGGAACTTCCTTTTTCGAATCTGAAGGAATCTCTTTTGATTGCTTTGATTGCGATGTTTCGATGCTTGTTATTTTTTGATGGCTCGATTGCTCTTTATAATTAGACACTCGATAGGTTAGCAATGCTACAGCACAAATAAGCGATACTCCTGCTACATAAAGCAAAGTCTTACCTTGTTTCATATCACTATTTCTCTCCTTACTTACTATTATATTTATATTATTGACATGATAAATGGATTCTACCATTGTAGAATGCCATCTCCATATCCATTTACTTCATAAAATAAAATTTGTCGCCTTTTTAATTTACCAGTTAAGTATATCATTCATATTGAAATTTAGCAAGCCATGAGCAGATTAAAACAAAATAAAGAGCTTGGTACACAGACCAAACTCTTTATTTTATATACTTATTTAGCAAGTTTTGCTTTAGCAGCATCTGCAAGAGCTGTGAAAGCTGCTGCATCGTTTACTGCCAAATCAGCAAGCATTTTGCGGTTTACTTCGATTTCAGCCAATTTCAAACCGTGCATCAATTGTGAGTATGACAAACCGTTCATGCGAGCAGCCGCGTTGATACGAGTGATCCACAATTTACGGAAATCACGTTTTTTCTGACGGCGGTCACGGTATGCATAGTAGTAAGAGTTCATTACTTGTTCTTTCGCAGTGCGGAACAAGAGATGTTTAGCTCCGTAATAACCTTTAGCTAATTTTAAAATACGTTTACGGCGTTTACGAGAAACAACGCCACCTTTAACACGTGCCATTTAATTTTCCTCCAAATAATCTAAATTCTAGTAGTCGGCTTATTTCAAACCTGTAAGCATTGATTTGATACGCTTGAAGTCACCAGCATGTACCATACCTGCTTTACGAAGGTGACGACGTTGTTTTTTAGTTTTACCGTGGAAACGGTGTGAAGTATAAGCGCGGAAGCGTTTCAATCCACCAGAACCTGTACGTTTGAAACGTTTAGCTGATGCGCGGTGAGTTTTTTGTTTTGGCATGTTAATTCTCCTTTTGCTTAAAAAGCTTATTTTTTATCTGAAGCTGGGGCCAATTGCATAAACATTTGACGTCCGTCCATCTTAGCGCGTTGTTCGATAATGGCAATATCTTGGGTTGCTTCAGCGAACTCAGCTAATACTTTCGCTCCAACTTCTTTGTGGGTAATCATACGACCCTTGAAACGGATCGAAACCTTAACCTTATTTCCTTTTTCAAGGAATTTACGGGCATGACGAAGTTTTGTCTCGAAGTCCCCTTTATCAATAACTGGACTTAGACGCACTTCTTTTACAGTGACAACACTTTGTTTTTTGCGTTGTTCTTTCTGTTTCTTCTGATATTCAAATTTGAACTTACCGTAGTCCATAATTTTCGCTACTGGTGGTTTAGCTTGTGGTTGAATCAATACTAAATCCACGTTGGCGCTATCAGCAATGGCCTGAGCCTCATTGAGCGGTTTGATTCCCAACTGTTCACCCTCAAGACCGATAAGACGAACTTCACGCACTCGAATTTCATCATTGATGAACAAATCTTGCTTTGCTATGGCTTTTCACCTCATTTTATATTTTTCGAGAAAAACGAAACGGACTTGCTAAACAAGTCCGCACTACACCATTATTCTTTCCGAAGAAATCTTAATCCGTAGAGCCAGACAACGTTAGTCGCAAGGCGAGAAGCTCTCACTTCTGCTTTTCTCAATACGACTATTCTAACATGTCTAAAACTACTTGTCAAGAATTTCTTTCGCTTTTTCGGAAATAAATTTCACTACACCTTCGATGGATACTCCTGTTGTATCAAAGGTAATGGCATCATCTGCTGCCTTTAAAGGAGAAACTTCTCGATGAGAATCTTTATAGTCACGAGCCGCAATCTCCTCTTTCAAGGATTCCAAGTCGGTCTCAATGCCACGTTCCGTATTTTCCTTAAATCGACGAAGGGCCCGCTCTTCAACAGAGGCAATAAGGAATATTTTGAGTTCTGCCTGTGGTAAAACAACTGTTCCAATATCGCGACCATCCATGACAATACCACCAGCCTGGGCAATTTCCTGTTGCAGGCGTACCAATTCTTCCCGTACTAGAGGAAGTGCTGCTACTGCCGACACATTATTTGTTACTTGGTTATCACGAATTGGCAAAGTAACATCTTCATCACCCACAAAAACTAATTGTTGGCCATTTTCATCACGCCCAAATCGAATAGGATACTGAGCAAGCAAGGCCACGATTCTATTTTGATCTGTAACCTCTATGCCGTTTGTCAAGGCTAGATAGGTAGCCGAGCGATACATAGCGCCTGTATCTAAGTAAGTATATCCAAAATTTTTAGCAATAATTTTAGCAACCGTTGACTTCCCACTTGAAGCTGGACCGTCAATTGCAATTTGAATTGATTTCATAACTCCTCTTTATCTAATACGAACTACATCACCTGGGTGTGCAAGCCAAGACCCTGTGGTCATTTTCTCTGGATTTAATCGCTCTAGCTCAGCAATTGAAATCCCGCCACGTGCGGCTAATTGTCCAACACCTTCACCTGCTTGAACAGTAAGGGTAGAGCCATCCGTAGCTTCTGCTAGACTGGAACTTGTTTCCGTTGTTTCTGTTTCTGTCGCATCAGTAGAAGTAGACTCCTGTGTTTCTGCAACTGAAGTTGAACTTTCTGCTACAACTGCTGCGGAGCTTGGATTATAGAATTCTTTAGTTGAATCTGTTTTACTTCCTCCAACCGACAAATAGATGGCAGTGATACCAATAATCAGTACGATAACAAAGAAAATAATTGCCAAGACTGTAAATACTGTTGTACTTGCTACTCCCTTGTTTAAACGTTCTTTTCGACTAACTGTTTCTGTTTGATAAACTTCTTCATTCCATGGCTCTTGTGACATTATCGAGAAAACTCCTTGTATTTTTATTAAAATATGATTACAATACTAATATGAAAATAAAACTTATTCCTGAACGGTGCATTGCCTGCGGGCTCTGTCAAACCTATTCATCTATATTCGATTATGATGACGACGGTATCGTTGTTTTTTCAGACGACTCACAATTTGAGAAAACGATTGAACCCAATCCAGATATTCTCAAAGCCATCAAATCATGTCCTACAAAAGCCATTTCAGCGGATTGATTTGGCTTTTTTTGTATAATACTCTTCAAAATAATCCTGTTTTATTAAATGGTCTATTAATTCAATCTCACCCTTGAAGCAATTATGAATAGCTAAATGGTTAATAAAGTATTTTTTCGGCCATTTGCGCATGTGATACACCTGCCCATTGGGAAATTCGTGTGAAAATATGCGAATGGCTAGATAAGAAACTTCAATTTTTTCTATGGTAGCAATTTCAATTTTCTGTACTGCAAAAGGATTAGCTGAAGCAATCCGTAAATGCTTTTCTTTTATCTCGAAATAGCGATGCAAGCCAAGCACTACTAATACAGCAAAGAGAGAGAGAAGTAAGATAAATAATCTTGACACTCTCAACTTTTCCAATAAAAGTGTCATACCAATGAAAATAGGCGTGAAGGTAAGTGACCAGTAAATAATGGCCCATGATAAATCCGGTTGCCAATGGTAACGAATTTTACCAAAAATTTTGATCATATCGGACCTCCATCTATTATTCTAGCACAAAAAAAGAGATTTTCCTATGAAAACCTCTATCTTTTGAAATTTTTTATTACATTTACATGACAATATTAGTTGGTTTGTAAAACTTCTGAAACGCTTTTGAAATATTTTGAGTAGGAATTGGTGGGAACACATGTAATATTGAGATGCCCCTAATCCAATTCTTATTTTCATTACTATTTTCAAAATTGATAATATTCAATAAAAGTTCTAATAATCAATGCTAAGACAAAGAAATTAGCACACAATAGCAAGGTACTTTCAATTTTCTCGGTTTCTACCGTAATTCTATTATTACTCTCATAAAAAACATTACTTACCAGACCTAATAATACAAAAATACCTATGAAGTACCTTCCTTGTACACCTGCAAAAGACATGTCTGTAACTGGATTCCACATCAAATAAGCAGTTAAAAGGATACCCATTGTAATTGCTAGGCTTACTAAAATTATTCCGACTTTATTCCAATTACTAAATATTTTTTTTCTAGGTAACATTATAAAGATACAAGACAGATAAGCTATATATAACCATGTCAGGTCCAACCCATAAGTAAACCATCCAAATGTAAAAGCTCCTTGTAGCTTATTTGGTACCAAATAGAAAAGTTCTTTCAGAACCAACTGAAGAAATCCTCCAATATTTTGAAGGGTATAGACAATTTTTTTTGCCGGATTAATTTCTGGATTTTCGGCAACTAATTGTAAGTTAATACTACTTGCTATTTTTAACCAAACTATCCCTAAAATAAGGGTCACACCTATAGATATAAAAATCACCAAATATTTTCTCAAATTTAATTTATTTATAGGTAGAAATAGTAGCAACCCAACTATTAAAACATATGGGAATTTCATTGTTGCAAGTGCTAAGCTAAGTAATGCAAACAGAAATAAATCAATATCAGTAATCTGTTCTTTCTCTACAAATTCACAGAATAAGCCAATTATCAAGAATATCAGTCCATTTGACATAGCATCCTGGTTAAATGATGCTGCAATATAAACGCTCATAGGAAGTAGTGCTACTGTACCCAAAACGTATTTATTCGTGGCAGCTTTTTTTATAGCTAACCTTACCAATAAAGCGTAAACTAATAGATTGAGGAAACGTCCCAAGATGATTGAAGCCGAAATACTTAATCTAAATAATCGTGCAATCAAAATCCCTGTTGCTTGTGGCAAGTAAGAAATAAAAGCATATCCATTTGTTTTTACAATCCCAGAATATGTGACTTTCTCTTCTGCAACCTCTTCATCTTCTAAATCGGTCAATACAAGTGGTTGTTTAAATACAGCTTCAACATCTATAATATCATCTGCAATTTTGCTCTGTTCTAACTTTTCAGGAACGTAGAGATGTCCATCACTAAGATAGAGAGCTCTTGCATAATGAACATTCTCATCTGGTGTATCCATAATTGGCGTATTGTAAACGAATAAACTTCCCGATAGGAGAATCGAAATAAATACCCGATTATGGTACTTACCAGGAAAAAGCATAATAGCTGAAAATACTACCCCCGAAATAATTAATAATTTTTTCGGAGCATTCACTACCCCACCATCTAAAATAAAATAGAGGACAATTATTGATAGCCAAATAAACAATACATATTTATATCTTTTTTTTAGCATTTCTGCAATGTGATAAAATCTTAAATACTCCACAAACCTATCCATCATATCTCCTTTATTTTTTTATGCTATCAAATAATATATACCAATCTTCCACAATTTTATCCTCTGAAAAATTGGTTGTTAAATATGTTTGCCCCCTACGTGCGATATCTACCAATTCGGATGAATTCGTTAAATAATATCTCATCTTTTCAGCAAGTTCTTCTTCTCCATCATATACCAGCATTTCTGGTGTTGCAGATTGAAGTATTGAGACACCTGGGCTGCAGGCATATGATAAAACAGGAACTCCCATTAACAGAGATTCTACTAGGGATAATGGCCATCCTTCCGTTTTAGAAGTCATCAATGTGAAGAGGGAATCTTTATAAACTTTTTCAACTTTATCAGTTCTGCCCATCAAGTGTACCTGATCCTCAACACCCGACATTTGTATCAAGGATTCCAATGAAGCTCTTTCATTTCCATCACCATATATTTTTAACTGAATATCAGGAAACTCCCCTGCTATTCTTGCAAATGCTCTAATCACATGGTCAACTTGTTTTACAGGATCTAATCGCCCAACAAATGAAATAACCTTGTTATTTACATTAACCAATTGCTCGTTTTTATGAATATAATTGGATAATGGATTACCAATTGCGCCCATTTTAGCTGAATCAATCGTATAAGCATCTTGAATAATCCTAGAATCTTCTGGAGTTAAAAATAGTATTTTATCTAACTTTGGATAAAAGTGCTTGATAATAAATGGATAAACTGAATATAGACCTTGACTATCTAGAACAAATTCAGCTGAACTATGCATCTGACCTATAAAAGTAGCGCTATCTCTCCATTTTCTTATAATATTATCCATCAGTAAATACACAATGGGATTCGCTAAAATAACAATAGCATCATTATTTTTACTTAATTTATCTTCCAAGATATTATTCAATTTCTTAGAAAATAATTTTTCAACAAAGAACATCCACGGCTTATCAAAAAAAATATCTTCACTATAGAGCAGTATCTCTTCATATTCGAGATTTTTGGGATTATGTTTTACACCTTTTTGTACTCCGCATCCAATCACAGTAACATCATTTCCATCACATGTAAAACGTTTCGCTAATTGATCAACCACCCTTTGCACTCCACCTATTCCACCTAAATGGTGTGTAACAAAAATAATACGTTTAGACATTTTTACCTCTTTCTCGATTGATAACTATCCAATATGTTGTAATAGCCCCTAAAGTATATGCTCCCATAACAATCGTAAACGCTACCGAAGCTCCCATAATACCAAATTTAAAAATTAAAGGTTGATATATAACTGAAGAAAGGAAAAATATAAAAAGATATGTCATAACTAACGTTGAATGTTTTCTAAAAATTGTCAATACATTTTCGATTGCAATAGCTATGGAATATAATGTACCGGATAATACTAGAATAGTTAATTCAAACACATATTTCGATAAATCCACACCGAAAACAAGGCTTAAAATTGGTATCCCTATGACATTAGAAGCTATAACAGAGACCCCTCCTACGACACCTAGTGCTAAAAACATTTTTTTCAGCGATAAAGAAAATTGAGCATAATCTCTTTTTCCCCATAAGTATGCCATATTTGTAATTTGTGGACGAATTACAAGGATGCACATACTCATAAAGAAAACAGGCATGAACAATATATTAAAATCCCTTTGAATACCTGTCTCTAGCAAACCAAGTTGCATTCCTTTTTCTATGACAATTTTGGGTTGGTTTAGGACACTCAATAATAGATATCCATTTATAAACAGGGGAAAACAAGCTTTTAAAATATTAATTATTCCTACCCAATTCCATTTTTCTAAAATCATCCGCCAAGCAAAATAAGTATTCTGTTTAACAAAATATCCCTCTATCAATATTATATAAAAAAATGTAAAGATAATTAGACAAATTATTGTAAAGTTAATAGACTTTGTTAGTGATAATGCCACATAAAAAATAATAATACTAATCAGATAGCGATAAGTCATCAACATACCAGCAATGTCTAGCCTACCTATTTGTTGTAAGAAACCTTGAAATACATCCGAAAGTGCATCACCTGTTCTATATAGTAAAAAAAGTATCGTTAGTGTAACTAACTCCGTAGAGTATTCCCCATTGCCTATAATATATAAATACGGTACGATTGTTACAAGCATCAATCCAATTGTAACTACCCTAGTTTGAAAATAATCTCTTAAGGTATACTTCCCATTGACATCCGTTCCTTGAAAGTTCCTTACTTGAAACAATCCAATAACAATCCATAGACTTCCTATGGAAGAAGCTAAGCTAAACTGGTCAGCGCTATCTGCTGACAGCAATCTGGAAACAACCATCAAATATAATACTGATACACCTGAGGCAAATACATTTCCAAGTAAATTCCAAAAATAAATTTTATTTCTACTAACGTTTTTATTGATGCTACTCACTATCATTTTCCTTAATTGCTATTTTCTGTATTAAGCTTTTTAATTTCGTATCCAACTTAGAAATACGAATAGTTAAATAAAATTGATTTATTAACAATAAGAAAATAATAAATAAAAATATAAAATTAACCGCAGAGGCAATTCCCAGAATTTTTGAAATTGCTTCAGCAAAAATTGGAAAAATGCTGAATACTAATAAGATTAATGAAAAGAAAATCCAAAATAAGGAATCATCAATCTGAACTTGTGATTTACGAATTGCTCGCAAAATAAATGCACAAGTGAAAAGAGAGACAAAAATTAGTACCACTTGAAATAATAAACTCATACTACCCTCTCTTTCTAAAGTTTTGAATTATGAGTATAGAAGCAAACATATGCATCATATACTGAATAGACCTAGAGAGCGTAAGATAACTCTCTCCTGCCTGTCTATCCTGCATATACACCTGTGCCTCAACAACTTTAACACCTTGTCTTATTAAATAAGAAACCGTATCTGGTTCTGGTCCATAATTAATATTCAATGCAAATTCTTTAATCAGCTTTTCTGAAAACATTCGCATCCCTGAAGTTGGATCATTAATTGTTTTACCTGTTGTTAGTCGTATCGCGGCACTAATCAATATATTTCCTAGCATCCTCAAAGATACTGGACGCTTTTCTGAAACAAAGCGAGATCCAATCACCATTTCATATCCTTCGTCAATTTTAGCATCCAAAACAGAAATATATTCTGGCAGATGTTGACCGTCTGCATCAAACTGAACAGCTTTTTTATATCCCTTTTCATAGGCATATAGAAGTCCTGTTTGAAATGCACCTGCTAATCCAAGATTTACTGGTAAATCAACTATATTATATCCTTTATTATGGCAAATCATGGATGTTCTATCTCTGGAACCGTCATTAATGACTACATAATCATACTGGCTGTAATTATTTATGATATTATCAACAACAGCGCCAATAGATTCTTCTTCATTATAGGCAGGTATTATTATAAGCAAATCAGATTTTTTCAACCCTATTCTCCTCCAAATATGTACTGTATCTATAAAAGATGATTCATATAGAATTTTTATCAATCTCCCCGCTATCTGATAGCTCTACTACCAATCATTTTTTGGGATTCAGTATTCGTCTTATTATGTACTTAATTGCACTTCCCGGGCCTCGATAAATATATTTTAATGCACCAGTGATTCCACCAATATTATCAAAATTAATATATGTATTAGGTAATGTGTCTGGGCGAATATTTAATACTTTGTTATCAACAAATGGAGTAATATAAAACTGTGCCCTTGATATCCGATAGTCATAACCCTTAGCCCATGCAATATACATCAAAATACGTTCAATGGAGTGAAGAATCGTATGTTGAGGAAGTGGCTCATCCGGAATTTCTTCGTCTGATATATTCAAATCAAACAATGGTTTTAAAGCATCATATTTAAACCAGATAAAAGTACCATAACTCATGATAAAGGTATCCATCTTCGTAAAATCAATCTCTCGTCCAAGGTTCATTCTTTCCCAAAGACGATTCATATCATCTGAAAAACGATTTTCATTCCATGGATCTACAATCTTAGTATATCGGAAAAAACTTGGGATATCAGCAATAACTAATCCAATCCCCTCGTTGTTGGACAGATCAGATAAAATACCATTAGCAGGTTTAATCAGCATGTCAAATAATTCATTTCTCCACGAATCACCTACCCAATATGGATATTCAGGGGATTTTTTTGTATGAAAGTGTCCAACTAAATCATACTGACTTAAATAATTTTTTAATTTGAACATTGGCACAACATCGCGACCTTTTTTACCGGTCACAACAATCTCTGCTTGCATTCCAAATGCATCAACAACTTCCTGTATTTCTTCCCGCTTCTCTTCGGAGTCGGTTGTCAAAAACAAGTCATATTTAAATGTAAACGATTCTTTAAAAGTATTTAAAAATTCTGGTAGTAAGTCTACATAGAACGTGTGTAAATGAACTGCTACTTTTTTGTCAACAGAAACTATTTTATTTGAGGGTTCAATGACTTTTCTATCCAATAAATAGGCAGGAGTAGGAATTGAAACACTGGTCATATGAGAATCAATCAAATCTATAGGATAGCTTGATTTTTCTTCGATTGTTTTAAGAGTATACGGCGATAGATGTTGTGACAAGTCGAATGTTTTTATTTTTATAAAGGGAACCTTATAATCCAATAATACTTGTGGGTAGTGAATCGTGAAATTCCTATGGAAATAATCTTGATGAATCGGAACAGTATCTAGGACTGCTGTATAAGTAAAACCTGCTTTCATAAATATCTTTGTATACTGAGTTTCATACTCGTCAATTACTTTCTGTACATCAGTATGGGCAACAACAGATTCCCAAAATTTCCGAAAAACATTTGAGGTTGCTAATCTTTTTTTGAAGGAAATGAAATAAGATTGCAAATGCTCAGGTATATATAAATTATGTCCTTTGACTTCTGCATGATTTGTCATACCCCAAAAATCAATTTCAGGATCATTTTCATATTTCTCATAATACCCTACAATGTCCCATAGAGGCCCAAAACAAGTATCATTCATAACGGTTACCGAATCATATTTTTCCAGGTTATCTAGCCCTTCTAATTCTAATCCGGCTTTCCACGCCGCAAAATCATAACCGATGTTTTCACGTTGAATAAATTCTTGTATCAAATCCTTTGAAAAAAGAACACTTACATATTTTTCTGATAATTGACTATTCGAAATAAAAATTACTTTTGAAAAAAGCGGATTCATTTCTTTTAACTGATACATTACATGATCACTAATAGCATCATATTTATTGTAATGTACATAAATAAGCAAACGACTCATTTTTTTCTCCTAAAAAAGTTAATAATCTTAGTTGGGATTGTCCAACGTCGTGAACCAATTACCATGTGATAATCATTAGATAGTTGCTCATATGCCAGCTCCAACTGTTTAAAATTCTCTTGGAGTTGCTCCAACTCCATTTCCTTACTTTTATTGATTATAATTTCCTCATTTAATAGTTCACAGAGTTGCTTAGGTGTAGAACTCACATCTTTTCTCTTGTATCTAAATACTAATTTTCGGTCACTAAGTTCGCTAACATCATAAATAAGCTGCGGATCCTCTTCTGCAAATACATTTCCGCCGTTCAGCTCTATTCCACTAACAAATATAGGAGTTAATTCAATAGCATCATCAACTGTTTTGAAACTTGTGTATTCAAAACTGCCAAAAGACTCTGATAAATCTACTCGAATCTTCTTTGCTATGCCAGTATTAATTGTAAATTCACCTTCATTTAAAAGTGGTAGAACAAATGAATCTGCAACAGAAAACTCATTTTTCTCATTGGAGTAATACACAGTAATTTTCTGCTGTTCAATATACCTAAGCATATCCTCAGCAATTGATACACCAAGCAGACTAGAAATTCCTTGTAACTTTTTAGTTTTTAATGGAAAAAAATCACCATTAATACTGTCTATGATATTCTTAGAGGCCTCGAAAATAGTATACTTCCGTTGAGCTACAGCACTTAGCAGTAACGCTTCATCTTTACAATGTTCGTAGTTTTCTAAAGTATTTTTTAATTTTTCTACTAAGTCTTCAACTTCTCCTAGGCTATAGAAATTTTCAGTTTCAAAGAATTTACCTACTGTATGATACCCAAGATTGTCTGAAGCGATATATGGGACACCATTCAAAATTGCTTCTACCAATACCAACGGAAATGCTTCAAATTTTGAAGGGAATACTACAATGTCCCTATCTGTAACAAAACTCCAAGGATTTTCTTGATAACCTAAAAACTGAACATTTCTGATTGAGTTCTCACTGATATAGCAATCACAGATAGCTTTGTACTCATTATCCCATCCTCCAATAAATACCAACTCCAAGTCAGTCGATTGTAGCTTAGCAAAAGCCTTTATCAACTCCAGTTGATTTTTCCACTCCGATATACCTCCAATTGAAACTATCCGAGTTCTTCTGCCTGTTTTTAGCTTCTGCTCATCTACTTGGGAATAAGGAATAAACGAGCTTAATTTATCTGATGAGAAATAATTTGATAATTCTTCATAAAGTCCCCCATGTACTGCAAAAATTTTATCGGATAATAAATTAATTACAGGTATTTTTTCTTTATAATATTCGAATTCTCCTTTTGGAAATTCATGAATTAAATAATAGTGTCTACAGTTTTCTAGCGCTGCAGCGATTGCACCCTGAAAAACATGGACTGTATTAGAGATAACCAAGTCAATTGCTTCTTCTCTAATAATCTGTCTAATGTCTGCTATATTTTTATGCTGATATAATAGTGCCGCCGTTCTATCTGCTTCAGGAATATTTTTAGATTCTAGCCACCACCAACATAAAGAACGCATAGAATAATACTTAATATTTGCAACTTGCATCCTACTTAGGTAAGTAGAATCGGCATTGGTTTCATTATCAGGAATTACGTTATATATATGGTGACCATTTTTTGATAAATACTCCATTAAATTCAAGATGGACACTTCTGCACCACTAAATAGAGCACCTACTGGAGAAATAAATAATATTCTCATAATTTCTTAATCCTACTGTTCTATCCAACTTCCCTGTCTTATAAGTAAACCGGTTGCTGAGTCCGTTTCTGAAAAATCATCTAAATTAATTTTTTTATCTATAGAAAAAATTGGAGGATTAGGAATATTCAATATACCTAAATCATTATTTTTTTCATCTCTTAATGTCGCCATTAATCTCAATTTCACATGATTAAAATATGGTAACTTAAAGGTATACCTTAATCGCTTTTTGCCAACTCCCTTTTGTAAATAATCCCAAGAGTTGTCATTGTACAACCCTAAACCTGTTGACAAATCTACAAATGAGAAGGCGATATACGTTGATAAATCATCTCTCAATACTTCATAAGTAAATTCTATCGTTATTTCATCCTCATTACTATATCTATCTTCTCCCACTAAATGTGCCGTAAAATTATCAATTACTTTTGTTTGACTATCCGAAATAGGCTCGCTAGAATCTGCTATAACTTGCTGTATTTGTATATTATCCACACTGTATTGATTGGCTACATCGAATGGATTGCCAATCGCTTTAACTACACCATGTTCAATCAAAACAGCCTTATTACAATACTTTTTCACAGCTCCCATATCATGGGTGACAAGAATGGTTGTTTTTCCACTTTTTTTACGCTCTAGGAAGTAATCATTACATTTACGCTGAAAGGCCTCATCACCGACTGCTAGAACCTCATCAAGTATCAGAATATCTCCTTGAGCTTTAATGGCAACTGAAAAGGCTAAACGTACCTGCATACCACTAGAATAATTTTTCAGCTTTTGATTCATGAATTCACTCAATTCCGCAAATTCAACAATATCATCATACATTGCATCAATTTCTTCCGTCGTAAAACCAAGCATTGCACCGTTCAAGTATACATTCTCACGACCTGTTAACTCTGGGTTGAATCCCACACCCAATTCAATAAAAGATACAAGCTTACCATTTACAATTACTTTCCCATTTTCCGGAACATAGATTTGTGAAATTATTTTCAAAAGTGTTGATTTTCCAGAACCATTACGCCCAACAATTCCAAAAAAATCCCCTTCTTCTACTTCAAAATTAATATCCTGTAAAACATGTTGTTCCTTGTAGCCCTTAATACCTTTGAAGCGATTTACCAAAGTCGTTCGTAAACTTTGCGTACTCTCCGTAGGTAATCTAAAAAATTTACTTACATGTTCTACCTTTACTGCTATTTTTTTATTTGTCATTATAAAATCTCCGCAAATCTCTTCGAGTTCTTTTTAAAAATGATATACCCAAGAATAAAAATAATAATAGGTAGTACGTATGGAATCGCAACAATTAGCGGATTTTGAATCAAATCTCTTATTGTCATACTACCCGAATAAATAATAAAATGTCTCAGGTCTTGAATAATTTGTGCAACAGGGTTCAACATCATCAATTTAGCAAATGTTACTTGCCCACGCTGTAAAATAAATGTCAATGAATAAATAATTGGTGTCGCATACAATCCAGCCTGTAAGAACACTTCCCAAATTGGACCAATATCTCTAAATCTTACAAATAAAGAAGATAGAATGAAAGCTATACCTGTTGCTAGTAATGCCAATTCAAAAAACAATGGGATTATAACTAAAACGGACCAAGTAAAGGGAACCCCGTTAATAGCAGCAAATACAAACACAACCATTAAGTTAATGGCGTAATTAATTGCAGCTCCTGCAACTGAAGAAAAGACAATAATTTCTTTCGAAAAATTCAATTTACGCAACAAATCTCCACGAGAAACAATGGACATCATTCCCATGTTGGTTGCTTCAGTAAAAAAGTTCCAAGTAACCATACCAAGCAGTAAGCTTACTGCATAATGTGGAGTTCCATCATCAAAACGCAAAAAACGTACAAAGACTAAATACATAATTGTAAAAAGTAACAATGGTTTTAGGATTGACCACAGGTGTCCAATCAAAGAACCTTGATAACGCAGTTTAAAATCAGTTTTTACCATTTCTTTCAAAAGAATCTGGTTTTCTCTATTCAATAAGTTCATAACTATTCCTTATAAGCAAATTTTGTAATAATGAGTGTTGTAAATACCAATGTATGGAAAGCCTTATTTTTCCTCAATCCATATTTTCTTAAAATCCTGAATCGTTCAAGCATTGGTTTATCCATAATGGTTACAAATGCTTCAATTAATTCTCTATTTGACTGAGATAGAGGCATTTGTAGTAAGTGTCGGGCTTGTTTTTGACTATTTTTTATCAAATCCCAATAAACCGCAAATAAAATATGAGGGCGAATCCATTTTTTAAAGCGTTTTGAGAGAGTTCGAGCTCCTAAAACATTATCAGAATGCTGGCGGTACAGTTCCCCTGGTTGATCAATAAATACCAAATTTCCAAAGGCTGACGCAAGCAGGGCCAGATACCAATCATGCATCAAAATATCCTCAGTTACTTGCCACATTTCAGCAAGATGATGATTAATCATGGCGACACCGCCAGTCACAGTATTCTCAGTCAACTCTTGCACCAATTCCGTATTGGCATGATGAGATTGAGATTTTACCATGCTTTCTGCCATAACCTCTAGATTTTGATTGACAACTTTGAGGTCCATATAAACCATCAATGGCAAATTTGTTGGATAGGCTTGTGCTTTTTTCAAGCTAACTTCCAGTTTATTTGGTAGCCAAACATCATCTTGGTCACTGAAAAAATAGAAATCAGCAGTATCATAATGAACTAGCCTATGAAAACTTTTGATGACACCGAGATTTTCATCTGTCTCAACATCTATGAAATGAATTCGCTGATCTTGTTCAACAAAATCTTTAATAAGCTCTCTTGTTCGATCACTGGAACCATCATCACGAATAAATAGTGTCCAGTCTGTGTAAGTCTGTTCTTGGATAGAGCGAATTTGCTCAGCTAAGAACTGTTGACCATTGTAGGTCGACATGAGTATGTTTACTTTCATTGTAAAAATAATTCCTCGTACTCTTGGACGATTTTTTCCCAGGTGTATTCATCCTTCATGTGTTTTTTCGCAATTTCTCCTAATTCCACCGCTTCAGCATTCTCATCAATTTGGTTAATTAATTGACTCAGGCTACCTGACTCCTTACTCCAATACCGAGCACCTGCTAGGGCAACTTTGCGGTTAAAATCAACACCTAAAACCAAATTTTCATTGGTTTGCGCCAGCGCTTCTAGGAGACTAGGATTGGTTCCTCCAACTTCATGTCCATGAATATAAGCTCGACATTCTTGGCGCAGATACTTAAGTAGTTCTTGGTCATATACTGTTCCTACGAACTTAATCCGCTTATCGGATATAAAGCCTGTCTCATCTTTCAATTTTTGAAAATAGGCAGAGCCTTCATGGTTTGCAACGATAACTAAATCACGTCTCGTGTTGCTTGCCATAAACTCCCTAATTGCTGTCACATAGTTATTCTCAGGTACAAAACGACCAATAATCAGATAAAATTCTTTCTCTTTAATGTCCCAATTTGTAAAATATTGGCGAACTTGTTCAGATTCTTTTGTTAACTTAGTCGGACTTAAATCTGTACCATAGGCAATAAAGCGTGTATTGGTAGCTAAGTATTCAGATTGAATATAATCCTCAATTCCCTCATTATCAGCAATAATCAAATCAGCATATTTGACCATCATTTTTTCAGAAAATTTTAGATAGCTTTGGACTGGCTTAGCCCACTTGGCCCGTTTCCATTCCAAACCATCTGGATTGACAAACAAGATACCTCCAACAGAGTGAATCTTTTTCGCAAAAGGTGCTATGAAGCCACCTATGGTATTTCCCAAGATATAGAAAATTGGTCGCTCTATCTGCTGTTCCTTAATGATTTTAAGGGCATAAGCGATCGCCATCATATCATAAGCAATCACACGAGCTGGTCCAAGTTTTGGTGGATTAATGGTGAAGCAATCTGCACCCAGGTAGGTCGAATGTTGGTGATGACTTGTATCCGATAAACAAGCCACATGATAACAAATCTTCTCAGATTGCTGGTGACTGACCAATTGTTGGACAAAGGTCTCAAAGCCACCATATTTTGCTGGCAGTCCACGACTACCGATAATAAAAACGTGTTTCATGAATCCTCTCCATCAAATTGCAGTTCTTTTCATTATACCATTTTTTAGTTTTTTTTCCTAATTCTATCCTAGTTTGGCTATAAAGCCTTTTCTTTTTCTACACTTCTAACTCCACAGTATAGGTAAAAACAAATTTTGAGTTAATAAGAAAAATTTGATATAATATGTACTGGCTTTTATACAAACATACTAAATTAATTAGAAATTTGAGTAAAATATGAAATTTTTAAAACTAATTGTCCATTGGCTATTATCTTTCTTGATGTGTGTTTCTTTCATCCACTATACCCATTTAATCAAGAACGAGTTGAGCGCATCTTCAAAAATTAATCAAGTAAAGATAGTTGCTGGTGGTCCACAACTGTATTTAGAAGGAATACAAATCAATGGTAAATATGTTTCAAGTGATAATTTTGGGGAAAATGACTGGTATGTAGCAGATGTCGATGTTTTAACCGAATTTTATATATCCCGTTCGTTGGGAGATACAATTGCCATCTCTCCTCAAAAAAGCATACAATCACTAGCATTCGAATACAATGTCACATCAGACAGGAATAAAATTGAGATTTTTGTTAACAACCGCTTATTTGAAACTATTGATACTTCTAAAGGAAATGGGCATAGAAACATAGCATTTATTCCCCTATCTCAAGGAATAAAGATGACCAAAGATAATTTTATTTGGTACCTACATCTAATCTTTTTTGGAATAGGCATTTTAATTTTTATTATAAAAGGAATGACTTGGAAGCTTAATCGAAAGAAAATTGCTATCCTACTTATACTGCTACTCGTAGAGCACACCATAATCTCTCTATCTTTTTCTTTATTCTATAGTGACCAACTGATTTTATTTAATTCAAGTTTCAAAGAAATTAATCTTGTAAAACTAGTCCACTTGTTCTCTCTTCTGACTGTTGTTTGCATTGCAAGTTTCAATAGATTATTAAATAAACTGTGGAAAAAAATCAATAAATTTATTTCTATTATAGTTTTTTGTGCTGTCCCATATCTTTCCTTATTTATAATAGAAAATACATATTCACAGTTTTCACCTCTGTCTAATCAGGTTATACTGAATAATCTATTAATTATTTGGCTTGTTTATATAATACTTTCTTTATTTTTCAATATTCGTCGAGCTACTCTCGCCTTATTACTTCTGTCATTACTTATTGGATTAGTGAATAAAGTCATGATTGATAGCAGGGGAACACCACTTCTATTCTATAATTTATTTCAAATTGAAGATGGCTTAAATGTAGCGTCCAATGTTGCATTACAATTAAACAATAAAATGTTACAAAGCATAACCATCACAATGCTTTCTATTATTGTTTATACTTTCGTTCCTTATACCAGGTTTCCAAAATTATCTGCGACTGTAATGTGCAACGATAAATATGATACAGCATTCTTCAAAAAGTTTATTCGAATAGTAGCTGGGCTCTCTTTGGTTTTACTATTTCCCTTTATCAGTCAAAAAATCGTAGAAAATGCTGATATTCCCTTAAACCGCTGGCGTATGTATGCAACCTATGGCGAGTCAGGGCTCCCACTCTCGCTTGCCTCTTTCTATGAAGATAGTAAAATCACTAAACCTGATGGATACTCAGTTCCCAAACTTAATGAAATTCTTGAGAAGTACTCTCCTGAAACAGAAAAACAGACAATCCGACCTAATATTATCTTTATACAGAATGAATCACAGAGTGATTTTTCAAACTTACAGGGATTAAGTATGGAGCCTGATCCACTCTCAAACCAACATGCTTTAACAGATAATGCTGTTCACGGTACATTAAATGTTTCTGTATTTGGAGGTGGGACAGCCAATACAGAGTATGAAGTTCTAACAAGCAATGCTATTAGTCTATTATCTTCTAATCTATTCCCTTATCAACAGATTATCATGCAAGAACGACCAAGTTTTGCATCCTATCTAAAAGATAAAAATTACGAGACTGTTGCGTTACATCCGCAAACTGGTATCAATTATAATAGAAAGATCGTTTATCCTCTATTAGGATTTGAGCAAAGCTATTTCTCTGATTCTGTTCCTACAATTCAAACTTTAGCTGATTTTACAACCGATCGAAGTTGGCCATCTGATCAATTTCTATTTAATGGAATAAAGGAACTCTACAAACAAAAAGGAAACCGTCCTCTATTCAGTTTTGTCGTCACCATGCAAGGTCACGGCGGATATCTAAGCACAGAAGAAACTTACCCTCGTGAAGTCAGCATTAATGGTTCAACATCTGAATACTTAGCTGAAACAGAATTTTTGACCAGCATGAAGAAGACGGACGAAGCATTTGCTGATTTAATTACTTTCTTTAGCACTTACAAAGAGCCTACGGTCATCGTCATGTACGGCGATCACCAACCTAGTTTGAGTCAAGAATTTTACTCGCAGTTTATGGATGAAAATAATCCTGCTGCTAAATATTCTACCCCTTTTGTGATTTGGTCTAATTTTGATATTAAGGAACGTGAATCTACAACTATTAGCCCAAATTATCTCGTTCCATATTTGATGGATATTTTATCCGAATCAGACTATGCCCTTCCTCGATCACCTTACCAACAATTTTTGAGCGATATGCAAATCGAAGCACCTATCATTACTAGTTGGGGAAACATCGATAATAGCGGTCAACAAATTGAAGACATGTCAAGCCTATCACTTTACCAAACCTATTTACAACTAGAATACAATAGTGCCGTTGATAAACGACCTCTAACAGATCTATATGAGTGATAAAAATAGCCTTGCTCGTTTTTGAGCAAGGCTATTTTATCATCAATCATCCAAAAAACTTAATTATCTAAAAGATAAAGCTTGTAATTCTCGATAATTGATCGTAATTTTTCACCATATTTCGGATCAGTAGCATATCCTGATTGTCTTAACGCAAGAATAGCTTGTTGATAATCAGTTGCCTCCCTAAAACTCTGGTAATTTTTTATTCTCCACGGAGTAGAGGTAAAGAACTTAGCATAGTCTGCTACACTTTCATTCCATGAATTATATTTTCTAAACAAGTGCTTTTCTTGCTTCTTCTCACCATCACGGTATTCATTGGTAATGATTTCAATTGTATCCCCCGTCCATGCAGCATTCGCTTTGATGCCAAAAAGATTATTCCCATGAGTCGCCAAGTATGACGTTCCCCATGCACTTTCTAGGATGGCTTGAGATAACATGACGCTAGAAAGGATAGAATTCGCTTTTGAATTTTGCTCAATTGCAGGCACTAGATTAGCTATGAAACTTTTCTGATCATTAGAAAGTCTTCCTGTTTCAATATCTGTACCTGCAATTCCTACTTTCCCTCAACAGCACCATACCAGTTCATTACACCTTGTGCCAATGCTTTCGCAAGGCGAGTGTGATAAGAATCTTGTTTGATAACTTGTAACTCCGAAGGATTATCCATAAATCCTAGCTCCACTAGAATAGCAGGAATTGCTGTCTCGCGAAGGACTGCAAAAGTTTCTCTTCTTACGCCACGGTTAACTGCACCTGTTTCTTTAATTAAACTCTCCTGAACCTTGTTAGCTAAAATCTCACTTTCAGCTAAACGAGTAGGGTTATTATGCATTTCTTTATTAATTTTAGGTTGGTATTCCGGATCGTATTGATACCAGTATGTTTCGATACCAGTTGCATTCGAAACTCCTGCACCCGTCGCATTAAAATGGATACTAATAAATAAGTCTGCGTTGCTTGCATTCGTCATTCGTGACCTCTCTGTTTTGAAGTCTACATCATAATCACCTGTACGGGTCATCAAAACATTGATTCCATATTTCAAGAGATTTTCACGCAACTTATTTGAAACAGACAAAGCAAGATTTTTTTCATGTACGCCTCCATAAGAAGCTCCTGAGTCTCGCCCTCCATGTCCTGGGTCAATATAGACTGTGTAGGAGCGTGTTGATGGCAATTCAACACTAGTACCGCCAACTGCTGTCATACTTCCATCTGTTCCGCGGTAGTAAACATGCGAAATGTACTTCCCTGAACTATATTTATGTTGGGTTTTGTTAATTCTTGCAAGGTAGCTGCCATCTGACTGGCGTGATGCTTCATGCCAAACAATATCATCCTGACCTCCTGATTCTGTCCAGGTCGGAACATAGACTTTGTCTAAACCACGCAGTGATGAAATATTAGTGATGCGAACATTGAAACTACCTGCTTGAACATTTACATCTGAAACTGTAATGGTGCCAGAAAGTTTTAATTCTGGCAATTCAACACTAACTCCGCCAATAGCAGTCATACTTCCATCGTGACCTCGGTAATAAACATGGGAGATATATTTACCGGATTCATATTTATGTTGGTTTTTGTTAATTCTTGCAAGGTAGCTGCCATCTGACTGGCGTGATGCTTCATGCCAAACAATATCATCCTGACCTCCTGATTCTGTCCAAGTCGGAACATAAACTTTGTCTAAACCACGCGGTGATGAAATATTAGTGATGCGAACATTGAAACTACCTGCTTGAACATTTACATCTGAAACTGTAATGGTGCCAGAAAGTTTTAATTCTGGCAATTCAACACTAGCTCCGCCAATTGCGGTCATACTTCCATCGTGACCTCGGTAATAAACATGGGAGATATATTTACCGGATTCATATTTATGTTGGGTTTTGTTAATTCTTGCAAGGTAGCTACCATCTGACTGGCGTGATGCTTCATGCCAAACAATATCATCCTGACCTCCTGATTCTGTCCAGGTCGGAACATAGACTTTGTCTAAACCACGCGGTGATGAAACGTTAGTAACACGAATATCGAAGGTACCTTGGGCATCGTTACGATTTTCAATTGTGATGGTGCCTGTAGGTTTTAATTCTGGCAATTCAACACTAGCTCCGCCAATTGCGGTCATACTTCCATCGTGACCTCGGTAATAAACATGAGAGATATATTTACCGGATTCATATTTATGTTGGGTTTTGTTAATTCTTACAAGGTAGCTGCCATCTGACTGGCGTGATGCTTCATGCCAAACAATATCATCCTGACCTCCTGATTCTGTCCAGGTCGGAACATAAACTTTGTCTAAACCACGCGGTGATGAAACGTTAGTAACACGAACATCGAAGGTACCTTGGGCATCGTTACGATTTTCAATTGTGATGATGCCTGTAGGTTTTAATTCTGGCAATTCAACACTAACTCCGCCAATAGCAGTCATACTTCCATCGTGACCTCGGTAATAAACATGGGAGATATATTTACCGGATTCATATTTATGTTGGGTTTTGTTAATTCTTGCAAGGTAGCTGCCATCTGACTGGCGTGATGCTTCATGCCAAACAATATCATCCTGACCTCCTGATTCTGTCCAGGTCGGAACATAAACTTTGTCTAAACCACGCGGTGATAAAACGTTAGTAACACGAATATCGAAGGTACCTTGGGCATCGTTACGATTTTCAATTGTGATGATGCCTGTAGGTTTTAATTCTGGCAATTCAACACTAACTCCGCCAATAGCAGTCATACTTCCATCGTGACCTCGGTAATAAACATGGGAGATATATTTACCGGATTCATATTTATGTTGAGTTTTGTTAATTCTTGCAAGGTAGTTACCATCTGACTGGCGTGATGCTTCATGCCAAACAATATCATCCTGACCTCCTGATTCTGTCCAGGTCGGAACATAGACTTTGTCTAGACCACGCGGTGACGAAACATTAGTAACACGAACATCGAAGGTACCTTGGGCATCGTTACGATTTTCAATTGTGATGGTGCCTGTAGGTTGTGTAACATTGACCGAACTGGAAGCTGTACTGACTCGAGCACTTGGAACACTTGTAGAGCCATTCGAACTTCCTGCAATCGTATTGGAAGAACTTCTGGTCAGCGAATTCGAAGTACTACTTGTTGTACCTGCTGTCAAACTAGAATTAACCGTTGAGCTTGTAGTAGTCGAAATTGCTTCCTCCTCAATTTTAGACGGAGTTGCATCACTATTATTCAAAGCAGTAGGCTTCTCAGCCGCGTTTACGACATCCTTCTTCCACTCGAAACTATAATCTGATAAGGTCTGAAAACTTCCATCTGTTAATTGTGCTGTTAACTTCAGCGAAAAGACTTGGTCTTCCTCCGCAAATGCAGACCGATCCAAAACCGCTACGTATCTACCCTGCTCATCCATTGAGAATGTGACCGTAATGCCGCTATTTGTTTCAGAGCTAAACTGGGCTGTAACACCAATAATTTCCCCTTGAATGTTCGACAGAATAGCTTTAATCTGACCAGCCTCATCAACGACAGATAGCTGCCCGCCAGTTTCAGCAACCTGAGATGAAGAAACTTGACTAGATGGGGCATTTACCATATCCGCTTGAACAAGCTGAGCATTCAACGCGGATGCACACAAAGAAAGAAATAACAACGTTCTTTTTTTCACAAATATCTCCTTTATGTATTTCACATGTAAAAACAACTATATTTCTCAAAATAGATGTAATTACACTAATCCTTTATTTTTCTTCTTGCTTCTTTGTCAATAGCCAACCAGCAAAAATTATTATGAGTCCTAATACAGTTAATGGAAGACCAGATTTCCCTGAGGTTTTTGGTAATACCTTAGCTTTATCATTTGGTATAACCTTTTTCTGACCTGCTTCGGAAATACTACCTTTTCCTGTAGCTACATCAGAAATCTGACCATCCCCTTGACCTGAAACATCTTGCAAATCATTTGAGTCATTTGAAACGCTTTGACTTGTTTGTGCCCCGGTATTTTCAATATTAGCTGTACTTTTATCCTCGACTTTTGATTGTAGACTAGCAGTTAGTTCTGCAATCTGTCGGTCTATTTCTGAAAAGTCATACGGAAATTTTGGTTGCGAAGCAGTTGCAAGAGCTTGACCATATCCTATAGTTGCAGATGTAATAGATTCTAAATTAGAGTTTCCACTTTCCAACAATCCAGCTAATTCTTGTCCAGTTGCTTCTGCATAAGCAATATAATTATCAATCGCTGCCGACTCTTTATTCAGTAGTTCAACGATAACTTCTCTAGCGTATTTCAATGCAGCCAACTCGGCTTCAGGAGTACTTGCATCATCTTCAGACTCGTACTTAGAAACTATAGCCGCTGCTTCTTCTCTTCCGCTTTTTCCAGCGACTGTAAGTGTCTCAAATAAGTAATGGTAATGTTGAGCTATGCTACCAATTAAATTTGCTTTAAGTTCATCTAAAACAACAACTTGCTCTGCTGTTAAGCTTGCCTTCAAGTCTGCAATTTCTTCATCCCATGTAGCTTCAGCACTACCCGATGCCATTTCTTCCATCATTCCCTCAAGAAACGCCAATCCATATTCTTGCATATCGATAGTCATTTTTGCTTGAATATATTCACGTACGGCAACTTTTTCATCATCAGTTAAATGATAGGTCGTACTTTGACTTGTCTCTGCTGCTACAACTGGAACTGCTCCGGACGGTAATATAGCACCTCCCAGTAAAGCAAGAAGGATTGCTGATGTCAATAACGGCTTAACAATCGCTTTCTTTTTCATACACATCTCCTGTAGACTATTTCTTTTCTTGTTTATAGAATGCTTCCAAAGCTTCTTGCCAAGTTGGGATGACAAAGCCTGTGGCTTTTGCCTTATCCAAGCTCATGGTTGAGTTGAATGGACGTTTTGCCTTGGCTGGGAACTGGCTAGAATCCACTGGCAATACCTTGGTATTAGTATCCTTAAGGATTTCCGTCGCAAAGTCAAACCAAGTCGTATCTTCTGCTGCATCGTTTGACAAATGGTAGTAACCAAATGCTTGCTTGGTGTCCACCAAGTGTACCATGAATTCCGCAAGTGTGCGTGTCCAGGTTGGACGACCGTGTTGGTCATTGACAACCGTCAAAGTATCGCGGGTTTCCGCAAGATTTTGCATGGTAAAAACAAAGTTTTTACCGTAGTTACCAAAGACCCAAGCTGTGCGAACAGTGTAGAACTTGTCTGCAAACTTCTCGACTGCTTCTTCACCCAAACGCTTGGTACGACCGTATTCAGATTGTGGATCTGGCTGGTCATCTACTTGCCACTCTTGACCGACTGGCAAATCACCATTGAAGACATAGTCCGTTGAGATATAAACAAGGGTTGCTCCGTATTTAGCAGCTGCCTTAGCAACATTTTCAGAGCCTGTTACGTTAATCTTGTAGTTGAGTTCTTTACCTTCATCTTCTGCCATATCAACAGCTGTGTAGGCTGCACAGTGGTAAACAACGCTTGGTTTGACTTCTGCAAAGAAGGCATCCACTTTATCTGCATCCGTGATGTCCATTTCTGCTACGTCAGCGGCAACGTACTCAACACCATGCTCATCCAAGAGATAACGCAATTCTGTACCCAACTGACCATTTGCACCTGTAATTAAAATCATATTTGCTCCTTATTTCAAGAAAGGCTTGGGCATGAGCCCTAGCCTTTAATAGTCTTATTTAATAACTTCCTGTGTCTTAGCATAGTTAGCTTCAACAGCTTCTTTTTCAGCCTTCCACCAGTCTTGGTTATCTGTGTACCACTGGATTGTTTCTTCCAAACCTTCAGAGAAGTTGGTAAACTGTGGTGTCCAGCCAAGCTCATCACGAAGTTTGCTTGCATCAATAGCATAGCGCAAATCGTGTCCTGCACGGTCAGTCACGTGATCGTAAGCATCTTTTGGTTGACCCATTTTTTCAAGAATCAATTCAAGCACTTCTTTGTTGTTCTTCTCACCGTCAGCACCGATTAAGTAAGTTTCACCCATACGGCCTTTTGTCAAGATTGCCCAAACACCAGTCGAGTGGTCGTTGGTATGAATCCAGTCACGGACGTTTTTACCTTCACCGTACAGTTTTGGCTTGATACCTGCCAAGATGTTGGTGATTTGGCGTGGGATAAATTTCTCGATGTGTTGGTAAGGACCGTAGTTGTTTGAACAGTTGGAAATAGTCGCTTTAACACCAAATGAACGCACCCATGCTTTAACAATCAAGTCTGAAGCAGCCTTGGTTGATGAGTACGGTGATGATGGGTTGTAGTTGGTTTCTGCTGTAAATTTCTCACCTGGACCCTCGCCATGACCTGGCAAATCTTCACGCAAAGGAAGATCGCCATACACTTCGTCAGTCGATACATGGTGGAAACGAATATCGTATTTACGAGCCGCTTCAAGCAAGGTGTAAGTACCGATAAAGTTGGTATGGATGAATGGGCTTGGATCGTTGAGGGAGTTGTCATTGTGGCTTTCTGCCGCATAGTGAACGATTGCATCTGCTTTAGCCGCCAATTTGTCAACCAACTCAGCATCTGCAATGTCGCCAACAACCAGCTCAACACGGTCACCAAGGATAGCTTCGATGTTAGCTTTGTTACCAGCATAAGTAAGTTTATCCAAAACAGTTACATGAACGTCTGGATGATTGTTATAAACATAGTGTACAAAGTTTGAACCGATGAAACCAGCTCCACCAGTTACGATAATATTTTTAAATTGAGACATTTTTTTCTCCGAATTTTTCTTATTTTGATAGTTTCCTTAGGTAGTGGGGACGCCAGCAAACCTTCGGTTTCATGGCTAAATTTTGAACCCAAGGTTTCAAAATTTCCCTGCAAGATTACGTAAAACGTAATCTCGGAACCTGTATTCACAAGTGAAGTACTTTTATATAAGAGATAGTTTTTCGCTAATCAAGGCAGTTTTTTGAGGGAATACTGACTGTATTCTGAAAAAAACTAACGATGAGTAGCTGAAAAAATAGCCTTAGATGAACGTACTGAACTATGAATGCAGGTTCCTATTTTCACTACGGCGGAAACTATCGCTATTGGCTCACTGTGCTCGCCTTCTTTAAATTACCAGACTACTTCAATACTTCTTCCAAGTAAGCAATCTTGGCAAAGTCTTTTTGATTATTGTTTTCTGCACGGTAGGAATCTTTTGAAGAGGCTTGGTAGATTTTCAGGTATTGTTCAAGTGTCGGTAGGTAATAGCGAACACCTGCTGTTTCTAGTTCTTCCAAATCTTCTAGCTCTACACCAGCAAATTCAGGCAGTGAATGCAGACCTCCGAATTCAACAGATAAGCCATCTTTATGAAATTCATGTTCGTGACGGTCAACCAGGACATAGCCGAGTTGATTCATCATGGCAATCAGCTCATCTGCACGGTAAATCCGTTCGTCGTCTGGGGCTTCCCAGCCACGTGGATCACTTGGAACATGAATATCTAAATCTCCTGCCTGCCAGTCCCTCCCTGTGCGCCTTTCCAAACCAACTGAGCCCATTAACAAGGGAGTGATTCCTAGCTTGTTTAACTGCTCTGCTATTTCCAAAAAGGCTTGAAACATTAGAGGTCCTCTTTTCTCAAAGGCTTCACATCTTTGAGAAGTGGGTGATTCTCATCTGCTTCTGAAACTTCTGCTTCTTCTAGGTTTTCCCACTGGATGTCGAGGCTAGGGTCAGCGTAGTTGACGAAAGCATACTTAGGCTTGAGTTCCAAAGCCCAGTAGTCGTTAACCAAGTAGCTGTAAGCCACGAAATCTGACAAAACTTGGAAACCATTGGCCACTCCGCGCGGAACGAAGATACCTTTTGAAGCATCGATAACGGTTTGATAGGTATTACCGAAGGTTTCGCCTTCACGAAGATCCACCCAAGTTCCCAAAACCTTACCGCCATCTGCCACTGAAATGTATTTATCCCAAGGCTCAGCGTGAAGACCACGAAGAACATTTTTGCGAGAGAAGGAAACATTATTTTGCAATTTTCCTTCTGCAAAGAAGCTTTCAGGGAAGCCGAGAGGCAACATCTTTTCCTTTTGGAAGTTCTCCTTAAACCAACCACGGTTGTCACCATGAACAGGAATGTCGAATTCTAACATTCCTGGAATAGCTTCAACTGGGCGAGCTGCTAGTGTTTTACCGAAAAAGTTTTCTGTCATTAGGCTTCTCCAATCAAACGGAGCAAGTATTGTCCGTATTCATTTTTCTTAAGTGGTTGCGCCAACTCGTGCACTTGTTCTTTGGTGATGTAGCCCATGCGATAGGCAATCTCTTCCAAGTTAGCCACTTGAACGTTTTGCAAACGTTGAACCGTTTCGATGTACTGTGCAGCTTCCAAGAGGCTTTCATGCGTACCTGTATCTAACCAGGCAAATCCACGGCCCATGAGCTCCACAGACAAGTCGCCACGCTCTAAGTAAGCCTTGTTGACATCTGTGATTTCCAACTCACCACGAGGTGAAGGCTTAATATTTTTGGCAATCTCCACAACATCATTGTCATAGAAATAAAGACCAGTAACCGCAAAATTTGATTTTGGCTCTTCAGGTTTTTCTTCGATAGAGATGGCATTCATATCTGCGTCAAACTCGACAACACCAAAGCGTTCTGGGTCTTTTACTTGGTAACCAAAGACAGTCGCGCCCTTTTCTTTGCTTGCTGCACGTTGCAACATCTTGGTCAATCCATTGCCGTGGTAGATGTTATCACCAAGGATTAAGGCTACATTGTCATCACCGATAAATTCTTCACCGATAATGAAGGCTTGCGCCAAACCATCTGGACTTGGTTGTTCTGCATATGAAAGTGAAATTCCAAGTTCAGAACCATCTCCTAACATATCCTTAAAACGTGGAAGATCTTGCGGAGTTGAAATAATCAAAATATCTTTGATTCCAGCCAACATCAATGTTGACAATGGATAATAGATCATTGGTTTATCGTAAATTGGCATCAACTGTTTTGAAGCTGCGCGCGTTAAAGGATACAAGCGTGTACCTGACCCACCAGCTAGAATAATACCTTTCATATAAGAGTACCTTCCCTAAATTAATATCAGTTCATTATACCATATTTTTAAAGATATTGTCATAAGAAAAAAGCCTGTAACAACAGACTTTAACAAATTATCCTAAGGCAACATCCAAAATCATCATGATGATAAAACCGGCCATTAAGCCCAGAGTTGCAATGTCCGTATTGCCATTTGTCTGCGACTCTGGAATGAGCTCTTCTACGACGACAAAAATCATGGCTCCTGCCGCAAAGGAGAGGGCATAAGGTAAAATAGGTGTCATAAAGGTGACCGCAAAAGCCCCTATGACTGCTGCAATCGGCTCGACAATTGCCGACATTGATCCCCAGTAAAAAGCCTTCCACCTAGATGCGCCGTCTGTACGAATTGGAATAGCCAAGGCTGCCCCTTCAGGAATATTTTGTATACCGATCCCAATAGCAAGGCCGATTGCACCAATAAAAGCTGCTGGACTATAGTTAGAAGCAAGTGCACCAAATGTCACACCGACCGCCAAGCCTTCAGGAATATTGTGAATTGTAATGGCTAAGAAGAGCAGGGCTGTTTTGGATAGATTTTTTCTCTCCTTCTCACCACCACCTTCTGCCTTGTCTTTATCATTTCCCAAATGTAAATGCGGAACCCAGGCATCTACCAAGCGTAAAAAAATACCACCTGCTGCAAAACCTACTGCTGCTGGTATCCAAGCCAAATTGCCGTATGAACTTTCAGCATACTCAATCGATGGAGCTAATAAAGACCAAAAAGAAGCCGCAATCATAACACCAGCTGCAAAGCCTAGCATGGTGTCTAGCAAACGACGACTAACTGTCTTAAAGAAAAATACAACGGCAGATCCCATAATCGTACAAAACCATGTGAATAAACCACCTAGCAAAGCCTGTAGAACTACAGACTGATTAGTAAACCAAGTCATAACTAACATCCTATCCTGTTTAATCTTGCATATCCTATAAATTAAGATACCCTAATTTATTATAAAATTCAAGCTTTTTCACTTAAATAAATAAGAAAATATCTAAAAAATAAAAGACCTAAAACCACATTAAATGTCGTCTTGGTCTTTCCATAATCAGGTACTGATTAATTTATCACAAATGTCTAAACGGATTGGTTGAAACAGTTGAAGGTAGAATTTCGACATCCCAACCTTCTTTTGCCTTCCAAGTTTCCAACAATTCAGCAATTTTCTTGATAAACAAGGCTTCGATATGGTGGCCTGGATCAATAGCCAGCAAGCCCTGGGTCAGCATGTCCTGCCCAGTATGGTAGTAAATATCGCCTGTGATGTAAACATCTGCTCCCTTGGCAAGAGCCTCATGGTAATAGGAACCACCACTGCCTCCACAGATGGCTACACGGCTGACATACTGCTTGGCTTGATGCCCATAGGTCACTAGACGGACAGCATCTAGACCAAAGACAGACTTGACTTTCAAAGCCAAATCCTCCAAAGTCTGCTCTGCTATTGTCCCCACACGACCAAGCCCCTGCCCCTCGGCAGTTTCAATCAAGTAGGTAGTATCTTGAATTTCTAATAGTTCACAGAACCAGTCGTTGAGACCACCCTCAACCACATCAATATCTGTATGACTGACATAGACTGCAATATTATGCTTAATCAAATCAAGATACATTTTAGTTTGCGGATTGTCTGCCACCAAATCCTTTATGGGACGAAAAATTGGAGCGTGCTTGACGATAATCAAATCCACCTTTTTATCAATCGCCTCTGCCACTGTTGTCTCACGAATATCCAGAGCCACCATGACACGTTGAATCTCTTTATTAAGGGTACCAATTTGCAGCCCTTTGACATCGCCTTCCATAGCCAAAGAAGAGGGGCAAAAGGCTTGATAGCGCTCAATAACCTGACTAGCTAACATGGAGTACCTCCTGAATTTGTTGGATTTTTTGGGAAATTGCAAAGCGGTCACCTTGGCGTTCAGATGGAACTTGTTCCAAAGCAAAACTTAATTTTTCAAGTTCTCTTCTCCACTTTTTGACGAAAACTGGTGAAGCCTCCTCTAGTAGATAGGGACCAAAACGATGTTCAACTTCTGATAATCTCATCTGTCCTGATTCTGCAACGAGGATTTCATATAACTTGCCATTTTCTTCCAGAATCTTTTCAGCAACCAATCTAAAACCATTTTTTTCCAACCATCGACGCACATCATCTTCACGATTATTTGGCTGGAGTATCAACCGTTCAATGGTCGCAAGCTTTTCTTTTCCTGCTTCTAAGATTTCTGCAATCAAGCGCCCTCCCATACCTGCTATGGTCACGGCAGTCATCTGGTCAGACATCTCAAACGCACCTAAGCCATTTGCTAAACGGACTAGAATTTTTTCTGTTTGTCCCGCCTGCTCTACATTCTGGAGCGCTGACTGATAGGGACCTTGAACGACTTCCCCTGCAATGGCAAAATCAATACGCCCCTGCTCTACCAAAAAAAGAGGGAGATAAGCATGGTCACTCCCTACATCGACTAGACGTGCCCCTTGTGGGACAAAACTTGCGACTGTTTCCAGCCTTTTAGATAATTTTGTTTCCATATCAATCTTTCCAGAGATCCATTGCATCAAGAAAGTCACTTGAAACAGTCACATTCTTAGGAGTCTGAATTTCTCTTTCTGCATTTTTCGCTTCTACTTGCGCAACTGTAGTAATTCCCTCACGGCGCCAGTTTCGTAGAATAGCTTGGATGTATTTCCAATTTGTTTTGTTGTTAAAAACAGCTTCTTTCAAGGCTGCACGAACCAAATCAATCGAAGTTTTGTCATCCTCAATAGTCTTCTGCAAATCTTCGATTTCAAACGGCGATAAAAAGCGGCCCAATTCACGTTCAAAATCACCCACCAAGGTCTTCAAATCATTCTCTGGCTGCACAATCTCAACTGCCTGTTTTGGAGTTAACAGAGCATCCAATTTTTCAAAAGCAGGAAGCGCATCGAATATCATTTCAATTTCACCAGCAATACTGATTGTCTTAAATTCTAAGAGTCCAGCATCTTGGAGATTTTCAATAGCTTGATTGACCTGGGCAACTGTTTTACCAGTAGCTTGAGCAATCTCACTAGGTGCTAATGATTCGATAGCTGAAGAATTTTGATAAAAGAAAAACTGCCAAATCAAAAAATCATCTGCCGACGGAAAAAGCTCTTGATAGTGGAATAATATTGCTGCTGGCAGGACCAAATGTCCCTGACGAAATTGCTGTGAATAGTTCATACTTCCTCTTTAAAGACTAGCTGACTGGGCTGATTGTTCAAAGATATGCCAGTCGTATGGAGTTTCTTGATAGACAGCGTAATTCACCCAGTTGGTAAAGAATTGTGCTGCTGGTAAATTCCAAGAGAGAGATGGTTTGCTTGTAGGGTCATCTTCTTTGAAATAATTTTCCGGTAAATGGGGATTTTTTCCAGCTATACAATCACGTTGGTATTCCTTAGCTAGGGTATCCCTATCATACTCTAAATGTCCAAAACTATAAATTTCTCTTAAATCCCTGCTGGCTAAAATGGATAGGCCAACTTCTGGACCTTGTGATAAAATCGTCAACCCACTCAGATGGGCAATATCTGCTTCTCTTACTTCCGTATAACGGGAGTGTGGTGAACGAAATTCATCGTCAAATCCACGCATAAGAGGGCTAGTTGGATTAGTCACTTCTTGACAATATACACCTGATAGTTTTCGAGACATACTGTGTTTGGGTACACCATAGCGTGCATACAAACCAGCCTGTGCTCCCCAACAAATGTGCAATGTTGAATAAACATGTGTTTTTGACCAATCAAAAACTTGAGTAAGTTCTTGCCAGTAATCAACTTCCTCAAAAGGTAAGTTTTCAACTGGTGCTCCTGTCACGATGAGCCCATCAAAATAGCTATCCCTGACCTGCTCAAAAGTCTTATAAAACTGCTTCAAATGGTCTGAGTGTGTATTTTTGGACTCGTGACTAGCCATGTAGAGAAATTCAACCTCTAGCTGTAAAGGAGTGTTAGCCAAAAGACGGAGCAACTGAGTCTCCGTCACGATCTTCTGTGGCATGAGATTGAGAATAAGGATTTTGATAGGACGAATGTCCTGATGACTAGCTCGGTCACTATCCATCACAAAAATATTCTCTTTTCTCAAAATTTCAACTGCTGGTAATGATTTTTCAATTTTAATTGGCATAAGCAACCTCCCAATTTTCTTATATTTATTATAAGACAGGTTGCTATGCAATTCAATTAGAATAAAAATAGGACCAGTTATAAGTTTTGGCTATAACCTTAGATTAATAGTGCATCAAAACCTTGTAGTCGTAATCGCCGATTGCTTCGCGGCCTTTCAAATCATCTAGCTCAATCAAGAAGGCACAGCCAGCAACGATACCGCCAAGCTTTTCAATCATTTCGATCGTAGCTTTTACAGTACCACCAGTTGCCAACAAGTCATCGACAATCAAGACACGTTGTCCTGGTTTGATTGCGTCTGCATGCATCGTCAATGTATCTACACCATATTCTTTTTCATAATCAGCTGAGATAACCTCACGTGGTAACTTACCTGGCTTACGAACTGGTGCAAAACCGATTCCCAATTCAAAGGCAACTGGACATCCAACAATGAAACCACGCGCCTCTGGCCCAACAATCATATCGATTTGCTTATCTGTCGCATACTGAACGATTTCACGTACTGCATAGCTATAAGCATTTCCATCTGCCATCAAAGGGCTAATGTCACGGAATTCGATACCTTCTTTTGGATAGTTAGGAATTGTTGCGATGTAATCTTTTAAGTTCATTTGTCTCTCTCTTTTTAAAAATAATTTTTACTCTTCATTATACCATGAAATTGTTTTTTGGTACATTTCAGACCTATATCTTTAGCAAATCGTCTCCTCACATTCGCCACACAAGCTGCCCTGCTATGCCCACCATAGGAAAAGCTTCCTTGCTGATTAAAGTAAGACTGCTCCCAGCCAACCTCATTTCTTCCTTTTTGGTAGCGACGAAAGCGAGTAGGCGATAAATAGACTCCCATCTTTGAGCGTAGCAATTCTTTCCGAAAAACGGGATCCTGCCTGCCAACTGGAGCCATATCAAGTTGTCTATGGCGCTTATTATTAGCTCTGGCATAATTGAAGGAAGCCCCGTTTACCACGCCATTGACCTGAGGTCGTTCTTCTAAAATCAAGGCAAATTGTCCATCTTGATTTAGGATAAATTCGCTGTGAAAATGAATCAAAATCTTCATATTGACTGGCAAGGTCTTCTGATTTTTCTTGCCGAACAGTTGTTTATTGTGTAGACGGGCAGATTCTCGTAAGCGGTAAGACCACCGAGGTAGGCTACGTAAATAGGCTACCAGAGCCTGCCAGTCTGTTTTTCCTTTTCCAAACTGCTGACGTACCCAAAAAGCCTGCTGATAGGAAATAAGGTAGCGCAGTTGATGGACCTGTCTGTTTAACGGCCGTTTGACTTCTAATTCTCGAACTGGAAAAGCCTTATCAACTAGCTTAGAAAAGTACCGCCAAAAGGGATGGTGTGGAGGACAATTCACATCCA
The DNA here is from genome assembly GCF_019754175.1 of Streptococcus sp. 2018162. Lineage (NCBI taxonomy): Bacteria > Bacillati > Bacillota > Bacilli > Lactobacillales > Streptococcaceae > Streptococcus > Streptococcus sp. 2018162. The sequence goes on along the minus strand of NZ_JAIJZP010000002.1, from coordinate 210,805 downwards.
TCTTCTGCAAAAGTTCAGGTAATATCCCGTGACTTAATTCCTCAGGAAAATCTAACATATTCATACTTTGCTCCAATAAAGCCGTCGCTTTCTCTTGGCTTAAAGAGCGACTGTCAACTTTTATCAACTGATAAAAGCTAGTTGAGGCAAAAATAGCAGCTTCTTTTATGAAATTTTGAACAAATGCTGGGATGTCTTCTTGTTTTAGAGGCAACAGTTGTTTCAGGAAAACCTTTTTGATGGTTCTTTCTGACCATCCTACTCGCTGTAATTCAATCAGTGCGTGCTTTATTTCGGTTATCTGTTCAAGATTTTTCAACAGACTTTTTTGCCTGATAAACCTATAAGTGTAGTGAAGCGTTCCAATCACTCCAACAACAACCAGAGCTTCTACTGTCATCAAACGCGACCACATAGCCATTCATAAATTTCCTGAACGGTGCCAAGCGCCATTAACTCTTGCTGCATTACGGTTTGTTTTAAGTCTTGATAAATCTGACTTTCTGAAATCTCTCGCTTCTGCGCCTCTTTGTTGACCCGCATGACCCCATCCGTAATCGTGACGAATTCTAATTCTTGGAAAATCTGAATCATTTTAACCAATAGACTGTCCTTAATTTTTAAGTAACCAGCCAAATCTTTCAGTTTGTAGCGGACATCAAACTCATCAAATTGGTAAATAGTCTTATATAATTTAGCGAATTGTTCTCGGCTACCATAACCATCTAGATAGTACGGTTTGGCAATTTCATTTTTAAAATAAATGGCTTCAAATTCTCTTTCCTGAAAATAGCTACGCAGACTACTGAGGTCCTCAGGCAAGTTAGCCAAGACAATTGCTTTGTTATCTGCTACTGGATTTTCAATGTCCAAAATTGGGACTCCTACAGGAATAGGATGTTGTTTTCCACGAATATTATAAAGTTGAACACCATTGACCCGAGCATCAACCAACATGAGCTGAAGACTGGTATTGCCATTCCATTGGTTGACAGACAAGGTGACAGCTAGTTCTAAGCCCTTGGCCTGTGAAAATTCCAAGGCTAGATTGCCCTTACCAAAAGCAACCACATCAAATCCAGCAGCACCTTTAGTAATGCGTAGTTTCAAATGAGCATTATTCTGCCCCATGGTTCTTGCAGATTCCACCTGAAAGTCTCTGATGTAGAATACAGGCTTTTTATTATCCATGCCGTAAGGCGCAAGCTTCTCGAAAGATTTTAGAGTATCTAGGGTTAATTCCTCTAAATCCAATTCTTCATCTAAGACCAGCGAAGACTTGCTGGATAAATCCAATTTATTTTCGATAATGTAGTCTGCCAAGGTTAGAGCAAGCTCTTCGAGTTTGTCAACTTCCAAGGTCATACCTGCTGCACCAGCATGGCCACCAAAGGCGATAAATAGGTCCTGATGATCTTTAAGGGCCTTGAAAATGTCAACCGCTTCAACCGAACGAGCCGAACCCTTTGCCTTACCATCTTCAATAGACAAGACGATAACAGGCTGGTGCAATTCTTCTAGTAGGCGTCCTGCTACAATTCCTAAAACACCTGGGTTCCAACCTTCTTTAGCCAGAACTTGAACAGGTCTATCATGACGGAGCATGGTTTTTGCTTCATCGTAAATTGCTTGGACGACATCCTTACGCTCAACATTCTTACTGTCAATCATGAGAGCAATCTCATGGGCCTCTTCGTCATCAAAACCAGTCAGTAATTCGATGGCTGGATTAGGATCATCAAGTCGACCAAGGGCATTCAACCTCGGAGCAAGTTGGAAACCAACTGTTTCTTCATCAATACTGTCTATGTCAATACCAGCTATCTTTATCAACTCTTGCAAACCTGCTCGCTCAGTCTGTTTGAGAAGCGAGAGACCATATTTGACCATGACACGATTCTCATCGGTCAAGCTAACCATATCAGCGATGGTGCCAATTGCGACCAAATCCAGCAAGTCTGCATGAACAGTTTCAAGAAGAGCACAGGCCAATTTGAAAGCCACACCGCAACCTGCCAAATGTTTGAAGGGATAATTTCCCTCTGGATGCTCTGGATGTACAATCGCATAGGCATTGGGAAGGGTTTCCTGCATGGAATGGTGGTCTGTCACAACAACATCGACACCCATTTCCTGGGCATAGGCAATCGCTTCATGACCCGCTACGCCATTGTCCACCGTCACAATAAGAGAAATCCCCTGCTGCTCGATAAAATACTTGTAAACTGATTGATTTGGCCCATAGCCATCTGTGAAACGGTTGGGAAGATAAACTTGGACTTCTGCCCCCATTTCCTCCAGGGTTTCTTTCAGAATAGATGCCGAGGTCATGCCGTCTGCGTCATAATCTCCATAAATCAAAATTTGTTCGTAATCTTCGATTGCTCGGCGAATCCGCTCTACCGCCTTGTCCATATCATGTAGTAAATAGGGATCGTGAAGGTCTTCTAAGCTTGGTTGTAAGAAAGTATGCAATTCTTCCGCCGAATGGATGCCACGTTCATACAGCAACTTAGCTGCTACCGGGTCCACTCCTTCTTTTTTAGCAATTTTGATAAATTGTTCATCAGAAAAACCGGTCAATAATTGCCAGTCATAATTGGGTTTTATCACGTTTTTTTACTCCTTAATACTCAAAATCACAAGTAACCTGTAACTTTTCCGAGTATAAACTATCTTTCTATTATATCATTTTCCAAGAAAAATGGAGCAAGGTAAGACCGAAACAGAATGTCGATCCCTTGCTCCATGAAGAACTAATTAGTGCAATTTATAATAAAGGTGAAATAATTCGCAGTAGGGCTCCTCCCAAGCGCTTATACCAAGAGTACGTTTTATGGAAGGTTAGAAGGTTAATTTGCTGTGATTTTTTGAAGGAATGAGTAAAGTCATCCTTAATAGCTGCCAAAACTGCCGAGTGATTGTAAATATAGAGACCGCACTCAAAATTAAGATAAAAAGAGCGAAAATCCATATTCACCGTACCAACAGTAGCTTTCTTATCATCGACTAAAACAACTTTGGAATGGACAAACCCAGGCTGGAATTCAAAGATTTCAATTCCTGCTTCCAAGTAAGTCGGAAAATCAGTACGAGCAGCCAAATAAGCCGATTTTTTATCGTAGATATGCGGGAGCAGAATGCGAACCTCGACTCCACGCTTCGCAGCATAAGTCAAATTATCAATCATTTCATCATCCAACACTAAGTAGGGTGTCATGATATAAATATAATCCGTTGCCGACTGAATCATGTCTAGGCAGACTCGTTTGGCTACCTCATCTCCATCAAATGGATTCTCGCCATACGGAAGGAAGAAACCTTCAGCATCAATGGTTTCCGTCTCTAAATCTTTATGCGTTTTGAGATATTGTAGATCATCTGTCTCTGTCTTTTCATTGTAATTCCACATTTGAAGGAACATCAACGTAAAGTTTGCAACAGCTTCTCCCCTAATCATAATCGCTGCGTCTTTCCAGTAACCAAAACGCACTTTCTTGTTGATGTATTCATCTGCGATATTAATGCCACCAGTAAAGGCAACCTTTCCATCAATAATCGCAATTTTTCTATGGTCACGGTTATTTTGCACCGTAGATAAGGCTGGGATAATTTGAGAAAATACTTTGGCTTTTATCCCATATTTTCTCAAGGTTTTATAGTAATTATAGGGAAGATTGGTCAGTGAATTCATCCCATCATACATAAAACGAACTTCCACCCCTTGCGCTGCTTTTTCCTTCAAAATGTCAAGGATGGAATCCCACATATATCCCATATCGACAATAAAGTACTCCATGAAAATATACTGCTCTGCCTTTTTCAATTCTTCTAGTAGAGCTTCAAATTTTTCCTGACCTGTTGAAAAATAGACGGCATCCGTATTGGTATGAATTGGGTAGCCAACGTACTCACTCATAAAGTGAGCTAATTTCAGTTGCTCCTTATCTTCCCGCTCTAATGCCTTCATGACCTTTTCAGACGTCTTGCTATACTCCCGAAGTCTTTGTGCTTGCTTATGAAAATTTTTACGATAGCGTTTGGTTTCGATGTTGGACTGCAAAATAAAATAGAATAGAGCACCAAAAATCGGAATACCAATGACAAAAACAATCCAGGTTAACTTAAAACTGGTATTCATCGGTCTATTGATGATTGAAATAGCTACAAAAATCGAAAAAATTTGCAAAACAATCAATAAAGCAGGCATATAGGTAGCTGCCGAACCTACCAACCATAGAATAAGGAAAATGGTTAGAACAATCAAACTAATGACGATAAAGGTCCGACTGTATATAATTTTCCAAAGTTTTTCCATACATCTCTCCCTTATTTTTTTACCATTATAACAGATTTTAGTTCATTATCCTACTCAAAATAAATAGTCTTTATGATCCGATATTTCTGAATATTTTAAATATATAAACATATTTAACTCATATTGTAAAGACATATATTTTTTGATAAGATAGGCATGAAATAACCCGTTTTAATTTACTACCCCGTACACATTATCAAAAGGAGGAAGTTCGCATGAAACTTTCATATAAGAAAAGGCTGTTGAATCAAGTCCTGCTTGCCTCAACAGTTCTTTTAGCTGCATCTCTCACTCAGGGAACGGTCTTCGCAAATACAGAGGAGATGCCAACTACTGCTAGTGAAACAGTGACTCCACTGCCTGAAGAGACTCCTATCATGGAAACTAGCACAAGCGAAGCTACAGATAATCTTGTAGACGGGAAGGAGACAGAAAAACAAACTGAAGAAATAGCAGATACTTCTCCTACACCTGTTTCCACAGAAGAAGATACAACATCTTCCGAGCCCAATACCGAGGAAACTACGCTCAGATCAGCTAATAATGATAGTCGGGATCCTACAGAAGAAAAATCTGCCACACCGACTATTGATACAATTACACTCGAAACAAAAACTGTCTATCTATCGGAAGCAGTCACTATCACAGAATCCGTCACTCTTCCAGATACGACTGAAAAAATAGAATGGACATTGGATGGAAAGCCTATCTCCGAATGGAAAACATGGAATTTGAAAGAGGGAGATTTCACAGGCGATACATTTATCACAGTAGAAGAAAGCAGACAGGATAACCAACTTCATTTGAATATCCAGCTCGCAGCTCTCTTTGGAGAAGATTTGAGTAAACGGACACCGAGTAATATTCGCCGTACCTATCGACATTTTATAAAAGATATGCTATTGGAAGGTACTAGTGCCGATGGAAACTTGATCATTTCAAAAACTCTTCATTTCCGTCCTTATGAAGCCTACCGTACACATGAGGAAATGTTGACAGAGATTGAGGAAACTAAAAATAATGCCGCGACCGACCGCTTAGTAAGGATTGAGTCAATTGGTCAATCAGCTGAAGGTAGAGATATTAAAATGGCTGTTGTAGCTAAAAATCAAGCAAGTATTGATAAATACCTTACTGAAACAACACCACTCATGCTGACCCAACCCGACCAGATGCTGAAAGAGTTGCAAGCTGGAACCTTCGACTATAAATTACCTATTCTCATCAACAACACTCATGCTGATGAACAACCCGGCATAGATGTAGTAACTAGCCTATTCAAAGAATTTGCACAAAAAGATACCATTACTTTCCCATCTACAGATGCCGATGGAAATCCTGTTACTCTTCATTTAAAAGTGACAGATTTGTTAGATAAATTTATCTTCTTGTTCAATTTCACAGAAAATCCTGATGGCGATGTTAAAAACTTGCGTTCACTAGTAAATGGTTTGGACCCTAACCGTGATACTGGTTTCCAAGTGAATCCAGAAACACAAGCCATCGTCCGTCAAATCCACAAATGGAATCCAATATCTGTTTTAGATATTCATGGTTTTGTATCTGGATTTCTCATCGAGCCTGCCACTCCGCCACATGACCCGAACTTTGAATATGATTTACTAGCCGATATTATGCTGGAAAAAGCTCATGAAATGGGCCGAGCAGGTATTGCAAATTCTAAATATGAACGCTATACCATCCCTAAAGTCCACTGGGGAGATGGTTGGGACGATTCCTTCTCAGGCTATACAGCGGTGTATGCAATGTATCACGGTATTCTTGGACACACGATCGAAATTCCAGAAGGAAATCAAGAATCATTCAAGGCTGGATTCTTTGCTGTTTTGGGCGGTGTTCACAATATGGCAACCAAACCAGACAGTCTCATGGAAATGCGTCTCAAATACTATTCACGCGGTGTCAATAAGGTAGAAGATCCAAAAGCAGAGTCTGAATTAGTCGGACCAGACGGAGCTGTTGTCGGACGTGTCAAAAAAGACCAGCCAAAATTCTTCCCAGACTACTATGTGATTCCTATGACGCTCGATAAACACAACGATATGCAAGAAGCCTTTAAGATGATTGAATATTTCAATCGTAATGGGGTTATTGTCAAGGAATTAACTGAAGATGTTGGAAACTTCCGCAAGGGCGACCTAGTTGTCGATATGGCTCAAGCCAAACGAGGATTCGCTAACCATGTCCTCTACGCTGGTTCTGATGAATCTGCTTGGGGAGCCATGTATGCTGAATTGGTGGTCAACTTCCCAGATATGAAAGGCTTTAGCGCCAAGGCTGTATTTGAAGAAAATGCCTTTAGCGGCAAATTAGGTAGCATCACATGGACAAAAGCTCCACGTACTACGGAAATTGATTTCAAAGCGCCTTACTATATCGTTGCAAACACATCTGAAAGCGCCGTTCAGGCCATTAATCAAGCCATCAAATCAGGCGCTAAGGTCTACCTTACAGACGATGGCTACATCATGGAAACTAACCAATTTAGCCACTTGCTGGACACCTATGCTCTATACGGCGAACCTCTCTATAAGAAGCCTCTTGGACAAGAATTGAAAGCAATGAAGGTGTATGCTCCTTCTCACTCTTATAGTTGGGCAGGCGACTTTGCCATTCTTGCAAATGCTGCACTTGCGGTAGAACGAATGGGGTTTGAAATTGTCAATAGCCCAGATGAGGCTGATGCTATCATTCTCGAATCAGATCAATTCGATGCTAGTGTATTTGGTAAGAAACCAATCATCATCGTAGGTGGTGTCGCCATGCAAAAACTGGAGGAATTAGGAATCTTAGCAGGTTTCAATGCGGAACAATTTACAGATGGTGGTGACTATGAAGGTCTCATGCGGGCTATTATTGATGATAAAGATCCATTAACAAGTGGCTACGCTATGAATGGACTTTTCTATTCCAACTCCGGTAATTGGATTGAAGGCATTCCTGAAGGATTTAAAACACTTGTTAAAATTGCTGACAAAGATTATTATATCGCAGGGTGGTGGCCTGGTCATGACAAATTAGCCAATAAAATTGTCGCCATCGCTGGAAATTATCAAGACCAACCTGTCTTTATCTATGCAGGTAATCCAACAAACAAGGTCCACCCTGTTCACTTCTTCCGTTGGGTGTCCAACGCCCTCTTTGGTAGCCAATTAGCAACCTTAGAAGACTTACCAGCTGTAGAAATTCTTGTACCGCAACCTGAAATGCCAAAAAATATTCTGGATGAGGCGCCAAAAACTACTACAGTAGTACATACCACCAAGTCTACCGATGCAAAACAACTACCTCAAACAGGTGAAAAAACAAACTATATCGCTATCGCATTAGGTAGCCTACTTCTAGGCAGTATCTCCTTACGTAGAAAAAAGCGTAGCTAGTATACACGAAAACGCCGAGTGTTATTTCGGCGTTTTTCTATGCTTATTTTAAATTAAATACTGTACTGGCCAAGTAGTCTGCTATTCTTGGAAAGAGAGTATAGAGTTTATGAGCAGCTGCTAGTGACCAGGGCAGATTGATGTCTCGTTTCTTCGTCCCCATAGCTGCCACGATTTTCCGAGCCACATAATCTGGTTGCAACAAGAAAGCCTTGACGCTCTCTTGATAGCTTCCATCCGGATCTGCTTGGTCGAAAAAGCTGGTTGCGATTGGACCTGGATTGACCGTAGTAACCGTCACACCATACTGGGCTAATTCCAAGCGAATGGTATTAGAAAAACCCATAGCTGCAAACTTGGTCGCCGAATAAACTGACGATTTACTTGAAGCAATCAAGCCTGACATGGAAATGATATTGATAATCTGTCCGCTCCGTCTAGCTTTCATACGCTTGCCTACTAAACGGCACATGGTCATCAGAGCAAAAGTATTGATGTCAAACATAGCCTGCACCTGATGGCTGGAAAAATTCTCAAAATCATCGTAAATGGCATAGCCAGCGTTATTGACTAAAATATCAATCTGACCAAACTGACTATCCAGTTCATCGAAAAATGCCGTCAGAGCTATTTCATCTCGGATGTCTACATCAAAGACAGCCTTTTTTTCATGGTAAGCATAGAGCTGCTCAATTTTTTCGACATCACGACCTAGTAAAATCAAAAAATCATCCTTCAGCAATGGCACCATTTCCTGTACCAAGCCACCAGAAGCACCTGTGATTAGAATGGTTCTCATAGCTCAATTTCCTCTAAATCCTTGACAATATGAACCTGCTCGAAAATAGTACTTGCATCTTTCCGTAATTGACTAATATCCTTTGATAAAAATCGTGGACTGATATGATTAAGCAAGAGCTGCTTGACACCAGCATCCTTGGCAACCTGAGCGGCTTCCATATTGGTCGAATGCCCATGCTTGCGAGCAATCTTCTCATCGCCTTTTCCGTAAGTCGCCTCATGCACCAGCACATCAGCATTGACAGCCAGACGGACACTGGCATGACACTTGCGCGTATCACCTAGAATGGTCACTACCTTACCAGGCCGAGGAGGAGAAATATAGTCGCTGGCAATGATTTCCCTGCCGTCCTCCAAGGTCACGTTTTGACCGTTTTTGATTTTTCCAAAAAGGGGGCCAAATGGTACACCTGCCGCGCGCAGAGCCTCTGCATCCAATGTCCCTTCCAAATCTTTCTGGATGACACGATAGCCGACACAAGGAATGGTATGGTCCAGCTTTTCAGCGAATACCGTGAATTTGTCCGTTTCTAGGACCTGACCAACTGTATCAACATCAAATTCATGAAAATGAATGCGATAAGGTAGGCGTGTCCCTGAAACTTTCAAACTTGCCAAGACAAAGGAACGGATGCCAACAGGACCGTAAATATCAATATCAGTCTGCTCCTCACTTGACTGGAAAGAACGGCTAGACAAAAAACCTGGCAGTCCAAAAATATGGTCTCCGTGCAGGTGAGTGATAAAGATTTTTGCGACCTTACGTGGACGAATAGTCGTTTCCAAGATTTGATTTTGAGTTCCTTCGCCACAGTCAAATAACCAAACCTGATTGATTTCATCCAAGAGTTTCAAGGCCAAACTGGATACATTTCGAGCCTTGGAGGGCTGACCAGCCCCCGTACCTAAAAATTGAATTTGCATTGTTTACTTTCTAATGTTTTATATATAAAATTGCAGAGCGACCCGACCAGACATAGTAATATTGACCAGCATATCCGTCCGCCACTTCCAGCACTTCTTCCTGATTAAAGCCTGAAATCTTGACCAAACCTTCTGCCTTTTCCACCTGGGTCAAGAGATAGTCTGTTTCAACTTCCTCTAACTCGGCGTCCTTAAAGGGATTGGCTTTCATGAAAATCTTGCCCTCCTCCACAAAGACAACATAGTAGGGGAAAACTTGGGCGATTTCAAAGAGCAAACTCTCCGTCACTTCCTCGTCTTGCTCCGAAAAAACCTGAGCCAGACCATCCGCTGACACATAGGCAAATCCGAAAGACTTGCCTGACAAATTCAGGCGGACAAAGGGCTTATCTTCTTCAAAGCTGGGCTCTTTTGGAAAAAGGCAGAGCTGCTGAGAGAGGGTCAGATAGTAATCCGTCGCCTCTTCTGCCCCTTGTTTCTGGTAGATTTCCGCAAAATAAGCATTGATAACCGAAGGTGGTGGCGTGATAAAATCTAGTTTTTGTTGGTCAGTCAAATCAGCTAATTTCTTAGCCAGATAGACCTTGTCCAGACTGGTAAAGCCACCGTATTTCATTGCCAAATCAAGATAATCCGTCATAAAATTCTTCCAACTTCCATTTATTGCTGGAAGCGATATAGCCTGATACCACTTCCACATCCTCTTCGTAGGTCCGATTTTCTATCAGAGCTAGAGTAGCTAAATCGTGCAACTTGTAAGCTTCAGCTAGTGGGACCCTGACCTCAAACCGTTCAAACATGGTCTTAATCTTGGCCAAGACCATCATCTGTATATGGCCTTTGGCATTTTCATCCTTAGCGGACAGCATGACATGAGGAAACTGACTGGGGGTAAAGCTGTCGTCCGTCTTGTCCAGCTTGTTGTAGAGGGCTAGACGCGGAATGTCCAGCATATCCAAGTCTTTTAAAATATCCAAGACTACCTGCTCCTGCTCACTGTGATTGGGGTCAGAGGCGTCGATGACATGGAGCAAGAGGTCCACGTTCATGGACTCCTCCAAGGTGGATTTGAAGGCAGAAATCAGCTCGGTCGGCAGGTCCTGAATGAAACCAACCGTGTCGGTCAAGGTCACGTTGAACTTGTCAGCCAAGTTAATCTGCTTGGTCGTAGCATCAAGTGTCGCAAAGAGTTCGTCCGCCTCGTACTGTCGCTTATCCGTCATGGCATTCATAATAGTGGACTTACCAGCATTGGTATAGCCAATCAAGCCGATTTTGAACACGCCTGATTGCAGGCGGCGTTCACGGACAGTCGCTCGGTTCTTCTCCACCGTTTTGAGTTGGCGTTCAATGTCGTGAATCTGATTACGAATGCTTCGACGGTTGAGCTCCAACTGGCTTTCACCTGGTCCACGAGAGCCGATACCACCGGCCTGACGGCTGAGCATAATACCCTGACCAACCAAGCGTGGCAACATGTACTTGAGCTGGGCCAAGTGGACCTGCAGTTTTCCCTCGTGGCTCCGTGCTCGCATGGCAAAAATATCCAAAATCAGCTGCATGCGATCGATGACCTTAACCCCCAGAATCTCCTCCAAATTGACATTCTGACGGGGTGTCAGTCTGTTATTGACAATGACGGTATCAATCTCATCAGCTTCTACCATCTGGGCAATTTCTTCTAGTTTCCCTGAGCCGACAAAGGTCTTGCTGTCGTATTTTTCACGTTTTTGAGTGTAGACTCCCTTGACCAGAGCGCCAGCCGTCTTAGCCAGACTTGCCAACTCTTCCATGGACATGTCAAAGTTGTCTGTCTGCTGTAATTCCACTCCAACCAGGAGGGCACGTTCTTGTTCTTTCTGCGTTTCAATCATTTAAAAATTCCTCCACGGCGGTGAAAATCTGAGACTTGTAATCTGGCTGGCCTACTGAATAAAAGGGAACCTGCATCCGATTTCTAAACCAGGTCAATTGGCGTTTGGCAAAGCGGCGGCTGTTTTGCTTGACCTTATCAACCGCTTCTTCTAGCGAAAGCTCACCAGCAAAATAAGGGAAAAACTCCTTGTAGCCAATTCCCATAGCAGCTTGGGCTTCTGGGTATTCTTGATAGAGCCGGCTAACTTCGTCTAGCAAGCCCGCCGCTATCATCTTATCCACTCGCTGATTGATGCGGTCGTAAAGAACCTGTCTGTCATCCGTCAGGCAGATGTAAAGAGGCTCAAATTCTGACTCTGTATTTTCTAAATTCTTGCCAAATTTTTTCAACTCTAACCCACGAATAATTCTCCGTCGGCTGTTTCCTTCGATCGTCAAACCTGCCTGCTCTGCCATTGTTTCCAAAATCTCGTCAGACAAGCAGTCAAGTTCCGCCCGATAAGCAAGAACTTGCTCTTGGTCAACCTGCCCGCCTAGATGGTAGCCTTCAAGCAAGCTCTGAATGTAAAGTCCGGTTCCTCCAACGATAATGGGCAACTTTCCACGACTAGTAATGTCAGCAATTAAGGCCTTGGCTTCTGCTACAAATTCATAAGCCGAATAGCCCTCGGTCACATCTCTGACATCAATCAAGTGATGAACCGCAGCAGCCTGCTCTTCAGGACTAGCTTTTGCCGTACCAATATCTAGTTTGCGATAGACTTGCTGGCTATCACCGCTGATAATTTCTCCATTGTAGCGCCGGGCCAATTCAATGCCTAAAGCGGTTTTTCCTACCGCAGTTGGTCCAATGACCACAATAACTTTAGTTTTCATCTTTTTCCTTGAAAATATTTTGTTTTTTCGCTAAAATCTATTATAACACAAGTAAAGGAGAAATAACTATGGCTAAAGGTTTTGGTAAAGGTTTCTTGACAGGTGTTCTTTCTACAGTTGCTCTTGCAGCAGGCGCAGTCTTCACTGTTCACAAAACAATCATTGAACCAGAAGAAAAGAAAGAAGCCTTCATTGAGGAAAATCGTAAAAAAGCTGCTCGTAAACGTGTAGCACATTAAAAAGCTGGCAGGAGTCCAGCTTTTTTGTTTGACAAAAAATCCCTTAGAAGCTCTGCCATTTTCACAGAAAAATGACAGCCTTCTTAAGGGATTATACTTTATAAGATAATATCTTCTTTTTCGATCAGAACAATAGTCCACATCATGGCAAGTGTGACGATAGCCAGAGCAAGAATCAATGGCATCCAGTTTCCGAAGATTGGATAGCTATAACCGAGAAGGCCTGGTCCAAATGCTGCAATGAGATAGCCACCTGTCTGCACCATTCCTGATAGCTGAGCAGTAGCCTGGCTGTTGCTTGTTTTCAAAGTAAAGCTCAACATCATATAAGGGAAGAGGGCTGCATTTGAAAAACTTAAAATAATGTGAAGTGCTGACCAAAGAATGAGATTGGTCGGAATCAATGCCATCATAACCAAGCCAAGCAAGGTAACAGATGAAATAGCCAGCATGATATTTCGACGCATTTCCTTTGTCTGACGGGAAAGAACAGCCGGGATAATCATAGACATGGGAATAGCTGTCATATTGAAGAAACCAGCCATTAGACCTGCTTCTGCCTTACTAAAGCCAACTGATTGAGAAATGGTTGGCAACCAGGTAATCTCTGTATAGTAGAGGACTGATTGTAGCCCACCAAATATCAAAAAGGCAATCGCTGCTTTATTTTTCCAGATAGATGATTTCTGTTTTCCTTGGTTCTCACTTGCAAATCGATGGTTATTTTTTACATTAGGCAACCAGATTAGGAAAGCCATAAACACCAATCCTGTAATTAACAGAATAAAAAATTCCCAAGAACTAGAGGATACAATTGGAACAGCAATCATAGATGCAACTGTTGCCGCAACCCCCATGAGAGTGATATAAATCGTCGTATACAGACCAATTTTCTTTGGAAAATTAGCCGCAACCAAACTTGGTAGCAAAACATTAATAAACGCTATTGTAGCACCAACAAGCATTGTACCAATGTAAAGGGCTGGTAAGTTGAGAACTCGCATTCCTGAACCAAGCACCATGACCAGTAAGACCAGGGCCATTAGTTTTTCCATGCCAAACTTAGCCGCAAGACGCGGTGCTAAGGATGAACAGAGAGCAAACATAATGAGCGGAATAGAGGTTAAAATTCCTAATGAACTCACTTCTACTCCCAGTCCTGCTGCCACATCTGTCAAAATAGCAGGCAAAGCTGTAAAGGGGGCACGCATCACGACCCCTAGCATGACGATTCCTGCAATTATAAAGGGTGATTGTTTTTTCATTTTTCTCCTAAGTCTCCTAATGTTCGGATTTCAGCACTTTCGATTATACCATAGTTGACAAATGATAGAAAGTTATTTCCGTCTTTTTTTCTAGTTATAGTTTTTAACTATGGATTTGCCATGAAAATAACTATTTTTCAAATGATAGCTTATGAGTTAGAATAGGTTCATACTAAAACGAAAGAAAGAGAGATACATATATGACAACTTCAAGATTCCAATTAGTCGGTTCACTTCTTCGACCAGCAAACTTAGGAGAATTTAAACGTAAAATTGAGCATCGTGACAATATCCAATACCCATTCTACGACGCCTTTGATGGCTATCAAGAAACTGAAGCTGCAACTATCGAAGCGATTGTAGCTGAACAAAAAGCAAATGGTATTGATATTGTAACAGACGGTGAGTTTTCAAAATCAATGTGGCATCTTGACTTTGTCTGGGGCTTCGATGGTATCGAGCGTTACATTGCTGAGCATGGTTATCCTTTTAAAGACCATGATGGACAAATTTTTGAAACACGTAAGGATATTGGATTACGTATCACAGGTCCTCTTTCAGCAAAAAATCACCATTTCATTGACATTTATAAAAAAGTTAAAGAACTAGCTGGTGAAACTGATACAAAGTTAACTGTATGGGGACCTGCCCATGCCTTTACCGAGCTTGTTCTCTTCAATGGTCAAGTCGGTCCAGACCAAGTTTATAAAACACGTGAGGATTTGAAAGAAGGTTTATTGGCTGCCTATAGAGAATTTTTAGACCAGTACAAGGAAGCTGGTGGACAAATCGTTCAATTCGATGACTGCCTTTGGGAATTATTCGACCCTGCTAACCCTGTACCTTTCTTGCCACAAGACGATTCTGAAGCATTGGCTGCTTTGGCTGACGAGTTTGTTGCTATCAATAATGCTGTTATTGATTACGGACATGAAATTGGCTTAACCGTCTGGACGCACAACTGCCGTGGTAACTATGAAAGCCGCTCAGCAGCTGGCGGAACTTACGAAGCCATTGCTGAAAAATTCCTGCGTGACCAAAAATACGATCGATTCTTCCTTGAGTGGGATGATGAACGTGCAGGTGATTTAAAAGCTTTGGAAAGCTTGCGTGATAAGAATGTCGAAGTCGTTCTTGGTCTACTTTCAAGTAAAACTTCTGATTTGGATGATGAAGAACGTGTTTATAAATTACTCGAAGAAGCAAGCAAGATTATTCCAAAAGAGCGTCTCTACTTGTCACATCAATGTGGATTCGCTTCATGTGATTCAGGTAATGAATTGGCCATCCCGCAACAGTGGGCAAAAATTAAACAAGGCCAAGAAATTGCAGAGAAGTTTTGGTCTTAAGCCACTTCTTGTTATTCGTGCATAAAAGCCCCGCCATTTGGCAGGGCTTTTATTTGTTCGTTAATCAATCCTAATATAGCAAAGGTGCCAACAGTAAAATCACAAGTAAGGCTAACAAATGCCCAACTGTCACTAGGATAAACGAATACTTGAGTCCTCGTTTCATACTTAATTTCGAAAGATTGTGGAAGGTAATCATCACACCAGACTGAGGCACAACTGTCAAGATAGCTGATGCAACAACTACTACACGATGCAGCAACTCTGGATTAATCCCCATTTCCAAATAGGCAGGGAGGAAATTACTTGAAGCAATACCTACCGCACCAGAAGATGAACCGATAATACCACTAACCAATGCTGTCGAAACAGATAAACTGATCAGCGGTGATCCTGGTATTTGTTGAATCCATTCTTGAATGACTGCAAAACCTGCTGACAAGGTTAACACCGTCCCAAATGCTACGGTACTAGAAGTTGCAAAAGCAGGCACTATAGATGCTGTTGTCGCAGCATTCAAAATTTCTTTTTGATTTGGCAGATATGGATAAAAAATCAAGGCTGATAGAAGGATAGAAACCAGCAAGCCAATTGCTAGGACATTCGGAGTTTTACTCATTAGGAAAATCGTCCCAATAAGACTGAATAGAGGCAAGACTGATAAAAATAGATTTGGTGTCTTATCAGCTACCACTACTGCAGCTTCATCCTCTTCTTCCGTATACGTCTCTCCATTTGCTAGACTTTTCTTGAGGCAGTAGGCCATGTAGAGCAAGCCAAATATTAATAGCGTCAAGCTGGCTGCCAAACTGATAACGGGTGCCGCGGTCAAGCTAGTTCCCAAAACTTTTGTCGGAATGACATTCTGGATGGAAGGTGCCCCAGGAAGAGTTGTCATCGTATAGGTACCTGCTCCCAAAAAGACAGGAATCGGAAAAAGTGCCCAGTTGATATTCAACTCTTTAAAGAGGGGGCGTGAAAGGGGAAGCAAGGTAAAAATGACTACAAAAATACTCACACCACCATAGGTCAGAATGGAAGCAATCAAAGTGATGGCTAACAAGCCCTTATAGGGACTATCTTTTCCCATTACTTTCAAAATGCTATTGGCAATCGTCTGCGTAGCTCCACTTGCCTCCATATAACGTGCCAAGATAGACCCCAACATAAAGATGGCAAAATTATTAATCAAAAAACCTGCTAAGCCCGCCATATAAGACTGCTCTTTGCCCAACATAACTTCCAAAACATTCATCTGATTGGTCAGAATGATGATTAAACTAGCTAGTGGTGCCGCAATGATAACATGTAAATTTTTTGATGTCCAATAAATAATGGCTACAATAGCCAATAAAACCCCTAAAGTTGCTAAAATTGTCATAAAACTCCTTTATCTATTCTATCCCCTAATAAACCTAGTATCAGAGGCAACTATTTGAAAATTTTTATATCTTTTTGTTCCCCTAGTTCTGCAAGTAAGTCCGATACCACTTTTTTCAAAATTGGGTGACGGTAATCAGAAGCAATCTCAGCAAGAGGTTTGAGAACAAATGCTCTTTCATGGGCGTAGGGATGGGGAACAATCAGATTCTCTTCTTGAATCTTCTCCTCATCCCAAAAAATAATATCCAAATCAATGGTCCGTTGTCCCCATTTTTCAATCCGTACTCGGTCCAACTCTTGTTCGATGTTCTGGCAAACGCTTAGAAAATCCTGAGCAGATAAATCAGTATACACTTGACAAGCTAGATTGAGGAAATCAGCCTGATCTGTCTTACCCCAAGCTGGAGTTTCATAAATGTTGGAAACTAAGCCAAGCTGGCAACCTGGATGACTGGCTAATTTGTCTAGGGCTGCCTGTAAATAGGCTTGCCGATTGCCCATGTTCCCTCCGATACTGAGATAGGCTATATGCTTCATGGTCGTTCACGCTCCAATTCAATTCCGACAGAATCATAGTGTCCAGCAATGGGCGGATTTTCCTTGTAAATGGCCAAGCGAATCTTCTCCACCTTTGGAAATTGATCAAAAATCTCCTGACAAATAACACCTGCTACCTTTTCTATAAGGATGTAGGGCTTGCCTTCCACAACTGCTTTAATGGTTTCAAAGACCATACCGTAGTGAACTGTGTCTTCTAAATTGTCAGTTTGTGAAGCTGCTGTCAGGTCAACAAACAAATCACAGTCAACTGTGAAAATTTGACCGAGAACTTGTTCTTCTTTGAAGGCACCATGGTAGCCGTAAAAACGACATTTATTAAGAGAAATCTTATCCATGTTGACCTCCAGAAGTCAATTGGTCCCAAACTTTAACGATGTCACGGTTGGCAGCGACATTGTGAACACGGACCATTTTACAGCCTTTTTGGACTGCCCAGGCAGACAAGGCTGCCGTTGCTTGATCGCGGTCAGTCGGTAAGCTATTTCCACCAAGCAGATAATCTACCACGCGCTTACGAGATATTCCAAATAGAACAGGGTAACCAAGAGCAGTAATCTGTTCCAGACCTTGCAAAAGGTCCAGATTATGTTGGACATTTTTTGAAAAACCAAATCCTGGGTCTAACCAAATCCGGTCTGCGGAAACACCAGCATCAAGTGCTGCTTGGGCACGCTCGGCTAGAAAGTTTTTGACCTCTCCAACAATATCCGCATAGCTTTCTTCTTTCTGGTTGTGCATGAGAATAATTGGTACCTTATACTCCGCAGCCAGGGCTAACATATCTCCATCATAAAGTCCTGCCCAGACATCATTTAAAATATCTGCGCCTGCTTCCAAGGCTGCACGCGCTGTGCCTGTTTTATAGGTATCGATGCTGACCAAACAATCGTAGTTTTCTTTGATTGCACGAATAATTGGAACCACTCGTGCGATTTCTTCTTCTTCAGACACAAATGTTGCACCTGGACGAGTGGACTCACCACCAACATCAATGACGGTAGCACCCTCAGTCAACAACTTTTCTACTTGTACCAAGGCAGACTCCACCTCATTATAGTGACCACCATCTGAAAATGAATCTGGCGTCACATTGAGAATCCCCATAATGGTTACTTGATTCGCTAACTGTTCGATTGACATATAACCTCCTATTTATTGTGAATCATGGACAAGAGTTCACGGCGCAAGATGGCATCTTCCTTGTATTTGCCAAGGGCAACTGTAGTCACTGTCTTGCTACCTGGCTTGCGAATCCCACGCATACTCATGCACATGTGCTCTGCTTCTACCATGACAAAAACACCTTCTGGTTCAAGGGCATCTTGAAGTGCATGAGCCACTTGATGAGTTAAGCGCTCCTGCAATTGAGGACGACGGCTCGCCACCTCCACTGCACGCGCCAATTTACTAAGACCTGTCACACGCCCTTTACTCGGAATATAGGCTACATGTGCAATACCATAAAATGGGACAAGATGGTGTTCACACATAGAATGAAAAGGAATATCCTTTACCAAAACAACCTCTTCATGTCCCTCTGAAAAGACAGCTGTAAATTGGTCTTTGGGATCCTCTTCTAGGCCGTTAAACATTTCTAAATACATCTTAGCGACCCGTTTAGGCGTATCTAATAAACCTTCACGATTCGGGTCCTCACCCAATAATTCCAATAATTGATAAATTGTTTGTTCGATTTGTTCTTGTTTTGACATAGTGCATCCTAAATAGTTTGATGTTCTTATTATACCTCAAAAACTGTTTTCAGAAAAGGGCTTTCAGTATTCTGATCCCAAAACTGTCCCCTACCAGAGCACCATGCAGGTGTCCCTACTACCACCTTTGTGGTATAATAGGATAAATCAACTACAAGGAGCCTTTATGACCAAAAAACCTGTCCAACTTGCTACGATTTGCTACATTGATAATGGTAAGGAATTTCTTCTCCTTCATCGAAACAAGAAAGAAAACGATGTCCATCAAGGAAAATGGATTGGAGTTGGTGGTAAACTAGAACCTGGCGAAACACCACAGGCTTGTGCCATTCGAGAAGTCTTTGAGGAAACTGGGCTTACTGTAACAAAGCATGCTCTAAAAGGAGTGATAACCTTCCCAGACTTTACTCCAAATACAGACTGGTACACCTATGTCTTTAAGATAACTGGTTTTGAAGGAAGTTTGATTGATTGCAACGAAGGCGATTTAGAATGGGTTCCTTATGACCAAGTGCTCTCCAAACCAACTTGGGAAGGCGATCGCCATTTTCAAGCATGGCTCTTGGAAAACCGTCCCTTCTTCTCTGCATGCTTTCGCTATGATGGGGACAAACTGCTGGATTACAGCGTTGATTTTTATGAGGAGTAATCCTATAAATAGAAAAAGCCTTGGTTTTCAAGGCTTATTTTCGTTATAAGAATTTTTTCTTAGGCATTTGCTTGTTCAATACGACATCCAAGGGACCAGCTGACAATACTGTATCTACCAAACGTTTATCTGTAATTTTTTTATCGAGGAGAACTTGATATTCTAAAATCAGCGCTTCTTTTTTCTTTTTGTACTTGAGGGAAATTAAGTCGGCTTGCTTGCAAGATTTACCAAATTGATTTTCAAAAAATTGATCATAGTCAAAATTCATTGGCACTGTTACCAAGAGATGACGACGATTTTGATTGACTTGAGCAAAGCTAATGTTCTCAAAAATCAAGATACAAGCAGATAAGATGACCGTCATAAAGACAGCCAAACCTAGGAAACCCATTCCTGTCGCTAGACCGATAGCCATCGCTAAGAGGACTGCAAGCATTTCCTTCGAAGAACCTGCTGCTGAGCGGAATTTAATTAGACTGAAAGTCCCTGCTACCGCAACACCCGCTCCCAAGTTACCATTAACTAATGCAATGATAACAGCAATCAAAGCTGGCATTAAACTTAGTGTGATGACAAATTCCTTTGTATAATTAGATTTATATTTATAAACAGCCGCTAAGAGTACCCCCATGGATAGACTAACTCCAAAAACCATGGACATCTGCGCTAAGGTAATATTGCTATTGGCCGTTGAAAAGATACTATTAAACAGCTGCATGTTGGCTTACTTCCTCTCCAGGGATGTTGTGGGCAAGCTTATAGGCATTGCCATATTTTGAAAATGATTGTTTTTCGATCTGGTATTTTTCAAGCAAGGCTACTAACCATTCTGGTCGCTCTTCTGGAACTTTTACTTCCATGATTACTTTGGTTGGGTCTAATAGGTTCTTACCAAATTTACCTTCCATTGCATCCACATCGTAGTCTCGATACAGTAAGTTCTTATCGATTGTGAGACGAACTTTTTTGTCTTCGATTCCTTTATAGGATACGCGATCGTAGTAGATATACATCTTCGGCTTAATAGTCCCGTAGCGTTCTCTCAACATTTCGAGTTCTGTGGTTACCTTATCATCCTTGATTGTAGAATCAATCACTCCATTTTCGATATAATTTGTTACAGAAACAGGGTTTGAAGTTAAACGGTATTTATAGCCAATTTTATTTTCTTTTTTCTTGATTTCAAGAAAGGCTTGACTCGATTCAGATGGTGTCGCATCATAGACACGCATACGAATTTTCTCACGTCCATTCTTTTTGGCAAGTGAATCTTGAATCATATCAAAATCTTCATTATCAAAGTAGATATTGGTAATCGTTGATGTCGCAAATTCATCTGCCATCATGTACTGACGAAGTTCCTTTTCTAAAAGTTCAAAAGTTTTTTTATCAACGATATATTTAGTCTCTTTACGCTTAAACTGCTTTTGTACGATTCTTGTTTTCATTATTGTGCCTCTTCTATCCTAAATTTTGACAGGTCCCTGTCTTGTTTACAAGATATAGTTTACCGACCAAGCTTTAAATGAAACTGAAAATAAAATTAAACAAAACTTAAACTGCAATAAAGTTGAAATTCTTTTGTCACATTCTAATCTATGCTACAATAGTCCTATCAATAGTAAGGCAAGGAGAAACCCATGTACGAATTTGTCCTAGAATACGGCTCTTTCCCCGTAAAACTCATCGACGGTTTTGTCAACAATCGCTCAGAAATTCCTGATTTTCTCAAAGAAGACGAAGAAATGATTGCCCGATTGAACCAAATTAACGAACTCTTCCACCAACTTTTCTTAACCATCGAATGCAAGTTTGACTACATTGGCAAGCAATTCCCTGACAAGATTGAACAACTAAGAGCACTCTATCATCCCCTGGCAGACGATTTACTAGCCAAGTATGGCAAACAGATAGAGTTGAAGATTGAACCTTTTATTTTGTAATACTCAATGAAAATCAAAAGTAGCCTAGGAAACGAAGGCGAAGATAGAACTCTGTTACTTTTTTATTGAAAGGTAACAGGCTGAAAACCTCCACTGGAGCTTTTCACTCATCAAGGCTCTTGACAACGGATAATTTTGATTTTCGAAGAGTATAAGACAAAAGAGATGACCGCAATCATCTCTTTTCTTCTATCCTGTATTCCAAACCATACTGGTCACGCGATAAGTAGCCATAATCCACCAAGTAGCGTCTCAATATAGCATAGTCATCATAACACTCAGCTAGGAAGGCATTGACTTCTTTTTCGGTGAATGTTGAGCCTTTCTTAGCTAATTCTTCTTGTAAATAAGCAAACAAGACCTGCTTACTTTTCAGCTTTTTCGGAATGACAAGCAATTTCCCATCTCGGAAAAATTTTTCTTGAATGTCTTGAGTACTCATATCTCCCTCCCAAAAATCCTAGCCCGCAGACTAGGATTTGATAAGATCTACAAATTAACGAATCTCAGCACCAAGTGCTTCGAGCGACTTACTGATTTTCTCCATATACTTCGCCACTTCTTCATCCGTCAGGCTGTCCGCAGGATTTTGGAAGGTCAGGTTATAAGCCATAGACTTCTTACCAGCCTCGATATTGCTGCCTGCATAGACGTCAAAAAGGGTCACCTTGGTCAAGCGTTTCACGCCAGCACCAGCAATGGCATCCAGGACATCCTGATGTTTGACATCGCTGCTCAAAAGCAGGGCAATATCACGGCTAACCGCTGGGAATTTGGAGATTTCCGTAAATGGCTGAGCAGGCTGGAGAGCTTCTTCAATCGCATCCAGATTGATTTCAGCCACATAAGTCTCAGGAATACCGTAGTCCTTAGCCGTTTGAGGATGTACCTGCCCGACAAAGCCGATAACTACTCCATTCAAATGGATTTCAGCTGTACGACCAGGGTGCAGGGCAGCAATCTCACTGGTTGCCACAAAGTCAACTGCCAACTTATAATGACCAAAGATAGCTTCCAAAATACCTTTAGCATGGAAGAAATCAACGGATACTGCTGGTGTCTGGAAGTCTTTCTCAGCCACCAAACCTGTCAAGACAAGGGCAAATTTATTGATTTCTTGTGGCAGGTCCTCTTTTGGATTGCCAGACTGTTCAAAGATTTTTCCGATTTCGTAGAGGGCCAAGTTCTTATTCTTACGAGCCACGTTGTAGGCCACTGTTTCCAGCATACCAGACACCATATTCTGACGAAGGGCAGAGCGGTCAACGGTCATTGGCCACATGAGTTCGGTGACTGTGGTTGGACGAGCCGCAAACTCCACAGCCTTTTCAGGTGTTGTCAAGGCATAGGAAATGATTTCTGTCAGGCCTGCACCTTCTGCCAGGCTACGCACTTGGCGACGGATTTTCTGGGTCAGGGTCAACTCACCTGCTGTTCCGTCCTCTTTCGGAAGAGTGGTCGGTAGATTATTATAGCCATAGATACGAGCGATTTCCTCTACCAAGTCTGCTGGAATGCGAATGTCCCAACGACGACGCGGCACTGCTACTGTAAACTGACTTGCATCGCCAGTTGTTTCCATACCTAAACGACGGAAAATGTCTGCGATTTGGGCATAGTCCAGATTGGTCCCGAGCGAGCGGTTAACGTAATCAATAGTCGCTGTGACTGGGACATCTGATGTGTCCACGCTACCCGCAGAAACGATACCAGACAAGACCTGACCACCAGCCAGCTCCGCAATCATAGCAGCTGCTGTGTCCATGGCCTCCGTCAAGGTTGCCACGTTGATGCCTTTTTCAAAGCGAGAAGAGGACTCAGAGCGAAGGTTGAGGCGACCAGAGGTCTTGCGGATAGACTTACCGTCAAAGAGGGCAGCTTCCAGCACAACCGTCTTAGAGTTGTTGTCAATTTCTGTGTTGGCACCACCCATGACACCACTGAGGGCAACTGCCTTGTCCGCAACGGAAATGACGATGTCATCAGTAATCAAGTCACGCTCTTCGCCGTCAAGAGTTACCAAGTTTTCCCCCTCTTTTGCCTGACGAGCTACGATTTTCTTACCGTCAAACTTGTCAAAGTCAAAGGCATGCATTGGCTGACCGAAGTAGAGCAAGATGTAGTTAGTGATGTCCACCACGTTGTTGAGTGGGCGGATACCTGCGTTCATGAGCAGGTTTTGCAACCACTGTGGGCTCGGTGCGATAGTCACATTTTCTATGACACGGGCTGTGTAGGCAGTCACCTTGTCTGACTCAATGGCCACTTCAATCACATCGCTGGCCTTCTTGTCGCTTTCCTCCAAGGTCACTGGCTTGAAGTTGACCTTGCTGTCATAGATAGCTGCCACTTCGTGAGCCACGCCACGCATAGAGAGGGCGTCGGCACGGTTTGGCGTGATAGACAGCTCGATAATCTCGTCGTCGAGGTCAAGGTATGAAAAGACTGGCTCACCTACGACTGCATCTTCAGGCAGGTGGTAGATTCCGTCCGCATATACTTTTGGTACCACAGAGTCGGACACGCCGATTTCGCTCAATGAGCAGAGCATCCCCAAGGACTCAACGCCGCGGATTTTGCCTTTCTTAATCTTGTAGTTTCCAGCGATACGAGCTCCTGGCAGAGCGACGATCACCTTGATGCCTGGCTTGACATTTGGGGCACCGCAAACGATTTGCGTAACTTCCTCACCGACATTGACCTGGCAGATGTTGAGGTGGGTATCAGGAATTGGCTCAGCAGACACAACCTGACCCACAACCAACTTAGAAAGACCAGCACTCTTTTGCTCAACCCCTTCTACCTCAATCCCTGTTGTTGACATTTTTTCAGACAAGTCATGGCTTGTCGCATCAAAGTCAACGAGTTCTTTTAACCATTTGTAACTTACTAACATAACTTTTCTTTCTTTATTTTTTTAGAAAACACTACTTTTCAACTGTAAACCTAGTGAGAAGAGTAGGTAGACCGCTAGAACAGCTACCGCTTCTCTCAATCTACTAACTTTATCGGATTACGACGTTCTAAGGTTGAAAACGATACTTTTTCAACCTTAGAACTAGTGAGGGGAGTAGGTAGACCGCTATAGCGGCTACCGTTTCTCTCAAACAACAATTTACTAACTTTATCAGATTACGACGGATTTCAAGCAAAACGATATCTTTTGCTTGAAATCCTAGTAAGGTAGCTAGGGAAGTCGCAGAATAGCGATTCCCGTCTACTTAAGAGCTGACTTTGTCAGCCTTAAGTAGTGCTACGTTAAAATTGCTCCGAGAATCGTACATCGCCTTGATAGAATCCACGAATATCGTTGATACCGTAGCGGAGCATGGCAATGCGTTCCTGACCAAGACCGAAGGCAAAGCCAGAGTACTTGGTTGAGTCAATCCCACTCATTTCCAATACTTGTGGGTGGACCATGCCGGCACCGAGGATTTCAATCCAGCCTGTTTTCTTACATACGTTACAGCCGTCACCACCACACTTGAAGCAAGAAACATCCACCTCAACAGATGGCTCTGTGAATGGGAAGTAAGACGGACGGAGACGAATTTGACGCTCTTCACCAAACATTTTCTTGATGATCATTTCAAGCGTACCTTTGAGATCACCCATGGATACATTTTCACCGACAACCAAGCCTTCAATCTGGTGGAACTGGTGGCTGTGGGTCGCATCGTCCGTATCACGACGGAAAACACGGCCTGGTGAAATCATCTTCAAAGCACCTTTTGAGAAATCATGCTGGTCCATGGTCCGTGCCTGAACAGGCGACGTATGGGTCCGCATAAGGATTTCCTCTGTGATGTAGAAGGTATCCTGCATATCACGAGCTGGGTGATCTTTGGGCAAATTCATGCGTTCAAAGTTGTAGTAATCTTTTTCCACTTCAAATCCGTCAACGATTTGGAAGCCCATGCCCAAGAAAATATCTTCGATTTCTTCAGAAGTTTGAGTCAAGACATGGCGTTTTCCGACCTTGACCTGACGACCTGGCAAGGTCACATCAATAGTTTCTGACGCTAATTGCTGCTGAATTTTTGCGGCTGCAACCTTCTGAGCGGTTTCTTCAAAAGCAGCTGTCAGCACATCACGTACTTCATTGACCTGCTTACCAACGATTGGTTTCATATCGTTAGATAGGTCTTTCAAGCCTTTCAACAGGTCAGTCAAGGACCCTTTTTTACCCAAAACCGCAACACGCAGGTCTTGTAGTTCTTTTTCTCCTTGGTGCTGGATTTCTTTTAATTGTTCAAGTGTAGTTTGGCTTAATTCAGCCAACTGTTGTTCAATGTTTGACATAATTCCTCCAATAAAAAAAAACGCATGACACCACTCGTATCGGAGCGTTGTCACGCGGTACCATCCGTTTTCATCTGCTAGGCAGACCTCGTTTCTTTGAATCTGTATTCACAAGTGAAGTGCTGAACTGTGAATACAGGTTCTAAGTCCTTGCGTGAGTGAATTCGACCAACTTTCACTGATTGAGCTTACAGTCACGGCTCAACTCCCTGGACAGTTTCCATAGGTGTACTAGTCTCACAGACTTCTATTCAATTAAGAATATTCTATCAAAAATAAGAAAGTTTGGCAAGAAATCTTCCTAGAAAACTCCCTCTATCTAGGATAGAAAGGAGTTTACATTTAGAATATGTATTCACAAGCGAAGTATTTTAAATAAGAACTAGTTTTTCGATCATAAAGATAGTATTTTGAAGGAATTCTGACTGTATTTTGAAAAAAACTAGCCTTAGACGGAAGTGCTAAACTGTTGATACAGGTTCTTATAGTTTTGCCTGCCATTTATTGGCCCAAACATTCTCATTTGGCACACCATAGAATGCATCTTTTCCTTCTAATTTATCAAGGAGGGATTCGATCGTGTTTTTATTATGATGGTAGGCATTGATAGCAGTTTTGACCATGGTAACATCGTGAAGGTGAGTTGTATAGTTTAGTGAAACGAAAATGGTTGGAACTTCATGTACATACCAAGGAACTTCATTGGACATGGCTGTTTTCCACTGGATGCGGTAATTATTCTGCGCTCCATATCCAATGACATTGGCAACAGTCAAGACTAGATCAACTTCTTCTCGGTATTGCAGCGTTTTTCCTTTGATTCGAGTTGTGCCATCATTGACAGTCACTTCATAACCACGCGCCTCTAGGGCAGATTTAAGGTTATCAACCACTTCTGTACTTGCCGCCATAATCCCTTCTTTTTCGCCTTCTAGGTAATATAAACGGATTCTGCGATGGGTTTCTGGACTGATTGGAAGATTTTTCTGTGTATCTTTCAACAGCGTAATTGCTTTGTCTGCTGCTTCACGTTGCCAAGCCAAGTGTTCTTCACAGCCGATAATAGCCAATTCATCAGCTGATTTTAGTAAGGTTCCTTCTGCTTGCTTGATATGCAGATTGAGTTTGGCTTTCAGACCTAAAATGCGACGGAGAGCATCATGAAGGCGTTCTTCAGTAATCACTCCTTTGCGGTAGCCATTGAGCATAAATTCAAAATCTTCTTCTAAGTTATTGAAGAATAAGAACATATCGCAACCCGCAGCAATGGCTGCTGGGACATAATCTTCACGACGCATCGCTGCTGTCATCCCCAACATATGGCTGGCATCTGTTATGACCAAGCCATTGAATTCCAGTTTTTCTTTCAATAAATCTTGAATCAATTCGGGAGCCAGCGTTGCAGGCAAAATATCTTCGTCCTTCAAACTTGGATTCAATGTTTGTTGATAGTAGGGCAAGGCTATATGACCCGCCATAATCATCTCAACACCAGCTTCAATATGATGACGGTAGACACGACCAAAACTCTTGTCCCATTCTTCTGGAGAGAGCTCATTGACACCGAGGACTAGGTGCTGATCACGTTCTTCTGTACCATCTCCTGGGAAATGCTTGATACATTGAATCACATCTCTTTCAGCAGTCAATCCTTCCAAATAGGCACTGGTATAGGCAATAACATCATCAGCATTTGTACCGTAGGCTCTGGTATTGACGATAGTATTGCGCCAATTCTGAACAATGTCCACGCAAGGGTCAAAATTGACATTTACACCTAATGCAGTCTCCTCGCGCGCAGATACGAGACCTGCTAGGTAGGGAATACGAGGATCCCGACTGGCTTCAGATTGAGCACCTGAGGAAATATAGGTTCCTCCTTTCACAGCTCCATCTCCACCTGAGTCACAGTTCGCTGCAACCAAGAGAGGTACTTTTGAATAGCTTTGCAACTCGTTAATCAGTCCTTGTACCTGTTCTGGACTACCATTCATATAGCGGGCGCCACCTATGTGGTATCGATTCATCAATTCCTGATTACTCAAATTATTTCCGCTAAAAGCGTCTCCTCCGAAGAAGAATAGATTGACAAACAATTGACCGATTTTTTCTTCATCAGTCAGATGACCCAAGGTATTTTCCACCCAAGCAATCTGCTCTTCATCCAAACAATAGGGTTTCTTCTGCAAATCAACCAATCTAGGCATTATTTCCTCCTTATTTTCCTCGCCAAATACGTGTATCTACCAAACCACAGTAGGCATCAACAGGCGATACCCCTGTAAAGGCTGACTCTCCTGCTAGTTTGGCAACCAAGGCTTCTAAAGTGACAGGCAAGCCATCATAGGCATTGATATAGGTTGCAACCTGTGGCATATCTGCAAGTGCAAATGGGTGCTGAACGGAGACAACAATGGTTGGAATTTCGTGAACATAGAAAGGCTGGTCTGGTGTTCCCTTGGCAGCTGGCCAAATAATCCGCTGAGTTGTCCCTCCTGAGTTGACATCGACTAAATTGATAATCAAATCATAGTTATCTGTGATTTCGGCAATAGGACGTTTGGAAGCATAGACATTTGTAATCGCTGCTGGTCTTTCTTCTTCTGGCAATTTGGCAATCCGTGCTTCTGTATTTTCCCAGATAGATACTTGGTGACCTCGAGCTTCTAATAGTTCTTTCAACGTATCGGCTGCTCTCTTCTTGCCAGCATTGATCATGGCGCCAAAACCACCCTTATAGCCATCTACTTCTACCAACAAAATACGTTTGTAGCGGTCTGGATTGACAGGGAAAATTCCTTCTTGTTTGGCTTTTACCAAGGTAATCGCCTTATCAGCTACTTCTTTGGCAAGCTGTTTCGCCCCATCTCTACCAATCAAAGCCAGTGCTTCTTCTTTTGGCAACATGATTTCCTGACGACGACCTTCAAACAAGTGAAGACCGAGTTTAGCTTTCAAGCCCAAGGTACGACGAAGGGCATCATGGAGGCGTTCCTCAGAAAGCAGACCATTTTCCAATCCTTCTTTCATCCATTGCAAATCTTCTTCTGGATCATTGAAGAAAAGGAAAAAATCGCATCCTGCCTCAATAGCTGTAGGCAATAGCTCACGACGCGGCATAGAAGCCGTCATACCAATCATATGACTGGCATCCGTGACGATGGCTCCATTATAACCCAACTCTCCACGAAGCAATTCATCCAAGAGGGTTTTATTCAGCGAAGCTGGCAACATGTCATCCAATTCACGTTCTGGATGCATTTCTTTCTCAACATTTGGCAAATGAATGTGTCCCGCCATAATACCTGGAAGACCTGCGTCAGCCATTTCACCGTAAATCCGTCCAAAAGTCTCCATCCATTCAGACTTGGTCATGGGATTCGAAGCAAAAGAGAGATGATGGTCACGTTCATCAATGCCATCGCCTGGGAAATGCTTAGCAAACGGCACAATGCCGTGTTCCATAATGCCACGCATGTATTCTTTAGATAATTCAATGACTTGGTCTACATTAGCTCCCCAAGTTCGGTTTGCAATGATTGGATTGCGCCAATTACAGCTGAGGTCCATAATCGGTGCAAAGGAGGCATTGCAGCCTACCGCAGCTGCTTCAAGTCCTGCAACTTTCCCCATTTCATAAGCATAGCTGGGATCGGCTGTCGCAGCAATCTTGATTTCATCCCCAATTTTCGTCCCATCCGTAACAGCACCATTCCCACCAGATTCAGTATTGGCTGCAATCAAAAGGGGAATCTTAGACTTGGTCTGCAAAATATAGTTTTGCTCCCAAATATCTGCAGCAGGTCCAGGATTATAACGAACAGCAGCAATCTTATAATCATTTAATACTCCAGTCAGATATTCTTCCGTCCGCTGGCTCCCCATGTTGACAAAGAGATGACCGATTTTTTCATCTAAGGTCATCTGAGCAATGGTTTCTTCAATCCAAGAAATAGCCTCTTCATCAAGGCTGTAAGGTTTCTTCCGTAAATCTACTAAATGTGTCATGTTTGCCTCCAAAAAAGCTAGAGGACATAGCGCCTCTAGCCCTTCTCTCTAGTCGTCTAAATTATTCCAAAATGCCTGTGTCAATTCTGTTTCTTTCTCACCTGTGAATGCTTGATGAGCAAATTCATCTGCAATCGTTTCTGTCAAATCTGTCCAAGATTGCATCTCTCGTCCTACTAAAATAGGATAGAAATGGACACCGTTCAATTCCGCCGCCTTCAAATCACCAGGCGAGTCACCAATCATCATAATCTTATCAGGACAATACCCTTCCTCTATTAACCCTTTGATGACATCTTCTTTCTTACCACGGTCTTGACAGTACAATTCTGTAACATAGTCCATCAAACCTTGGTCTGTCCACTCTTCTTCTACTGCTTCCTTATTAGCAGAAGAAACCACGTAGACTTTTCCTAACTGGCTCAATTTTTCCAAGCCCTTGTGAACGCCGATGAAGGCTAAAACAGGACCGCTATAATGCTTAATGGCTTGATTGACTTGAGTGGACCATTTTAAAGCGAGTTCCAAATCTTTTGACGGCTGCTCCTCTATCAATCTTTCCAGAGAAGCATTTGACAAAGAATCTGTGGTCGCGACCCAATTTTTCAAGTTGTCTATACCAGTCACACCTGCAAATTCTAGGCCTTTAACTAAGCCTACAAAGCGGTTAATACCACGTTCTCGAGAGTACAGATTGACACGATTCCATTCAGCTAAAAACGGTTCTTTATCTTTGACATCAAAAACATCTGCAGCCAAGGGGCCGAAAAAAAGTTTATGTTTGTAGGTCATGGTGTCCATGGCGCAGCCATCAGAGTCCACACAAAATACGTATTCCGTCTTCATCATCAGACTCCTGAATAGGCTGAGAAGCCACCGTCAATCGGTAAAACAACACCGTTGACAAAACTTGCCAAATTCTCATCTGCCAAGAAGAAGACTCCTCCGACCAACTCTTCGGCTTCACCAAAGCGTCCCATTGGTGTATTGGTCAAAATCTTGTTAGCACGTGCGGTCGGTTGACCTGACTCGTCAAATAGCAAACCACGGTTTTGGTTGGTAACCAAGAATCCAGGCGCAATCGCATTACAGCGGATGCCAACTTTTGAAAAATGGACTGCTAACCATTGGGTAAAATTACTAATAGCAGCTTTGGCACCTGAATAGGCTGGAATTTTTGTCAAAGGAGTAAAGGCATTCATGCTGGAAATATTGATAATATTTGCTCCCGAGCGACCGATCATATCCTGTGCAAAGACCTGTGTTGGCAATAAGGTTCCCAAATAGTTCAAATTGAATACAAAATTGATACCTGCCTCATCCAAGTCAAAGAAAGTTTTGGTATCAGCTGGCAACCCAATCTCATGGAACTCATTGTCCGTTGTCGCTTTGGGATTATTGCCTCCAGCCCCATTGATTAAAATATCTACAGGACCAAAATCTGCTAGGACTTGCTGACGAACTTCTTCCAAATTTTCCTTAGAAAGAACATTAGATTTATAGGCTTTTGCAACACCGCCTGCTGCTGCAATTTCATCAACGAAGACCTGAGCCGCAGCCTCATTCAAGTCCAAAAGCGCAACCTTTGCACCTGCCTTTGCAAATTCTTTTGCCAAATAGCCACAAAGAACGCCTCCTGCACCTGTAATAACAACAACCTTATCCTTAAACTCAATAACACGTGACATATTAGCTCTCCTTATTTCCAACTGTTTTGACTGTAATTCCAAAATCTGGCGTCTTGCCTGCTGCTCGCATATTGGCTTCATAGAGACCGTTAAAGTAGGTTGCCCCAAGAGCTCGGTCATACAGACCATAACCAGGTGTCTTGGTCTGGTCTCCCCAGATACGACGACCGTGGTCTGGACGCAAGGCACCAGTCCAGTCATAGTCTACCAATAATTTAACAACAGCGTTCATGTCAATATCACCAGCCTGTGACAAATGTGCAGTTTCTTGGAAGCCCCAAGCACCTGCCGTCACATTGCGCGTATGCATAAAATTGATGCGATTGCGTTTGAGAGCATATTCTGTCATGGCAAGGACATCATTTTTCGGATCAGAAGCATAGGATCCGACACACATGGTAATTCCATTGTGCTCTGAATCATAGAGATTCAAAAATCGTTCAACGGCTTCTTGACCAGTGATGATGCGCGGTAAACCAAAGATTCCGTAGGGAGGATCATCAGGATGAATGGCCATTTTGACGCCAGCCTCCTCAGCCGTTGGCATAATCGCTTTGATGAAATACTCCAAATTCGCCCATAAATCTTCTTCGGAAATATTCTGACGATAATTTTCGATAATAGCCTTCATTTCTTCCTTGGAATAGGATGAATCCCAACCCGGTAAGTTCAAATCATCCGCCACAGGATCAACCCCTGCCAAATCAGACTTGAGGAAAGCTAAAGAAGTTGAACCATCTGGAAGTGGATGGTGCAAGTCTGAACGGGTCCAGTCAAACACAGGCATGAAATTGTAGCATACAACTGGAATACCTGCAGCGCCGACATTACGGATGGACGTTTTATAGTTTTCGATTAACGCATCACGATTTGGCTTCCCTTGTTTGATGTCTTCATGGACAGGAATGGATTCAATAACAGTAATTTCAAGTCCTGCTTCTTCTACCATTTTTTTCAGCTCTAGAATGTTTTCAAGGGGCCAAGCTTGACCAACTGGCACATCATAGACAGCAGTCACAATCCCCTGCATACCAGGAATCGCCCTAATCTCTTCAAGTGTCACAGGATCCTTTTTCCCATACCATCGAAATGACATTTTCATGATTTACTCTCCTTTATTGTTCAAAAAATTCTTTGGCATTGTAATAGGATATGGCTTCTACAAACCGCCCTAAACGATTGTAATCTTCAGGCACTTCTTCATCAACAATCCATTGGCCGACATAAGTCGCTAAAATGCGTCTGAAATAATCATGCCGTTGATAAGATAAAAAGCTACGCGAATCGGTTAACATCCCAACAAAATTAGCAAGCATGCCCTGTTCTGCATAGGCATTCATCTGGTCAATCATACCCAACTTGGTGTCATTGAACCACCAACCAGCACCAAATTGTAGCTGGCTACGAAGCCCTTCCTCATTGGACTGGAAATTCGCCAAAGTATTGGCCAGAGCAATGTTGTAACTTGGATTGAGATTGTACCAAATCATTTTTGGGAGGGCATTTTCCTTGACCAAGTTATCTAACAAACGATTCAAATTCACAGTCAGACATGTCTGGTCTCCAATCGAATCCACACCTACATCTGCTCCAAGTTTTTCAAACAGTCCGGTATGGTTATTCCGTAAGGCACCAAAGTGAACTTGTGTCACAAAACCATGTTTCTTGTACAATCGGCACAATTCTCTAAAGATGGCTGTCTGCCATTTATTGATACTGGATTGGCCAGCCTCTTTACCTGCAAGTCTTGCTAGTAAAATATCATCAAGCTCTTCAAGGCTTGCTTCTTCGTATGAAATAGCCGTAAAACTGATGTCACTTGCTCGGCAACCGTGTTGAGCAAAATAGGAAACGCGCTGACCAAGTGCCTCTACAAAACTTGCAAAGTCTCTTACTGCTACCCCTGTTACTTCTTCCAAGCGTTTAATAAATGGATTGAAATTTCGATGTTCTATAAAGGCTTCATCTGGACGGAAAGTTGGTGCCACTACAGTATCTATAGTTGGGTCCTCAGCCAAGCGCTTATGCCATTCCAAGCTATCTAGTGGATGGTCAGTTGTCCCAATAAAGGTCACCCTAGCATCCGCAATTAGCTTTCGTGGACTAACTTGATGGTCTTGCAAATAGGCATTGAGCTGATGATAGAGTCGCTCTGCATTTTCTTCGGTCAACAATTCCTCAACACCGAAAACCTGTCGCAATTCCAAATGACTCCAATGATAGAGAGGATTTCCGAAAGCCCGTTCCAAGGTTCTTGCCCAAGCCTTAAACTTATCTAATTTACTTGCTGAACCTGTGATTTCTTCCTCTGAGATACCATTAGCCCGCATCAAGCGCCACTTATAATGGTCACCCCCCAGCCACAGATCAACGATATCTTCATAAACCTTATCTTCAAAAATTTCCTTAGGATCCAAGTGGCAATGGAAATCATAGATAGGAAGTTCTGCTATTTTCCCGTAAAGCTCCTTAGCAGGCTCATTTTTTAGCATAAAGTTTGTATCATTAAAACTCATTTCATCCCTCCAAAGCTGCAACAAAACTGCGAGCAATCGTCGTTACACTTTCATAGCCTTCAGCCTGCACTCGACTTGCCAGAGCCGAACCGACTCCAACAGCACAAGCACCTGCCTTTTTCCAATCTGCAACATTTTCAACCGATACGCCACCAGAAGGCATCAAATCCACTTGGGGTACAGGACCGTGAATATCCTTGATAAATCCAGGCCCCAACACGCCACCAGGGAAAAGCTTAATAATAGGACATCCCGCCTGACTAGCTGTGACAATCTCTGTTGCAGTTGCACAGCCTGGGAAGTAGAATACCTCAGCCTCTTGAGCCAAGTCTTGAATTTCTTTATCAAAATGAGGACTGACCAGGAAACTAGCCCCTGCGTCAATGGCCTCTTGTGCCAGCTTAAGATTCATTACTGTTCCCGCCCCGATGACTACGGAAGAATCATCTGAGAACTCCTCTTGTAATTCTTTGATAACTGTCGCTGCATTTGGAGTCGAAAATGTAATTTCAATATTTCGAATACCTCCCAAAATCGCATGGCGAGCGATTTCTTTCGCATCTTCTTCATCTTTTCCGCGAATCACTGCAAAAAAGTAATTTTCTTTTAATTGCTTTAACATCTTGACCTCCAATTAGAAAGCGTTGTCATTTATAGTTATAGTATACAATTCATCAGATGATTTGTCAATGAAAAAAGCAAAAAATACCCAGAAGAATTCTTCTGGGCAATTTATTTTGTATTTCTATTTATGATCATTGAGACCATGCAAGGTCATATCTTTATCGAACCATTCGCTTAAAACAACCTGTCTTACTGATATAATATGTGCTAACATGCTGTCATATGCTGCAACAGGGTGGCGTTGCTTGATAGCCATTAAGATGTTCCTGTGGGCCTGTAAACTATCCGATTTCATCTGACGATTTGAATAATTTTCATTGATCAGATGAATAGATTGATTAATGACAGGCATGAGACTTGTCATGGCCAGATTCCCACTCATCTCAGCCAGCATACAGTGGAATTTTACATCCAACTCCAGATGCTTCGTGTCTCCAGCAGCAACGGCCTCTTCAATAGCAAGGACAATTTCTTCTAGTCGAGCAATATCTTCGTCCGAGGCAAACTGAGCGACACGCTCCGCAATTCTCGGTTCAAGCAAATACCGCACTTCAAATAAATCTGTCGTCAACTTCACACGGTCTCTTACCAAAGAAAAACCTAAGGGATCCTCTGATACTCCTTTTTTAGAGCTGATATAGGTTCCCGACCCTTGGCGCACCTCCAGAATATTTCGAGTAGCTAAACTTCGAACAGCTTCACGAACAGTCGAACGTCCAACTTCTAAATCTTGGGCCAATTCATACTCATTTGGAAGCTTGTCACCAACTTCATATCCTCTTTCCAAAATCAATTCCAATAAGCGTTCCGATGCTTTTTCTACCAAGGGTTTCGCCATGTGCTTGGTCCTCCAATACAACTTTCTATTTGCTACTATTATAGCTCATT
The DNA here is from genome assembly GCF_019754175.1 of Streptococcus sp. 2018162. Lineage (NCBI taxonomy): Bacteria > Bacillati > Bacillota > Bacilli > Lactobacillales > Streptococcaceae > Streptococcus > Streptococcus sp. 2018162. The sequence continues at coordinate 175,480 of NZ_JAIJZP010000002.1, read as the reverse complement.
TCCTCTTATAATGGTAGTTTGGAATGGCAGTCCAACGTTTCTTTATTTCTCTAACAATTTGCTTCGGTTGACGATTCCGTGAGAATAACCCCTTATGATTTCCTTGAATCCGAATGATACCAACCGTGGTTTCAAAATCAGCAAAATTCCAGACCTGCTCACCAACTAAATTAGGAATAGAATCAAAGACTCGATGGTTCATATCATAGTAATCCACCTGAAATTCCTCTGTATAAGGAATATCCCACATCGAATGCAAACCTGGAAGAGTATCTGCACCATATTCCGTAATCAAAATCGGCTTGTCAGGATAAAGTTTTTGCCAAGTCTCCAACTCTTGACGGAGCCCTTTCTCTGCCTCTTTCAAGTCACCATGAGCAACATACCAGCCATAGTAACGATTGAGACAGACAACATCGACCAAATCCATAACCTCATCCTTATCAGGCGTTGCTGTCATAATATTGACCAAGGTCACAGGACGCCCAGAAGGATCTCTATCCCTCATGCGCTGAATCAGAGGTTCAAAGTAAGCACGCGCTCCCTTTTCATGTCCTGCCGGTTCATTGGCAACAACCCACATCACTACAGAAGGATGATTCTTATCACGCGCTATCAATTCATCAATCACCAGCTCATGAGCCTCCTTGGTTTGCATAACTTCCCAAGTATTTTTTACTTCTTCAGAATCACCTGTCAAATTCAAGGCTGCATTGAAAAGCTGGAACAAGCCAACTGCTGGCACTTCATCAAGGACAACGATTCCCAAACGATCTGCCAGCCGCATCATTTCCTCAGAATAGGGATAATGAGATGTCCTAAAAGAATTTGCTCCAATATCCTTCAGTAAATTCAAATCCATCAGATTGGCTGCTTCATTGAAACCACGACCATTAATAAAGGTATCTTCATGTTTACCAAATCCCTTGAAATAGAAAGGTTTTCCATTGATGAAAAACTGCCCATTTTCAACCGCAACACTACGAATGCCGAATTGTTCTGAGTAGGTATCTAGCAAGTTTTCTCCGTCAAATAATTCAACTTTAGCAGTATAGAGATAGGCATCTAAGACCTCCCAAAGGCGTGGATGTTCAATGACCATTTGTCCATTTTCAAGAAGACCTACTTCCTGTCCCTCTTGATCTAAAATAGACATACGGATGGAATCGTACTGCCCAATTGTCTTCACATCAACATTTACTACTGCCTGAGTCAAATCTTGATTTAGCTCCGTCCGAATAACAATATCCTCAATTCTATTTTTGGGACGTTTATAGAGATGGACTGTCCGCTGGATACCAGCATAGTTGAAAAAGTCAAAATTTTCTTTGACGGTCTTCACAATTTGACCATTCTCATCCACTTCTTCGCTATAATTCCCTACTGGAAGGGTTGTGTAATTCAACTCATTATTGGCACAGACTGTCAAACGGAATTGGTCAGCGTCGTATAAGTTTGATGGAATCAAGCATTCAAAAGGTGTGAAACCACCCTTGTGCTCCCCGATTAGCTGACCGTCTGCATATACTTTAGCCTGATGCGTCACCGAACCAAAGCGCACAACCAACTCTTCATCAGCTGATACGACAGGAAGAGCCACCGTGAGTTCATACCAATTATCTCCGACAAAACAGCGCTTTGCTTTATCGACAACAACATCATTAAAGGAACTCGGTACAACCATTACTTCATCTGTATCTAACAGAGTATGAACATCATTATTCCCTTGCTTAAATGCCCATATTCCATTTAAAGAATAAACTGAGCGTGTTTTTGTTTGTATAGGATACAACATACTTTTTCCTTCTTTCTATCGTTTTATTTCACGTGACCCTTTTTTCAATAGCAAATCAATATCTGATTGACTGATGACATTAATGTCCCCTTCAATGGTATGCTTGAATTGAAAACTAGCCATCCCCAAGTCAACTATTTCCTGTAGCGTTTTTTCCTGCAAATAGCCCAAAATAATTCCTGCTGTAAAGGCATCCCCTGTCCCAACTCGGTCCAAAACTTGAATGGATTCTTTTTCCGTTTCATAAAGAATACCATCTTGATACAAGTATGCTTTCAGCAAATATTCATTATTGTAGGTCATTTCCCTCTGGGTAAAAGCAAGACTTTGCAAAGAATAAGTCTCCGCCAGACCTTTAACCACCGCCAACAAGACTTCTTTATTTTCATAAGGGCGCTTCAACCCCAATTCATCCTTCACATCTTTTCCAAATTCATTGAAAAGTTGAATAGGCTCTAGACCAAAGCAAATATCTGCCAATTTCACAAAAGGAGATAATTTCTCCCTCGCTTCTTCAAAAGAAGACCACAAACTTTCTCGATAATTCAAGTCAAAGGAAACCTTAACACCCTGCCCCTTTGCCATTTCCATCAAACGAAAAGTCAGTCGATAAATATCTGGATTCAAAGCGACCGTTATACCACTCACATGAAACCAATCAACACCGTCAAACATGCCTTCCAAATCATAGTCTTCTCCCTTGGATAGGCTGAAAGCAGAATAATCACGGTCGTAGGTCACCTGGCTAGGTCTCAGAGAGAAACCCTTTTGATAATAATAAAGCCCCAGCCTTCCCTCTTGTCGAATCACATATTTCTGTCCAATCTGCCGTGCAAAAAGAAAGTGTTCTGCCATTTTTCCCACTTCATTCTTAGGCAGTGCCGTCACCAACTCGACTGAGTGACCAAGCTGAGCCAAGCTGGCTAAAACATTCAACTCCGAACCACCAAATTGACAATCTAAACTCGTGGCCTGTGTTAAGGTCTGATAATGAGGAGGAGATAGCCGCAACAAAACTTCTCCAAACGCTAAGATTTTTTTCATACCGCCTCCTAGATGAAAGACCCAGCTGGTATCCTCCAACTAGGTCGTTAATGTATTATTTATCGTCGTATTGATCAACCTTATATTGAGTTACATCAACATAATCCATATCAGATAATGGAACATTTTTCGCAATCGCACGCACACGTTCTTCATCTTTTGCCGCTTTCATAACATGGATTTTCTCTTGAATACGAGCCATTTCTTCACGGTCTAGTTTGTAGAATTTCATCAAGAACAAGGATACGCTCAATACTGCTGCTGGAATCACTGTCAACAGGACAATCAGTGCCATTCTCAAATCTGTTGAGAATGCTGTTTCAACAGTTGGGTACTCTTTACCAAAACCGATACCTGCTAATACAAATCCAACAACCATTGGGGCAAATGAAGAAGCAATTGAGTCTGTCAATGAGAAGATAGTCCCAATCATACCTGACAAGTAACGACCAGATACTGAAGTTTCATAGTCTGTAATATCCGCACCCATGGTCAATACCAAACCAGATGGAGCACTAGATGCGTAGCGAGCAATGATATAAACAACAAAGAAACCGATTGTGTAGAGATTCCAATTTGTCAAATCCAACATACCTGGTTTAGCTGAAAAGAGCATTGCTGCCAAGGTTACAAGACCAGCAATCCCAAGTTGAAGCGCTGTAATATAGGCAAAACGTAAACCTTTACGACGAGCCAATTGCGCAGCACCAACTGTTACAAGAATACCTGGCAAAATCAAAAGCATAGACATTTTTCCAGAAAGAGCATAGTCACCGAAGATAATACCATACAGCATAACTCCGATAACGGAATCTCCAAACAGTTGGGCAACAAATTTTACAAAGGCTGCAGAGATTGAAAGAACCTGCAAAGGTTTGTTTCCTTTGATAACTTTCCAGTAGTCTTTCAACTTAGTTTCTTGTGTCTTCTCACCAAGACCAAAGTATTTCTTATTGTCTTTCTCCCAAATACCGATAATAGCAAGAATACCCAGAACAGCTGAGATTACTACTACACCGAGGAACAATTCTTGAAAGAAACTTGGGGTGAAACCGCCATGTTTCGGAACCAATGTCCCTGACACAACAACCTGACTACCAGTCATCAACACAGTTGTGGCAATACCATCAACAATATTAAAGATTGGACGTTGCTTTGGATCATTGGTAAGCGCAACTTGTCCTGCTTTTGTAATGGTCTGTTGCAATGAATAACCAATTTTATGGATAATCAAAACAAGGATGAATAGAGGAAGACGGAGACTCTCACTAACTCCACTTAAACCTAACATCATAAAAAGAGAAGCTGCTGTAATGATATTCCCCAAAACCAAGATAGGACGATATTTACCAAACTTAGTATCCGTTTTATCAATGATAACTCCGATTGTAGGATCAATGAAACCATCAAAGATACGAATATAGCCCATGAGTTGACTAACAAACAGGGCTGCAAGACCAAGCACACCTGTCGATAAATAAGTCACAAAAGTAAAGGCAACCAAGTAAATATTCGTCGATGAATTGTTCATCGCAAATAATATGATTTGCCATAACTTGGCTTTGTTATAAGTAACGTCTTCGACACGTTGCTCAACATGTTTTTCCATTGGAAATTCCTCCTAAATGTTTTCTACGACAAAGTCGTAAGCGTTTTCTTTAACTATATTCTAATATTCATCAGATGATTTGTCAACTGTTTTTATAAATATTTTTAATTATACGCAAAAAAAGACGATTTTACGTGAAAATCGTCTGATATATTTGATTTGGCAAGAGAGAATTCGTCTGACTATTTATTGATTCACCGTAATTTCCCCACTATGATAGTTGATACTGAGACCACTCTGCACATTTGGAACGAACACATTGAACTCTAGGCTACCATCTGCTGCTTTTGCCTCTAGATGGCTTCCGACAGGAACAAGGTCTTCACTCTCAGCATACACCAAGGTCACACGATAGCGGACACGCTTATTTTTATCCAAGGCCCGCCGAATCTGACTTTCAAAATAATTCTGCCCAGTTGAAGTTTGGTCGTTAGCTTGGTTGGACCAAGCTGTTTGAACTGCAATATTCTTAGGATTGCTGGTTGAAGCATCGAAACCAGACAATCCACCAATCAAAGCATAACCTAGGAGGTGACCACGGTCCACTGCATGGTCATATTCTCCAGTTAAATCATGGACCTGGTGCCATCCCGCAGGTGTCCAAGAAGTCCGACCATTTCCTGTTTCTTCACGGTCCTTATACTGACGTGTAGATTTGGCTAAAAGCGCATTGGCTACTGTTGGAACCGTTTCTCCCTGGACTGTTTTTGTCTTATTATCACCATAAGGAACACTGGCAACCGATGCATCTAAATCCGTTTGATTCCCGTTAATAATAAATGCTCCAGCACCATTCCATTCAATCGAATTCCCCAGTTGTTTTTTTACATCTTCTGTCAATACCGAACTAGCCAGTTCCTGACTAGGTGTGCTCTCACTTGCCTTAGACTGATTGACATAATAGGAATAATCAGCAACCTTACTGCTCTTGTTATCACTTAAAAGATAGCCCCCCGCTACTACAACAATCGTAGCCAATAAGCTGAGCAGACTCATTGCTTGTTTTTTTACATTTTTCTTCGCCATTTTCTCTCCATCAAAAAAGCAGGTCCAGCCTACTTTCCTGTAAATTTACCGATTAGTTCTTGCCACTTAGCTGGTGACAACACCGCAAATACATTGTCTCCATCTCCTATGACACCGTAACCAACCATTAATCCTAAAATAAACACCAAAATAGCAATCAACAAAACAACTGCTACTAAAATTAAATTTTTACCAACATAGCTAAGATTATCCTTATCCATTTTCATCTTCTCCACTCACACGTTCAATCGTTGCACCTAAAGCAGCTAATTTCTCATGAAAACGATAGTAACCTCGGTCTAAGTGCGTTAATTTACCTACAATCGTCTCACCTTCAGCAACCAAACCAGCCAGAATCAAAGCGGCACTTGCTCGTAAATCAGTAGACATAACCTGAGCACCTTGCAGAGCTTGTCCTCCCGTGATGATAGCTGTATCTCGTAAAATTTCCGAATGCAAATCCATCCGACGCATTTCTTCCAAATGCTGGAAACGATTCTCAAATACCGTTTCAATCATGGTAGATTCACCCTTTGCAACTGCCATTAGGGCTGTAAATTGAGCCTGCATATCCGTTGGGAAGCCTGGGTGTGGCAAGGTTTTTACTGTTACAGGTTTAAGCTTATCCACTTGCGAACGAACTCGAATCCCTTCAGCTTCTTCCGTCACCTCAACTCCCATTTCCAACATCTTAGAAATGAGTGGACGGTTGTGCTCCCAGACAGCATCCTTCACCAAGACATCGCCACCAGTCATTGCCGCTGCCACCATAAAGGTACCCGCTTCGATACGATCTTGCACCACTTGGTGTTCTGCGCCAGTCAATTCTTCTACACCAGTAACCGTAATCGTCTCTGTGCCTGCCCCCTTAACTTTAGCCCCCATTTTGTTTAGGAAAATAGCCAAGTCAACAATTTCAGGTTCTCGCGCTGCATTTTCCAATACCGTTGTGCCCTGCGCCAGAGTTGCAGCCATCATCAAGTTTTGCGTTGCCCCAACACTTGGGAAATCCAGATAGATATGAGCTCCCTGCAAGTTATCTGCACTCGCTTCAATATAACCAGCTCGCTGTTTAATTTTAACCCCCATAGCTTGCAAACCTTTTAAGTGCAAATCTATTGGACGACTACCAATTGTACAACCTCCTGGCATAGAAACCTTTGCATAACCATTGCGTGCCAAAATCGGACCAAGAATAACAATAGAGGCACGCATTTGACTCACATACTTATAAGGAGTTTCGCTACCAAGTTTACCTGTTGCGTCAATATCGATAGTCTTTGTTTCCTCGTCAAATTTCACACGAACTCCCAGACCACGTACAACATTATTCATTGTATAGACATCAGACAAAATAGGAACCTGAGTCAATTTGGTTTGCCCTTGACTTGCTAGAACTGTTGCTGCCAATAAAGGCAGAACGGCATTCTTCGCCCCCTCAATCTCAACCTGTCCTTTCAAACCGTTTTTACTACCTGTAACAATAATTGTATCCATTTCTTATCCTTTTCTTACTTAAATCACATATTTGCAAAAGAGCGTCCCATCATCAACAATTCTAAAAAGAAAGTCGAGACCAAGTACCCTAGTGCTATTGCCAGAAAGAGAATCAGCAAATTGATTTTACGCTGATTGTCCCCCGTCACCTTCAACCACCGTGACCAATCAACTGTTGTAACCAAGAGATGATGAGCCAGATAGATAAACAATATATGACTAAAAAACTGTAAAATTGAAATTACCATGTTTCCATTATACCATGAAATTAAAAAATGGAACTGAACCAAGTTCAATCCCATATAGATTAATGTTTTCCAACACGAATACGATTTATCGCACGTTGGAGGGCGACTGTTGCACGCATCTCCATATCAATATTACGAGCGGTCTGTGCTTCTTCCAATTCACGTTCCGCGCGCAATTTGGCACGTTCCGCACGACTAATATCAATATCCCGTTCCCGCTCAGCGGAATCAGAAATGACCGTAATAATATCCTTGTTGACTTCAATGATTCCACCATTGACCGCAATCCAGTCTACATGGTTTTCATCATCAACACGACGCACCTTCATTTCACCGATTTCCAAAACTGCAATCAGTTCTTCATGTCCAGAATAGACACCCATCTCACCATCAACCGTTTTGACCAAAACAAATGCTGCATGATGGTCATATTTGATACCGTCTGGTGTTACGATTTGTACAGTCATTTGTCCCATAAGCCACCTCTAGAATTTCATTTTAGCAGCTTTAGCGACCACATCCTCAATTGAACCAACATTTCGGAAGGCATCTTCTGGTAGATGGTCGTGTTTGCCGTCCAAGATTTCCTTAAAGCCTTTCACCGTTTCTGCTACTGGCACATAAGAACCTGGCATACCTGTAAATTGCTCCGCAACGTTGAAGTTTTGAGAGAGGAAGAATTGGATACGACGAGCGCGACCAACCAAGGTCTTCTCTTCATCTGATAATTCATCCATACCGAGAATGGCAATAATATCTTGCAATTCTTGGTAACGTTGAAGAACACGTTTTACTTCCATAGCCACTGTATAGTGCTCTTCACCAACAATTTGTGGAGAAAGCGCACGAGATGATGACGCCAACGGATCCACCGCAGGGTAGATACCAAGCTGAGTCAACTTACGTTCCAAGTTGGTAGTCGAGTCCAAGTGAGCGAAAGCTGTCGCTGGAGCTGGGTCTGTATAGTCATCTGCAGGTACGTAAATAGCCTGAATAGATGTAACAGAACCCTTCTTGGTTGAGGTAATACGCTCCTGCAATTGTCCCATCTCAGTTGCAAGTGTTGGCTGATAACCAACGGCTGATGGCATACGACCCAAGAGGGCAGACACTTCTGAACCAGCCTGAGTGAAGCGGAAGATATTATCGATGAACAGAAGAACATCCTGCCCTTCCACATCACGGAAGTATTCCGCAATGGTCAAACCAGTAAGAGCAACACGCATACGGGCTCCTGGTGGCTCATTCATCTGACCAAATACCATGGCCGTTTTTTCAATAACACCTGATTCTTTCATTTCCCAGTAAAGATCGTTCCCTTCACGGGTACGCTCGCCAACTCCGGTAAACACAGAGATACCACCGTGTTCTTGGGCAATATTGTGAATCAATTCTTGGATAAGAACGGTTTTACCAACACCGGCACCACCGAAGAGACCAACCTTACCACCTTTGAGATAAGGTGCTAGGAGGTCGATAACCTTAATCCCTGTTTCCAAAATTTCGCTTGAAGTAGATAATTCGTCAAAAGCTGGCGCTTTCTTATGGATAGGCTCACGTTCAAAATCTGCCGGAAAAGACTCTTCAAGGTCAATGGTATCTCCCAACACATTGAAGACACGACCCAGCGTTTCTTTACCGACTGGAACTGAGATAGGACGACCTGTATCGAGAACTTCCATCCCACGTGTCAATCCATCCGTTGATTCCATGGCAATGGTCCGTACAACGCCATCACCAAGTTCCAAAGCCACTTCAAGCACGACTTTTTGTTTGGAATCATCATTTTTATATACAACGAGTGCGTTGTTAATCTCAGGAAGTTTATCTTCTGCTGCAAACGCAACGTCTACAACTGGTCCGACAACCTGAGTAATTTTGCCTGAACTCATTCTATTTCCTCTATTTCTATTACTCAAGGGCTGAGGCACCAGCTACAATCTCAGTAATTTCCTGAGTAATCGCTGCCTGACGAGCCCTATTGTATTGGATTGTCAAATCGTTAATGACATTCTTAGCATTATCCGTCGCTGTCTGCATGGCTGTCATACCTGCTGCATTTTCAGCAGTTTTAGCATCCAAAATCGCTCCATAAATAGTTGATTCTGCATATTGAGTCAAGAGTTGTTCCAAAATAACCTCACGGTTTGGTTCCAACTCAAAGGTAGCTGTATAACCATCTGCTTCATTGTGGTCCAAATCTTCTACAGGAAGCATCTGTTGTACACGCACCTGACTGGTCAAACTATTGACATGGTGGTTATAACAAACATACAACTCATCAAAGAGTTCATTCTTGTACATCTCAACAGACTTAGAAATGATTTTTTGAACCTCTTCAAAACTTGGGTTGTCTGCTAAACCGCGCAATTCAAAGACAGGATTGATACCACGAGCACGGAAAAAATCTGCTCCCATACTACCAATAGCAATAATCTCATACTCATCTTTCGAGTCATGATCCTGTTCAATCATCCCCATCACAGCCTTCAAGATACTAGAATTATAAGAACCTTTTAGTCCACTGTCAGAGGTAATGACAATATAACCCGATTTTTGAACTGGACGGCGAATCAGCATTGGATTGCTTGTATCTGAAGCCATCAATTCTCCACGCAAGAGATCCGTTGTAATCTGACGAACCTTACTAGCGTAGATCTGAAAGGATTGCGCTAATTGCTCTGATTTGGCTAATTTAGAAGCCGAAACCATCTGCATGGCACCGGTGATTTGACTGGTTTTCTTAGTTGATGCAATTTTTGACTTGATTTCATTGAGAGAACCTGCCATTATTCACTCCTTTACTTAAAGACAGACTGGTCTTTGAAAGCTTGAATTGCAGCGTTCAACTCATCTGTATCAGGTAGATCTTTGGTTGTACGAATGACATCCAAAAGATTATCATAATGCAAATCAAAATAAGCATACAACTCTTCTTCAAATGCCAAGATATCATCAATCGGCACTGAGTCAAGATAGCCATTTGTCAAAGCATACAAAATCAAAACTTGTTTTTCAACTGGGAGTGGCTTATGCAATGGCTGCTTCAAGACTTCCACAGTTCGACGACCGCGGTTGAGTTTTGCCTGAGTTGCCGCATCCAAATCTGAACCGAACTGCGTAAAGGCCTCTAATTCACGATAAGAAGCTAAGTCGATACGAAGGGTACCTGCAACCTTTTTCATGGCCTTAATCTGTGCAGAACCACCTACACGTGATACAGAAGAACCCGCATCAATGGCTGGACGGATACCAGAGTTGAATAAATCGTCCTTCAAGAAGATTTGTCCATCCGTGATAGAAATCACGTTGGTAGCGATGTAAGCTGAAATATCTCCCGCTTGTGTTTCGATAAATGGTAGAGCTGTAATGGAGCCACCGCCCAATTCATCTGAAACCTTGGCTGAACGCTCTAGCAAACGACTGTGCAAGTAGAATACATCCCCTGGATAGGCTTCACGACCCGGAGGACGACGAAGCAAGAGAGATAATTCACGGTAAGCTACCGCTTGTTTTGACAAATCATCGTAAACAATCAAGACGTGTTTGCCTTCGTACATGAACTCTTCTGCCATTGCAACACCAGCATAAGGAGCCAAGAAAAGCAATGGAGACGGTTGTGAAGCAGATGCAGTTACTACGATTGTGTAATCCAAAGCACCATATTGACGAAGCGTTTCAACCTGAGTACGAACAGTTGACTCTTTCTGACCGATAGCCACATAGATACAAATCATGTCTTGGCCTTTTTGGTTGAGAATAGCATCAATAGCTACAGATGTCTTCCCTGTCTGACGGTCACCGATAATCAATTCACGCTGACCACGACCAATCGGAACCAAAGCGTCAATCGCCTTAAGACCAGTTTGAAGCGGTTCATTAACCGACTTACGTTGCATAACACCTGGTGCTGGATATTCAATCGGACGAGTCTTACTAGTACGAATTTCACCAAGACCATCCACAGGTTGACCTAGTGGGTTGATGACACGACCAATCAAAGCCGAACCAACTGGTACTTCCATAATTTTACCAGTACGACGAACAACTGACCCTTCACGAATATCGGTAAATTGTCCGAGAATAATGATACCAACATCGTTGGTTTCTAAGTTTTGTGCCATACCAATGGTGCCATTTTCAAATACCAAAAGCTCTCCACTCATGGCATTGTCAAGACCTTGCGCACGGGCGATACCGTCACCGATATAGGTTACGACACCAGTCTCTGTGTAGTCAAAGTCAGGCTGAAAGCCTTCAATTTGTTGTTTTAGTAAAGCGCTAATTTCTTGTGCATTAATCAAAAGAACACCACTTTCTATTTCTTAAAGTTTTTTTCTAACGTCCTTCAACTGAGTTCGAACGCTTGCATCGATTACCTTGTGGTTGACAGTAACGATAAATCCGCCAAGTAAACTTGGGTCCAATTCTTCAGAGATGTTATGAACACGTAGGGCAAATCGTTCTTCAACCACTTGACGAAGACGCTCTTTTTGTCCTTCAGTCAAAGGGTAAACAGAAACCACATGGGCTTCAAATTCATTTTTAAATTTACTGATTTGTAATTGGACACGCTCAAGGGTTTCAAGAAGCAAGTCTGCATGACCATCACGAATAACATCTTCAATCAAGTCATTGATTTGCCAGAAACTAGATTGACGTACCGTCCTTACAAAGTCAGCCTTTTCTTCTCTCGATACTGTCGCTGACAGCAAGATTCGATTCAGCTTACTATCATGAATGATGGAAATCAAGTCAGAAATCTGGTCATACATATCCCAAATATCTGCATGATCACTGACTTTTTCAACAAATGATAGAGCATATTTTTGCACGATGGCATTTTCTCTAGCGTTCATCTACTTGTCTCCTAGTTTGTCCAAATAACGGTCAATCAAGTTACTATGAGCTTGTTGGTCCAAATCTTCCAAAATAATTTTGCTTGCAAGATCAACTGCCAATTCAGCAACTTGAACACGCAAGTTTTCTTGTGCTTCACGTTTTTCAGCTTCAATTTCCAACTGAGCTTTTTGCTTCAATCCTTGAATTTCAACATCTGCTTGCTCAAGAATACGTTTTTTCTCTAGTTTTGCGCGTTCAACCGCGTCTTGAATAATCTTTTGACTTTCAATACGTCCCTGTACCAACTCATCTTCACGTTGTTGAACAAGGTTCGCTGCTGCTGTTAGTTTTTCTTCTGCAGCATCAATATCATTTGCAATCTTATTGGCACGTTCTTCAAAAATACCTGTAATTTTATCCCATGCAAAAACACGAATAAGAATAATAAGTATTGCAAATGAGGCTGTTACCAAGATAAAGTTTCCAAGAATGGTACTAGATTGCATTGTAATAGTTGTTGCCATAGTTGTCTTTCCCTTTCCTATTCACTCTCACCACTAATTTTTTTATTTAAGTACATAGATACCAACATGATAAATACATATCCCTGCAAGCATGAAATGAATACAGAAAATGCTGTCCAAACAACGTTTAGAGCAAAGGCAATTGGATATGCAAGTGCACTTTGTTGAGATAATTGTAGAAGAAGAGAGACAAGCACTTCACCAGCATAAATATTACCGTACAGACGAAGAGCAAGCGACACAAGGTTGGTCACTTCTTCCAAAATGTTCATTGGAGCCATAGCCCAGGGTGTCACAAAAGATTTGAGGTACGCCTTGAAACCGCGACGACGAATACCTTCAACATGACAAAATACTGTTGCAATTGTTGCCAAACCGAAATCGTAAGCCATATTGGCCGTTGGAGAAGTCCACAAATTATGTCCTTCTGCTGTTTCCAATTTGGTCATCAAACCTAGATTATTGGCAACCAAAAGAAAAGTAAAGACTGTAAAGAAGAACAAGGAATACCGCTTTGCTTCCGCATCGCCAAGATTCCCTTTTGTAAAATTGATGGTCAATTCGTAAACGTACTCCAAAACATTCTGTTTTCCTTTTGGCTTGAGCTCCATCCGACGACTAGCCCAAAAAACAAGTAAGAAAATAATGGAAATGGTAATGACAGAAACCAATACCATGGTCAGGTCAAAGGTTACGGGACCAAGGGTAAGGGTTGGACTTAAATGTTCTTCCAATGGAGGTTCCCCCCTTTTCTATTTCTCTATTTTCTACTATTTCAAGACAAATGTCATAGCCAAAGTTACGAAGAAAGTTCCCTCGATAAAGGCAACACCCAAAAATACACCAGCCATCAATTTACTTTGCATTTCTGGTTGACGTGCAGTCGAACTAAGGTATGAAGCCACCAACAGTCCCTCACCGATACTTACACCAAGACAGGCCAATCCAAGGGCCAATGCGCCTAAACTCATAACGAATTCTCCTTTTAAAATTTAATACCATGTAAGGATACTCCTAAAACATCTATTTGTCAAGAAAATACCGCCATTGTAAGCGTTTAATTCGTTTTTACAAAATAAAAAGAAAAGACGGTTTCATCTTTTCTTCCTATTTAATAGTTTCATTAATATGGTCTGTTTCTTCAATGAAGCGTTTGGCCATATCTTCTCGATTCATCTGATCAGTATCAAGAGTGATTGCATGGTCAGAAACCAGATCTGTATCTGCGAAAAACTCTATATGGTTTGATAGGTTGTACAGACGTACAGGGGCTTCCCCACCAAACTCTCCATCTAGATTGAGCAGTAGACGGTTATCTGGGTTCAGATTTTCGATGGATAGGCTCTTGGTTTTTATGTATTCAACTAAATCACTATCAATGTGTTTGCCACCGTCTAAGACTTGACGAATCAGATGCAGAATTTCAAATAAATTCCCTGTTTTAACCATCAATAAGGTAAAATTACCATCATCTAACTTAGCATCTGGAACGATCTGTTCAAACCCTCCAATTGAATTAGTTAAGGCAACAAAAATCATTGAAACCGAGCCTTCAAACACGCCCTCGTCATGCTCTACACGAACAGGTGTAAATTGTACTTGTGGCAGGAGTTCTGCTCCTTTTACCACATAGGCCAAATAGCCAAACATGGTCTTAAGTTGACTTGGAACACTGTAGGTCAATTCCGTAAGTGTACCTGCCGCAGCAATGTTGATAAAATAATGTTCTTGATAAAAACCATTTTTTTGATTTTTGGCTAAACCAATATCCATTAAAATGGTCTGCTGCTTACCAATAACCTTAGCTGCTTCTACAGGATTTCCCCTGGGCACTTTTAATGCACGCGCATAGTCATTGGTGGTGCCAGTCGGTATGATGGCCATCTGCGGACGTTTTTCAAGCGGAGCAATTCCATTGACGACTTCATTGATCGTTCCATCTCCACCAGCCGCAATAATCAAGTCAAAGCCCGCAAGTGCCGCACGTGTAGCCTCATTTTTTGCAGAGTCTTTCTCAGCAGTTGTTTGGAAAGCTGAAGTTTCATAACCGTAACCTTCCAAAATGTCCAATACTTCGGCCACATTTTTCTTCATGATTTCTTGACCTGAGGTCGGATTATATATTAGTCTAGCACGTTTTCTTTCTTCCATCGTTTTACCTTTACAAGCTCTCCAACCAAGCCTCATCTTTTATTTCGATACCTAGTTCCTGTGCTTTGGTCAATTTACTACCAGCATCTGTTCCAGCAACCACAAGATTAGTTTTTTTAGAAACTGATCCTGCTACATTTGCCCCTAAAGCTTCTAATTTGGCCTTGGCTTCGTTTCGTTTCATTCGCTCCAATTTACCAGTCAGTACAACTGTCATACCCGATAGCGCAGCATTTTCATCTACTACTTGTCCGAGATAGGTCAAGTTTACCTTAGCTTCCTTAAGTTCAGCTAAAAGTTGCTGCGCACCCTCACTAGCAAAAAAAGTTGTCAAGGACTTAGCAATAACCTGACCAAGGCCTTCTAGCGAAGCAATTGCTTCTTGATCAGCAAATGCTAAGGTTTCTAAATCGCCAAATTTTTCTACTAAAATCTTACTTGCCTTACTGCCGACATGGCGAATACCTAGACCAAACAGGAGGCGTTCTGCTGAGTTGCTCTTAGAAGTTTGAATGGCTTGATAGAGCTTGTCAGCTGATTTTTCTTTGAAACCTTCCAAAGTCAATAGGTCATCAACAGTTAATTTATAAATATCAGCAACATCGTGTACCAAGCCTGCTCCAAAGAGTTTTTCAACGATTGAACTACCCAGTCCCGCGATGTTCATGGCATCCCGACTTGCAAAATGTTCCAACTTACTCATCAGCTGGCTAGGACAAATAGGGTTGATACAGCGGAGGGCAACTTCGTCCTCATAGTGTTGTAGGTCGCTCTGACAAGACGGACAATGACTAGGAATGGGCATGATTTCTTGCTCTTTTCGATATTTATCCACCACTTTCAGAACTGCTGGAATAATATCTCCCGCCTTATAAACAATGACCGTATCGCCAATACGAATATCTTTTTCGGCGATATAGTCTACGTTGTGCAAGGTCGCTCGACTGACAGTCGTTCCTGCCAGTTGAACAGGACTAAGGTTGGCAGTTGGTGTCACAACACCTGTCCGGCCAACAGTCCAATCAACCGATAAGATTTCTGCTTCTTTTTCCTCAGCTGGAAACTTGTAAGCTACTGCCCATCGTGGCGCTTTTACTGTAAATCCTAGTTCTTCTTGTATAGCTAAATCATTTACCTTGATGACAACACCATCTATCTCATAGGGTAAATCATCTCTACGCTCTGCTATTTTTTCAATAAAATCCCACGTGTCATCAATCGACTCCGCCAAGCAATATTCGTGGTTGGTCACAAATCCCAGAGCATCTAACTTGCGAAGCACATCGGACTGACTAGTCGCTTCAGATGGACTAGCCTCTTGGTAAAGGAATGTTGCAAGTCCACGCTGGGCCACGACACCTGTGTCTAATTGGCGAAGAGTTCCTGCCGCTGCGTTACGCGGATTAGCAAATTCAGCTTCACCAGCCTCCTGACGCTGTTTGTTAACACGGTCAAAGGAAGCCTTTGGCATATAACACTCACCTCGGACAGTGATGTCCACAGCTTCGGGTAGGGTCAAAGGAATATCAGCCACTCGTTTGAGATTTTCTGTGATATTTTCACCGACACTACCGTCACCACGTGTAGCACCCACGACTAAATTACCCGCTTCATAGGTCAGGGAAATAGATAGACCGTCAATCTTCAATTCACAGATATAAGTTGCTTGAGGAAATTCCTTGCGAACTCGCTGGTCAAAAGCTTCTAATTCTTCACGAGAAAAGGCATCCTGCAAACTAAAAAGAGGATAAACATGACTATATTTTTCAAATCCGTCTAGCACCTTTCCCCCGACCCGATGGGTAGGACTGTCTGGTAAAATCAGTTCTGGATGAGCTGTTTCCAGTTCTACTAATTCACGATAAAGCGTATCATATTCTGCATCTGATACGCTAGGTTTGTCCAATTGATAATACTCTTTAGCGTATTGATTGAGCACGCTAACTAATTCTGATATTCTTGTTTTCATAAGAATATTATATCATGATTTGAAGGTGCGAACTATATTTGCGCTTCAATAAAAACAGATTCCTTTAGATAATTTTTAGTAAAAAATGTATAATGTGTATATAAAATTTTTGGAGGTGCCCCATGGCTGTAACCTATAAACGACAAGATGATTTAGAAAAGATGCTGGAAGAATTTGCTTCATTTGAAAAACTGGAAGAAATTGAGTATCCTGATCCAAAATCAAAAGAAAATTCCGAGAAAAACAACTTGAATCAGGATAAAAAATAATATGTTCGGTCTTGATCAATTACCTACCTCCGTCCTACAGGCGGGGGCTATTTTCCTGTCTATCATGATTGAAGCCTTGCCCTTTGTGTTGATTGGAGCATTGATTTCTGGCTTTATTGATGTGTTTATCACCCCTGAAAAAGTCCATAAACTCCTTCCCAAGAACAAGTTTCTTGCCATTCTATTTGGAACCTTTATCGGCTTCATTTTCCCGTCTTGCGAATGTGGTATTGTCCCTATTGTCAATCGGCTATTAGAGAAAAAAGTACCTAGTTATACTGCTGTTCCCTTTTTAGTAACGGCTCCTGTGATTAATCCCATCGTCCTTTTTGCAACCTTTACTGCTTTTGGCAATTCCCTACTTTTCGCCTTCTATAGAGCCCTAGGAGCCATCATTGTATCCCTAGCATTGGGAATCATTCTTGGTTTTTTCGTAAAAGGACCCATTCTTAAAGGAAGCAAGTTTGACCAGCACCAGCATGATTATTCAGATAAAACCAGCTGGCAAAAAGTTGGCTTCGCACTTATTCATGCCATTGATGAATTTTTTGATACGGGACGTTATCTAGTCTTTGGTTGTCTCTTTGCCAGTCTCGTACAAGTCTATATTCCAACTGCTGTCCTGACTACCATCGGTCACAGTCCATTAACAGCTATTTTACTGATGATGTTGCTGGCCTTTCTTCTTTCCCTATGTTCTGAAGCTGATGCCTTTATTGGTGCATCACTACTATCCAGCTTCGGATTCGCCCCAGTAATGGCTTTCTTAGTTATCGGACCCATGGTGGATGTTAAAAACTTACTCATGATGAAACATTATTTCAAGGGGAAATTTATAGTCGGTTTTATCATTACTATCACTCTCGTTATTTTGGGATATAGTCTGATACTTGGAGGTGTAGTATGATTCGTTTTTTAATTCTTGCAGGCTATTTTGAGATGACCATGTATCTTTATGTCTCTGGAAAATTAGACCAATACATCAATCTGCACTATAGCTATCTAGCCTATCTATCCATGGTTTTATCTTTCATACTTGCCATCGTACAATTGTATGTCTGGGTAAAAGAAATTCGAGTACATAGCCATTTAAAAAGCAAAATTGCCAAACTATCAAGCATTGGACTATTGCTCATTCCTCTTGCTGTAGCCTGGCTCTTTCCTACGGTAAGCCTGGATTCAACAACTGTTGCTGCCAAGGGCTATCATTTCCCACTAGCAGCAGAAAATGATGCTAATACACAAAACCAAGAAGGGACGACTGTTCAGTATCTCAAGCCTGATACTTCTATTTATTTTACGAAAGCTGCCTATCAAAACCAGATGCGTGAAATTGCTGATCGGTACTTGGCTGAAGAAACCATTGTCGTTACTAATGAAAACTATATGGAAGTGATGGAAGCAATCTACGACTATCCTACGGAATTTTCAGGAAAAACGATTGAAATGATTGGATTTGTCTACAATGACCCTGACAATAGCCAGCAATTTTTCCTTTTCCGCTTTGGTATTATTCACTGCATTGCTGATTCTGGAGTATATGGCTTACTCTCTACGGGAGCTACCACAGAATTTCCTAACAATACTTGGGTAAAAGCCAGAGGAACAATCAAGGTTTCCTACCATACATCGTTGAAACAAAATCTCCCAACACTTGAATTACAATCGATGGTTCAGATTGAACAGCCAGATTCCCCGTATGTCTACCGTGTTTTCTAATAATTCCAATTCAAAAAGTGAATTTTCTGACAATTTATGCTATAATAGTGTCTATACTCAACAGATAGGAATGAAATTATGTCATCACATGTATTGTTTACAATTTTTGGTGCTAGTGGCGACCTTGCCAAACGCAAACTTTACCCATCTTTATTTCGCCTCTACAAGGCTGGACACATCAAGGAAAACTTTGCAGTAATTGGTACAGCTCGCAGACCCTGGACCAAGGAATTTTTTGAGCAAACCGTCATTGAATCACTAGGTGATCTGCCTGACACACCACGTCAAGCTCATGAATTTGCTAGTCATTTCTACTACCAAAGCCACGATGTCAATGACACGGAACATTATGTAGCTCTTCGTAAATTGCAGGACGACTTGTGTGAAAAATACGATACCCAGCACAACAAGGTCTTCTTCCTCTCCATGGCACCTGAATTTTTTGGAACCATTGCCAAACACCTCAAATCTGAGCAAATTGTTGACGGACAAGGTTTTGAACGCTTGATTATTGAAAAACCTTTTGGAACTAGCCTTGCTACAGCTACCAAACTCAATGATGAATTGGCGGCAGCCTTCAATGAAGACCAAATCTACCGTATCGATCATTACCTAGGCAAGGAAATGGTGCAAAATATCTTTGCGGTTCGCTTTGCCAATATCATTTTTGAGCATATTTGGAACCGCGATTACATTGATAACGTCCAAATTACATTTGCTGAAGCGATTGGTGTTGAGGATCGTGGGGGCTACTACGATCATTCTGGCGCCTTAAAAGACATGGTGCAAAACCATGCCCTTCAAGTTCTTTCCCTTCTAGCAATGGATAAGCCAGCCAGCTTCAAGGAGGAAGATGTCCGCGCTGAAAAAATCAAGGTCTTCCAACACCTTCGTCAGCCTTCTGATGAGGACCTCAAACGCAACTTCATCCGTGGTCAATATGCAGCAGGTTCCATCGACGGAAAAGACTACGTTAGCTACTTGGATGAACCAAATATTGCCGAAGCTTCTCAGACAGAAACCTTTGCAGGAGGTGTCTTCTTCGTTGATACTGACCGTTTCCGTGATGTCCCTTTCTTCTTCCGTACAGGTAAACGTCTGACAGAAAAGGGCACGCGCGTGACTATCACCTTCAAGCATGCGGAAGATATTTTTGGTCAACCTTCTGAGGCCAATGTCTTGACCATTTTCATCCAACCAACTGAAGGCTTCATGCTCTCTATCAACGGTAAGGAAGTTGGTTCTCACTTTGCACTTACTCCTGCCAAACTCAACTTCCGCCACAATGCAACTGCTCTTGGAAATTCACCCGAAGCCTACGAAAAACTATTTTTCGATGTCCTAAATGGTGATTCTACTAACTTTAGCCACTGGGAAGAAGTGAAAGCAAGCTGGAGCTTAATTGACCGTATTGTTGATTTGTGGGCAAGCAACCAAGTCCCACTCCACACCTATCCAGCTGGAACTATGGGACCTGAGGCTGCCTTTGATTTGTTAGAAAGCTACGGTTGCAAGTGGGTCTGGACACCAGATGTCTGGTATCGTGAACGTGGCTTATTGAAATAGTCATTTAGTTTATCTTTGATTACTTCGTTAACTCGCTTTGCCGTACTTTAGTACCGCCTACAGCTCGTTGCCTTGTACTAAAAGCAAACTAAACGACTACATATGAAAACTGGAGCAATCCAGTTTTTTTCGGAGATATTTATGACTGAATTAAACACTATTCTCACCCAACTTGAAGCAGCCAGCCATGCTGGCACCCTCAAGCGTTATGAAAAAATTGGCGAAACTAAGCCCTACTACGGCGTTCCGATGGGAGCTATTTCTGGTATCGCCAAGGCCTATAAAAATCGACTGGACCTGTTTGCTCCACTCTGGCAAACAGGTATCCTTGAAGCACAATATTTAGCTATTCAAATTGCCAAAACAAAACCTGACCAGCTGACTTCTGCTGTTTTAGAGGCTTGCCTCAATGAACAAGTTTCGGTCAACGTCCTCGATAAGCTGGCTTCCATCATTCTTAGCAAACGTAAGGATAGCAAAGAATGGGAAGAATACTTACTCACTCAAGACCAAGCTATTTTTCAGCGACTAGCTTGGTTCCTTCGTGCCAAATACTTTGCTGGAAAAACAGCAACAAATCAAGAAATTGAAGAAACTCTAGACCATATTCGCCAGCATTTACAGAATGCAGAACCACTTATCCAATGGACCATGAACCAGTGCTTGGTGGAGATTGCCGTTGCTTACCCCGACTATCTAGAACAAGGCCTTGCAATCGGTCAGGAGTTAGCTGTCTATGTGGACATGAAAGTTCCAAAAGGCTGTACTTCTGCCTACGCACCAGACTGGATTGAGGCATTGTTGAGGAGGAAATGAGGTGCAACATAAAGGAACTCAGGTATTAGAAACAGAACGTCTAGTTTTACGCCCCTTTCAAGCAACAGATGTTGAGTCAGTTTTCCAAAACTGGACCTCAGATGACAAGATTACCACTTATCTGACCTGGCCAACTCATCAAAGGCTGCAAGATACAGAAGACTATATTCAGTTCTGTATCCAGTCTTATTCACAAGAAAAAACGTACAGGTGGGCTATTGAACTCAAAGAAAGTCAGCAAGCAATTGGCGATATTTCCGTCGTCAGTCTGGATGAACGAGTACAGGCTGCTGAATTGGGCTGGGTGTTGGGCAGCCAGTGGTGGGGCTACAGTTATATGCCCGAAGCCCTTGAAGCAGTCACTCACTTTCTGCTGGAAGAAGTTGGTTGTTTACGGATTACGGCTGTCCACGATAGTGAAAATCGTCCTTCTGGTCGTGTCATGGAGAAAGTTGGCATGACCTATGAAGGTACCCTTCGACAAGCTGCTCGAAATAATCGTGGTATTGTGGATATTGCCATTTACTCACTGCTGCATACAGATAGAAAAAGTCGCTAGTTCTAGTTGAACTAACGACTTTTTTCTACACCAATCCTTCCAAGAGCCCACGCATGAACTCTTCGGATTTGAATTCTCCGATGTCATCGATTTTCTCACCGAAACCAATCAGCTTGACTGGAATATCCAGTTCCTGACGGATAGCAAGGACAACACCACCTTTTGCAGTCCCGTCTAGCTTGGTCAAGACTAGACCTGTCAATGGGGTAATTTTGGCAAATTCCTTGGCTTGACTGAGGGCATTTTGACCTGTGGAGGCATCCAATGCTAAGAGGGTTTCATGCGGTGCATCAGGCAGAGTCCGTTTGATGATGCGACCGATTTTTTCCAGCTCTGCCATGAGGTTGTCCTTATTCTGCAAGCGACCTGCTGTGTCAATCATGAGAATATCCACGCCTTCTGCCGCGGCAGCTTGGACCCCGTCAAAGACCACACTGGCTGGGTCTGACTTTTCAGGACCCGTGACCACAGGCACATCGACTCGGCGTCCCCATTCGACCAACTGGGCAACCGCACCCGCACGGAAGGTATCCGCCGCAACCAGCATGACCGTCTTGCCAGCCTGCTTGTACTTGTAGGCCAACTTACCGATAGAGGTCGTCTTCCCAACGCCGTTGACACCGACAAAGAGCATGACGGTCAAATCCTCTTGGAAATTAATCTGCTCGCTGAACTGACCGTCTTTCTCGTAAATATCCACTAGTTTTTCGATGATAACCCGACGGAGTTCCTCTGTCTTCTTGGCATTTTGGAGCTTGGCTTCATAGCGGAGCTCCTCTGTCAGAGTTGAGGCAACCTGCACTCCCACGTCTGACAAAATCAGCATCTCCTCCAACTCCTCGAAAAAGTCCTCATCGACCGAGCGGAAGTTGGCAAAGAATTCATTGAGCCTTGCCCCAAAGCCTGTGCGGGTCTTTTTCAAGGTCCGCTGGTACTTGTCCTGCTCACTTTCTTGCTCTACTGGAGCAACTTCCTCAACAGGCTCTTCCTTGACCTTGGTTTGAATAGCAGGGTCAAAGCCTTGTTCCTGCGCTTCCTTCACTCGAGCCGCAGCAGCTTCTTTGGCTGCATAATACTGAGCCATCATGTCTAAGGTCCGTTGTTTCTGGGCTTCTTGCTCAGCAGTCAATTCAGACTCTACTGCTCCAGACTGGAACTCTTCCTTTTCTTGACTAGCTGACTCAACTTCAGTAGTTACAGTATCTTCGCTTGAAGCCGACTGCTCCGTCTCTACTTCTTCAACAAGAGCAACTTGCTCCTCTTGTTTTTCTTGTCCAAATAATCGATCAAATAATCCCATATTAGTCCTCATTCAATACATAGTGCTCGATGGCCCAAGCAATGCCATCTTCATCATTGGTTTTTGGCAGGACAAGGTTGGCCGCAGACTTGATTTCATCAGTCGCATTCGCCATGGCAACGCCCAGACCAGCCCATTCAATCATGGAAAGATCATTTCCTTCATCACCACAGGCCATAACTTCTGACTGGTCAATCCCCAGATGTCCAATCAACTTAGCCAAACCATTTGCCTTATGGACACCTTTTGGACTCCATTCGAGCAGAATATCACGCGATTTGAAAATCTCGAAGCGCTCGTGAAGTTCTGCAGGAATTTTTGGAATTTGTCCATCTAGAAATGCTGCATCTACAGCTGAGACTGCCTTATTGTAGACAAAATCTTCTGGCATTTCCTCATCACTTGCCACAATTTTATTAAGCAATGGATTACAAGTTAGATAAAGTGATTCATGGGCTGATGGTAGAGAATAGACATCACCACCATAGAGAACATCCAGAGGCAGGTCCAAATCATTTGTCACACGACGGATGGTGCGCACATCTTCAATAGTGAAGCCAACCTTATCCAAAACCCGACCTGTATTTTCCTGGACTAGACCACCGTTAAATGTAATCGAATATTGATTCTCCCCTAGCAGATCTAGTTCTTCTAGAAAAGTACCGATAGCTTGTAAAGGACGTCCTGTTGTCAGAACTACATAAAC
The DNA here is from genome assembly GCF_019754175.1 of Streptococcus sp. 2018162. Classification (NCBI taxonomy): domain Bacteria; kingdom Bacillati; phylum Bacillota; class Bacilli; order Lactobacillales; family Streptococcaceae; genus Streptococcus; species Streptococcus sp. 2018162. Next base: position 151,840 of record NZ_JAIJZP010000002.1, on the reverse strand, counting down.
TCCACGCTCACGCGCTGCCTGCAAGGCCTTTTTATTAGCTTCTGAAATCCGTTTGTCCGATGTCAGAAGTGTTCCATCTAAATCCAATGCAATCAACTTAATTGCCATTTACTTCCTCCTCTAAATAGGCTAATACTGCTCCATCATTGCAATGACCAATCATCAAATCTGCCCGAGCTTTCACTTCCTCTCTTGCATTTTCTGTCGCAAGAGCCAGACCTGCAAAGTCAAACATATCCAAATCATTTTGATTATCACCAAATACCACTACATCCTGACGGGTAATTCCAAAATGAGCACAGAGATGACTCAATCCAACTGATTTATTTGAACCATTTGGAATTATATCAATATTGTCAAAACCAGTTGTCATGGCTGTTACACCTTCAAATGTATCATTTAACCATCGTCTGGCATCGTCCATTTCCTCAGGAGAAAATTTGGCATTGATTTTTATAATCTCTTCTCCAACTTCTTCAAATGTGTCTACCAATCGAAAGTGTGCGTAATAATTCGTCATCGCTTCTAAAAACTGAGGCTCAGCATTTTTTAATAAATAAAAGTTTTCGAGGCCAGACAGCACCATGGACCGACTGCTACCAAAGGGACCTGCATCAATACCCGCGATAATCGGCAGATAGATTTCAGGACTAATTGGATCATCCATAAAGATAGTCTGCCCCTGATATTCAACGATTGACCCATTTTCTGCCACAAAACCGATTTCATCTACAAAATCTTCAAAAACAAGTTTCAGGCTTTGCATAGATCGCCCACTTGCTGCCACAAATAAATAACCTTTTTCTTTAAACTGATTCAGTATACGACGAAACCGTTCCTTATCAAAACTATGGTCTTCTCGTAAAAAGGTACCATCCATATCACTGGCGTAAATTTTGTTAATCATAATTTCTCCACATCTTTCAGCTTAACGGAAACAATCTTGGACACGCCAGATTCCTGCATGGTCACCCCATACATGGCATCCGCTGCCGCCATGGTCCCTTTACGGTGGGTCACGACGATAAACTGACTCTCCTTATCAAAACGGTTGAGGTAATCACCAAAACGTTTGACATTTGCCTCATCCAAGGCTGCCTCCACCTCATCGAGAATTACAAAAGGAATGGTCTTAACACGGATAATGGAAAATAGCAGAGCGAGGGCCGAAAGGGCTTTTTCGCCACCTGACATAAGATTGAGAGATTGAATTTTCTTACCCGGAGGTTGAACTGAAATCTCCACACCCGCAGTCAATAGGTCACCTTCTGTCAAAATCAAATCCGCTGAACCACCGCCAAACATTTGTTTGAATGTCTGCTTAAAGCTTTCACGAATAGCTTCAAAAGTAACCTTGAAGCGCTCTTTGACTTCATCATCCATCTCATGGATAGTATCTAGTAGTAAATCACGTGCCGACAAAATATCTGTCCGTTGCTCATTGAGGAAGGTAAGGCGATTATTAACCTCGTCATACTGCTCAATAGCATCCAAATTGACTGGACCCAAAGCACGAATAGCTCTTTCTAGGTCTTTGAGGCTTTGTTCAGCAACTGCAAGATTCTCAACTTCCTTGGCCTGAGACTGGGCAGCTTCAAAACTCAATTTAAAATGCTCGGTCAAATTACCAAGTAAAGTCCGTAATTTATCGCCCGCTTGCTCACAATCCGCCTCTAACTTAGCCTGCTTACGAATCAAGTCATCATTCTTAGTCCGAGCTTGTTGCAATCTTTCTTCCAAGTCTTCAAACTGCCCATCAATATCTTCCAATTCAAACTTTAAGCGAATTAGAATCTGATTGGTCTGGTTTTGCTTATCAGATGCCGCCTGCAATTGTTCTTCAAGAATCTCAATACTAGTATCTTCAAGAGCTTCTAGCTTCTGGTCAATCATATCCTCTAGAAGAGAAATTTCCTTATCTGCAACCACTTTTTCTTCTTGCAAACGTCTCAGATCTGTCTGTTCAAAACGAAGTTGGCTAGTTAGTTCAGCTTGTTCCAAAGTTAGTTGACCCTTCTGAGTCTGTAGTTTCTGCAAGCTTTCTTGAATACTGTCGCGATTATCACGGACTTGATTGATTTGTTGATCCAAGGCTAGTTTTTTCTCATTCAAGGCTTGGACATTTACTTCTTCCTTAGCAGCAACCTCTTCTAGCTCAGTCAAAATGGTCGGACTAACCTGACTCATTTGCAGGTCATACTGGGCTGATAGCTGAACCAGTCTATTTTCTGCCTGTTCCTGATGAATCCTTGCGCTCTGCTGGTTCAATCTAGCTTCTTCCCCCTCAGCCTTAATCGTTTCCAAGGTTTCTCTGGTCTGGTCTAAGCTAGTTTTCTTAGCTGCAACCAAGCTTTCTTGCTCCTGCAACTGGCTAGACAGCTCTGCTATTTCTCCTAAAAGAGCATCGAGTTCTGGTTTGATAAAGGTCGTGCTGTTATTTCGATTGCTACCACCAGCAAAAGCTCCACCAGGACGGATTTCCGCTCCATCCATGGTCACCATACGCACTTGAAACTTGGTTGCCCGCGCTGCCTGATTGGCATGGTCAATGGTATCAAAAATTGCGATAGTGCCTAGCAAATTTTGGAAAATCGCATCTAAATTTGGCTGATAAGTCACCAAATCACTTGCAAGCCCCAAAAATCCATCGGAAGATTCTAGTAAGGAGACTTGCTGTCCCGAAAGCTGACGTGGTTTGATAGTTGTCAGAGGTAAGAAGGTTGCCCGTCCTTGCCGTTTTTCTTTCAGAAATGCGATAGCTCGTTTAGCAGTCGCTTCATCTTCAACGATGACGTTTTGACTTGCTCCGCCCAGAGCAATTTCCAGGGCTGTCTGGTAGCGAGTATCGAAGGTCAGTTGTTCACTGACTGCCCCAATAATTCCTCCTAAGCTTGGTGCCGCCTGTAAGACAGCTTTAACCCCCGCGTAGAAATTGGAGTGATTTTTTAAAATAGCTTCTAAACTAGACTGGCGAGCCTGTTTGCCTTTCAACTGATCCAGCAAATCAAACAAGCGACCTTGCTCAGCCTGATAAGCAGTCTGGGCTTGATCTAATTCTGTTTTTTGGGTCTGATAACTCTCAAGTAACTGGCGTAAAACCTGATCAGCTTCTTCTAAACTTTTCCGACTCTTATCAAGTACTTCTTGAGCTGTTTGTTTTTCCGTCTGCAAGCGTGCCAAGTCTTCAGATTTACTCTCAGAAAGACTGATTTGATTGGCAATATCCTGCTGAATCTTGGTCAGACGGTTTGAAGCTTCTGCCTCTTCCTGCATCAGAGCAACATACTGTTCACGCAGATGATCTAAAACCTGATCAGGATCTTCTGAAAAGTAGGAAATTTCCTTGTCTACCGCAGCAATATCTTCTTTTAAGCTAGACAAGGAACTATCTAATTGCGCAAGTGTTTCTTGCTTTTGCTCAATCTGTTCTGCCAACTGCTCTCGTCTAGTCAACAAGTTTTCCAAACGCGCCTGCGCTTCTTGACGACTTGATTCGTTTTGACTAGATTCCAGTTTATGGACCTCAATTTTTCGCTCCAAATCACTGATTAACTTGGTCAAATCCAACAGAACTGCCTGTTCACGCTCCAATTGTTCTGACAGGCGATGGCGCTTCTCTTTCAAGTTCTGATTTTCTTGCTCCAGCTCAGAACGCTGTTTGTAGTAGCTAGTCAATTCAGTTTTGACAGACTCTAGTTCGGCTTCTTTTTCCGATAACTTTTCCTTACCAAGCGACAACTGAGCCACCAAAACATCTAAGTATAATTCCTTACGTTGACCATCTAATTCTAGAAATTTCTTAGCAGTTTGTGCCTGTTTCTCCAATGGTTTGACCTGATTATCCAGTTCATAGATAATATCGTCCAAGCGGTCCAAGTTGCCCTGGGCCTGTGCCAGCTTACTTTCTGTTTCTTTCTTACGGGTCTTGTATTTTAAGACCCCTGCCGCCTCTTCAAAAATTGCACGGCGTTCCTCAGGTTTGGAATTAAAAATGGCTTCAACCCGCCCTTGAGAAATAATAGAGAAAGAATCCCGACCCAAGCCAGTATCCATGAAAAGATCATGAATATCCCGTAGACGAACCTTTTTCCCATCAATCAGGTACTCACTATCACCAGATCGATAAATATGGCGTTCAACCTTAATTTCCTTAGCCTTATCTGCGATAAATCCGCTAGAATTATCCAAGGTCACCACTACCGAGGCATAGTTAAGAGCCTTACGGCTTTCCGTTCCTGCAAAGATAACATCGGGCATCTTGCCTCCACGTAGGCTTTTAGCAGACGACTCTCCCAAGGCCCAACGTAGACTTTCTGTAATATTGGACTTGCCAGAACCATTCGGCCCTACAACAGCAGTCACTCCACGGTCAAAGACGACTTTGGTCTTATCCGCAAAGGACTTAAAGCCCTGCATTTCAATTGATTTTAGATACATACCTATCCTCTAGCCTCCACAGCATTTTTGGCGGCGGCTTGTTCAGCTAATTTCTTAGAGCGACCACGACCACGACCAATCACACGCTGATCAGCAGATACCTCCACTTCAAAGGTCTTATCATGGGCAGGACCAGACTCAGCTATTACTTGATACGAAATAGCAATCTCACCATTGACCTGCAAAATTTCCTGCAAAGCAGTCTTATAGTCGGTCACGCGCTCAAAGTTTCCTTTTTCCAAGCGAGGAATCATGACCTTATGGATAAATTCCTCCACGGTCTTTTCACCCTTGTCCAATAGCAGAGCTCCTAAGAATGCCTCGAAAGCATCTCCTAAAATAGTATCGCGATTTCGCCCTCCAGACTTCTCTTCCCCCTTACCAAGACGAAGAAACCGATCAAAACCACAAGCACGTGAAAAACCAGCCAAAGACTCCTCACGTACAAAGGTCGAACGCAACTTGGACATCTCACCTTCGGGTCTATCAGGATATTTTTGATAGAGATATTTGGAGATCATCAACTGGAGAACAGCGTCTCCTAAAAATTCCAAGCGCTCATTATGTGAAATTTTTAGAAGGCGATGCTCATTGGCATAAGAAGTATGGGTAAAAGCCGTTTCTAATAAATTCAAATCCGAAAAATCAATCCCAAAATCAGCCAATAATTTTGCATGTAAATCTTTCATCTATATGCTCCTTTCTAACTTAAACGAAATAGATGGTTTACATTTACTCCGTCCTAACATTATACCATATTTTCCACTGGACTTCTCTTGTCAACTAAGTTTCAGCCAGCACCTCTCCACATCTTTTTGCAAACATTTACATATTCATCAGATTTCGATAAAATGGAAGAAAAAAGAAAAATATTAACATGCAAAATAAGACAAAACCACTCAATACATCCCTGCTCTCCCTCATCCAGTTCATCGGAGCTATTTTAGTCATCGCCCTCCATTGTCGCAGACTATTTGAAGCAGACCCACTCCACTTCATCCAAAAATCCATCTTTAGCCGCATGGTCGTTCCCTACTTCATGGTCACAGCCAGCTTCTTCCTCCGACGTAACTACCCCAGCCTCTCCAAACAATACCTGATCCGCTACAGCAAACAATACCTGACCTGGTCCATCCTCTACCTCCCCTTCTACCTCATCTACCTAACACTCCAAGAAATCCCCTTCCCCTACTATCCCCTCGCACTCCTAGTCGGACTGACCTACACCGGAACCAGCTACCAACTCTGGTACATGCCCGCTTTCTTTCTAGGTCTTGTCCTCGTTCATTTTTCCTTGGAGAAATGGGGCTGGCGCATCACAGGTTGTCTAGCCTGCCTTCTCTATCTCCTAGGCTCAGTCGAAACCTACTCCTCCTACCTGGCAGAATCGATTTTCCTGACCGCATTTGACAGCTACAAAACCTTCTTTTTCACCAGCCGCAACGGCCTCTTCTACGCACCGATTTTTGTCCTGACAGGCTTTTATCTAGCCGACAAACTCAATCAACCCATTTTCCAATACCGACAAAAGACCAAACTACTTGTCTGCATAGCTCTTTTAACTGTTGAGGCTACAATCATCTATCTCAATCAAGGCTACGACAAGAACTTTCTATTTAGCCTGATTCCATTCATAGCCTATCTAGTCGCCTGGACCCTAACGACAGACCTCTTCCGCCAGAAAAAATTCCAATTTCTCAAAGAATATGCCAGCTATTATTATTTTATCCATGTTATCCCAGTCGAAATCAGCTTTTTCTTCCTAGAAACTAGTGCCCTGACCAAAATACAGCAAGGTTGGTTAGTCTTCCTTATCACCATCATCACTTGCCAACTGCTCAGCTGGTTCATCATTAATACTCAATGAAAATCAAAAACAGACTAGCTCCAACAGTCTGGGAATAGACTGTTGGAGGTCGGAAATTAGACGAACTTGGTTCGTGACCGTAAGATGCGGATAGAACTGAAGTTCATCAAATCAAGTCAACAACGTCTGATTTTGATTTTCGAAGAGTATAAGCACAAAAAAACCTTGTAAGACTTAACTTACAAGGCTTTTTTACAAATCAAAATCCTCTTTCAACTTATCAATCACCTGTTGGAGTAAATCCCGATTGACACTGTATTTGACATTCTTGTCTTTGGCATTAAAGAGAAGCAGGTCGCCGTTAATCAGTTTCTGGGTGTGGAAGGATACTGCCGCCCCTGTAATAGCCAGACGTTCTGCGATATCCTTGCTCTTGGCATGGGGCTTGGTCAACTCAACCAAGACCTGATAACGCGTGCTATCACTGATGACTTTAAGAGCCGTTGTCAAATCATCCAGATCCAGCTCGTCATTTGAGAGCATAATCTGGTCAATTCGACAGGAAGCTAAAAGAGCGACTTTCATATGGTCAAATTCTTCGTTTCCATAATAAGCAAACCAAAAGCACCATGGACTGAGCACGAAGAATGGGGCATTTTCAACACCCAGAGTATCCAGGCTGGTCATGGCTAATTGCTTGGATTCTCGATAGAGTTTTTCAATATCAAACTCTTGTGCAAAGGCTTCACGCTCCGCCCTTGCCTCTTCAAAGTAAGGCTGATAGATAGGAAGCAGCTTGTCTAAGAGAGCGACAGACCGCTCAACAGTTTCCAAAGGATTGCGAATAGCCAGTGACCAGTACCATTTATCCGCTGGTTTTTTGCCCGTATTCTCCAAGAGCTCCATGAGGCTAAGGTCTTTCTCACGACGTCCGTCATTTTCAGACGCCAACATAGTCCGCATAGCCTCTTCGACTTCATCTTGGGACAGCCTTAAAATCAACTGACAGGCTTCCTCGACTGTCTTAGGATCCTGTCCTTGATCCAAGAGGTAGAAATACAGGGTGTGCAGGATTGTAAAGATATGGCCCCAAACAAAGACCTCATTGACTTCCTGACGATAATCCGCCAGCTTTTCCTCTATTTCATCTCGAATTTCCAAAGCATCTTTGAGAATTTCTCTTTCTTTCTGTGACAAATCCGCCTCAAACGGCTCTTCACGTTCTGTGATAATTAAAGGAATAAAGAACTTTTCGACAATCTCGCTTCTATAATCTCGGTAATCTAATTTCATAGTTTTCTTTCTAAGCATTCACTAATGACTTTTCAGGTTTAGATCCTGTAAGAACAGTATAGCCCAACAACCCCACAGAAAGCAAGAGGAAGATAAGGGAAATACTGGTCGCAGAAAGAAGAGTCACCAGCAGAGCTACCAAGGCTTGACCAGCAAGCATGCCTACATTAAATATAGTCCCCATTCCTGCATTAATTGTCGCCAATTTATCCTCTGGTAGTTCATTCATTATCAGAGCATACAATTTTGGATTGATAATACCAGTCGTCATAGTATTGAGTAAGATAACCGCCATTACAATGTAAATATTATGAAAATAAAAACCGATAAACAGGATGACCGACAAACCTGTGCAGAACTTGAGAAGATTGGTCAAGCTGACATGTTTGAAGAAAGCCACACCTAGACTAGAGCCAAGGATGTAACCAACAGAAAATAGATTAAAGACCAAGGCAAGAGTTATGCCAGAATTGACAATCACGAAGTCTGGAAATTCCTTCATAGCCAGGATAACCAAGGGAGATACGGCACTAACAACCGTATTGATACCCGCAATGGTCAGAATCGAAACCTTTAGTACAGGGATGTTTTGAATGGCTTGATAAGATTCTTTGAGGCTCTGACCAATTCCCTTGATAAGTCCTGCTTCTGTTTCAGTTTGTTCAACTTCTTGGATAGGATTTTCTTTCAACAACTTGGCAAAAGCTGGACGAAGACCTGCCATAATCACAAGACTGAGCAAGAAGGTCCCAGCATTGAAAAAGGCGAGATTCTGGTAAGACATGAAGTCGATGAGAATAGCACCGCTGGATCGAAAGACAATCATCAAGATGCCGCCCACGGTGTTCTTAAAAGCCATGGCTGTTTCACGGTCCTCTGCCGCTACAACCCGCAGGCTAAGTGGCATATAAAGACCATTTTCATATTGGCCAGCCAAGTCAGACAGGAAATTTACCATACAAACGACTGCTACAATCCAGAGAGCTGGTGTAAATCCCATCAGTAAGCCAACAAGGGCATACAAACCGAAACGGACAACTAAAGTAGCCAGAATAATATCCAATTTATTTTTAGTTCTATCCGCCCAGATACCCATAAAAAGTCCCGACAGGATTGGCAGAGTTTCAGAAACCGTAATCATAGCCAGAGCAAACTTGGTATCTGGTAGAAACAGGACATAGTTCATCAGAGCTAGATAGTAAAGCGTATCTCCAAAGTTGGAAATCACATCTGCTAGGTAACTGAACAAGAATATTTTATTACAGATAATTTTTTTCACAAGCGATTTTCCTTCTAGTAGTCAAATTTTTCTATCTATGCACTAGCTACAATCTTTTCAGGATTTTTTCCTGTAAAAATGCTATATCCCAACAATCCCACAGAAAGCAAGAGGAAGATAAGGGAAATACTGGTCGGAGACAAGAACATTACCATCAATGACACCAAGGCTTGACCTGCTACCATACCAATCTGACAGAAGGCATCAATCCCTCCACCAACTGTCGCCAATTTATCCTCTGGCAATTCATTCATAACCAGAGCACCCATTTTCGGATTGAAAATTCCCAAAGTCATTGCCGTTACGAAGAGAACAGCTAGCACCATATAGATATTGTGAAGAAAAATCCCTGAAAAAAGTAAGACTGGCATAAGAGTAGAGAACTTGAGCAGGTTGATTAGACTGACATTTTTAAAGGCTGCCATCCCCACGCTTGAACCCAAAATACTACCAACTGAGAAGAGAATGGAAATCAAAGCCACCGTTGTCCCCGCATTGACAATTACAAAATCTGAAAACTCCTTCATATTTAAAACCACCAAGGGAGAGAGAGCTGTAAAGATGGCATTCAAGCTAGCAATGGTGATGATTGACGCTTTAAGTACGGGAATATTCTGCACAGCTTGGTAGGATTCTTTGAGGCTCTGACCAATTCCTTTGACAATCCCAGCTTCAGTTTCTACTTGCTCGGCCTGCTGGATAGGATTTTCTTTCAGTAATTTAGCAAAAGCTGGACGAAGAATTGCCATGATAGCAAGACTGACCAAGAATGTCCCTGCATTGAAGAAGGCAAGTTGTTGATAGGACATAAAACCAATCAGGATGGCACCGCTAGCTTGAAAGGCAATTTGCAAGAGCGATTTGACTGTCATTTTGAAGGCCATGGCTGTTTCGCGATCCTCTGCTGCCACAACCCGCAGGCTGACAGGCAGATAAAGACCATTTTCATATTGACCTGCCAAATCAGACAAGAAGTTGATGACACATACGACCGCTACAATCCAAAGGGCTGGTGCAAAGCCCATTAAGAGACCAACAAGGGCATAGAGACCAACACGAACCAGCAGGGTTGCAAGAATGGTATCCAATTTATTTTTCGTCTTATCTGCCCAAATCCCGATAAAGAGACCTGCCAAAATCGGCAAAGTTTCAGAAGCCGTAATCATAGCCAAGGCAAACTTGGTATCTGGTAGAAACAGGACATAGTTCATCAAAGCCAGATAGTAAAGCGTATCTCCAAAGTTAGAAATCAAGTCTGCCACAAAGCTAGATAGAAATAATTTATTGTTGACTAGTTTTTTCATAAACATCTCCTTAAACGTAGATTAAATATTTGTTTAATATTATTTTACACTTTATTTAAATAAAGTCAATACTTAATTTTATAAAAATTAAATATTTTTTAAACATTCGTTTAATTTTTGTTCCATCTGACTTTTTCTTGACAAGATTAGCACAGTTTGTTATAGTATTGTTCGGGCACCTCTTTTGAGAGGTCAGAGAAAAGGCTCCCTAGTTTTAGGGAGCTATTTTTGTTTTTCCCAGAGAAAATTACACATTTGGAGGACTTATTGGATGAAGAAAATCGCATTTGATTCAAATAAATATTTGAATTTGCAACGTGACCATATTTTAGAACGAATTGCTCAGTTTGAGGGCAAGCTCTATATGGAATTTGGCGGAAAAATGCTGGAAGATTTCCACGCAGCCCGTGTTTTGCCTGGCTATGAACCAGATAACAAAATCAAACTCCTCCAAGAGTTGAAAGACCAAGTAGAAATCGTCATCGCCATCAATGCTAGCAACATCGAACATTCTAAGGCACGTGGTGACTTGGGTATTTCTTACGACCAAGAAGTCTTCCGCTTGATTGACACCTTCAATGATATTGATATTTATGTTGGTTCAGTCGTCATTACCCAATACCGCAACCAACCAGCCGCAGACGCCTTCCGCAAGCAGTTGGAAAAACATGGTATCAAGTCTTATCTCCACTACCCAATCAAGGGCTATCCTTCTGATATTGACCACATCATCTCACCAGAAGGTATGGGCAAAAATGACTACATTGAAACCAGTCGCAATCTCGTCGTTGTCACCGCACCTGGACCTGGTTCAGGTAAATTGGCGACTTGTATCTCCCAACTTTACCACGACCAACTGCACGGCGTAACATCAGGCTATGCTAAGTTTGAAACCTTCCCTGTCTGGAACTTGCCTCTCCACCACCCAGTCAACCTGGCCTATGAGGCGGCAACTGCCGACCTGGACGACCTCAACATGATCGACCCCTTCCACCTGCAAACCTACGGCAAAACTGCGGTCAACTACAACCGTGACATCGAGGTCTTTCCTGTCCTCAACCGTACCTTTGAACGTATTTTGAACAAATCACCATACGCCTCACCGACAGACATGGGCGTTAACATGGTGGGCTACTCCATCGTAGACGAGGAAGCGGCTATCGAAGCATCCAAGCAAGAAATCATCCGCCGCTACTACCAGACCTTGGTTGATTTCAAGGCAGAGCGGGTGAGCGAGCAAGCAGTTAAAAAGATTGAACTCCTCATGAATGAAGTCGGTGTGACACCAGCAGATCGTAAGGTTGTTATCGCTGCGCGCGAAAAAGCAGAGCTGACAACTAGCCCTGCCCTTGCTATTCAGTTGCCAACTGGAGAGATTGTAACAGGTAAAACATCAGACCTCCTCAAACCAACTGCAACTGTTCTTCTCAATGCCATCAAGCAAATCGCACAAATCGATGATGAAACACTTCTCATCGAACCAAATTACATCCGCCCAATTCAAGAATTGAAGGCAGATTATTTGGATAAGACCAATACACGACTCGATGCAAGTGAGATTCTCAACGCCCTTGCCATCACTGCACAAGACAGTCCTCTTGCTGCAAGTGCCATGAAAGAATTAGGGCAATTAAATGGTAGCGAAGCCCATTCGACTGTTATCCTATCCGATGAAGATAAGAGTGTTCTTCGTAAATTAGGTATCAATCTTACCTTTGACCCTATCTACCAACACAACAAGTTTTATCAGAAAAGCTAAGCACTCAAAAAGACTTGCTCCGACAAGTCTTTTTGTGAACAGTAAAAAAGCAAGGATTCAATTCCCTGCTTTTTTCAATGATTAATCGAAATCAACATACTCTTTTTGAAGTTCAAGAACTTCTTCTGCCGTTGCACATTCTGTCAAGGCACGGTGAGCATATTCTTCCATCTTAGCTGTATCAAGTTTCTTCATAAGGCTACGTGTACGAAGTACAGATGTTGCACTCATAGAGAACTCATCCAAGCCCATACCTACAAGAAGTGGAACAGCTTGTTGGTCACCAGCCATCTCACCACACATACCAGCCCATTTGCCTTCTGCATGCGCAGCCTTGATAACGTTGTTGATCAAGCGAAGGATTGATGGGTTGTATGGTTGGTAGAGGTATGAAACTTGCTCGTTCATACGGTCTGCAGCCATTGTGTACTGGATAAGGTCGTTCGTACCGATTGAGAAGAAGTCAACTTCTTTGGCAAATTGATCTGCAAGCATTGCTGCTGCAGGGATTTCAATCATGATACCTACTTGGATATCATCTGCAACTGCTACACCTTCAGCCAACAAGTTTGCTTTTTCTTCATCAAGGATTGCTTTTGCTGCACGGAATTCAGTCAACAAGGCAACCATTGGGAACATGATACGAAGTTTACCATGTACTGATGAACGAAGAAGGGCACGCAACTGAGTACGGAACATTTGGTTACCAGTCTCAGAGATAGAGATACGAAGGGCACGGAAACCAAGGAATGGGTTCATTTCGTGTGGAAGGTCGAAGTAAGGAAGCTCCTTATCACCACCAATATCCATTGTACGAACCACAACAGGCTTGCCGTTCATACCTTCAAGAACAGCCTTGTAAGCTTCGTATTGCTCGTCTTCTGTTGGGAAGTCTTGTGAGTCCATGTACAAGAATTCTGTACGGTAAAGACCAACAGCTTCTGCACCGTTATCATTTACACCTTCAACGTCTTTTGGTGTACCGATGTTTGCTGCCAATTCAAAGTGTTTGCCGTCAGCTGTAACTGTTTGAGCATCTTTCAAAAGAGCCCATTCAGCTTTTTGTTTAGCATAGGCTTCACCAGCTGCTTTAAATTCTGCAATCACTTCTTCAGAAGGGTTAATCACTACATCACCTGTGATACCGTTAACAGCCAATACATCACCGTCTTTAACGATTTCAGTAATGTTATTTGTACCCAAAACAGCAGCAATTTCAAGTGTACGAGCCATGATAGCTGAGTGACTTGTACGACCACCAATGTTCGTTACAAAAGCTTTTACAAACTGTTTGTTTAATTGCGCTGTATCTGAAGGTGTCAAGTCATGCGCGATAACGATTGACTCTTCGTCGATAGTTGCTGGGTTTGGCAAGCGAACACCAAGCAAGTGTGCCAATACACGTTTTGCTACGTCACGAATATCTGCAGCACGCTCTTGCATGTATGGGTTATCTTCCATACCTTCAAAGATAGCGATAAACATATCCGTAACTTCTTTCAAACCAGTCTCAGCATTTGTTTTCTTCGCACGAATTGTTTCCTTAATCTGACCAATCATTTCTGGGTCAGCAAGAACCATCAAGTGTGCATCAAATACGGCTGCGGCCTCTTCACCTAGGCTAGCTACTGCGTTCTCACGAATAACAGAAAGCTCGTTTTGAGATGCTTCTAGAGCAGCATCCAAACGAGCTTCCTCTGCATTTGTATCTTCAACTGTAACAGTTTCGAAGGACAAATCTGGCTGAACGAGTAGATATGCCTTAGCAACAGCAACACCATCTGATGCTGCGATTCCTTTAAGCATTTCTGTCATATTCTTATGCCAATCCTTCTTTTTCCATTGTTTCAGTGATAGCTGCGATTGCGTCGTCAGCATCAGCACCTTCAGCAGAGATTGTTACGTCAGCGCCTTGACCAACACCAAGACTCATAACACCCATGATAGATTTAAGGTTAACAGACTTTTCTTTGTAGTTCAAAGTAATGTCTGAAGCAAATTTACTAGCTGTTTGCACAAGCAAAGTTGCTGGACGTGCGTGGATACCTGTTTCTGCCACAATGTGGAAGTCTTTTGAAGCCATATTTGGATTCTCCTTTATTTTTACAAAATTGTGAGTTATTTGTGATAACCCTTACAAAGGACATTATACCACTTTTTGAAATCATTTTCAAGATTTTTTTACCTTTCTTTCATGTTTCCGTCATACAAAAAGAGGTTCATTTTACTTTTTCTTCATTAAATAGAGTCTAGTAGAACTTCTGAAAATTGACTAGTAGATAGATGAGCAACGTCCAAAATTTTAGCAAAATCAAGCGTAACATTTTTATTTATAAAAGCATCTTCCAAGGCCTGAATAATTAAAGTAGCCGCTTCTTTCCAGCCTATATATTCCAACATCATACAAGCCGAAAGCAAGAGGGAACATGGATTAGCCAGATCCTTCCCTGCAATATCAGGAGCAGTTCCATGTGTCGCTTCAAAGATAGCATGACCTGTCTGATAATTAATGTTAGCACCTGGTGAGATGCCTATTCCTCCGACCTGTGCCGCAAGAGCATCTGATGCATAATCTCCATTTAGATTTGTAAGAGCAACCACTTGGAAGTTTTCCGGCGCCAATAAAATCTGCTGCAGAAAGTTATCCGCAATAATGTCATTTACTACCAAAGTCCCCTCTGCAAGTTCTGTAGCAAATTCTTCTTTCGCCAATTCATAACCCCACTTGCGGAAACCGCCTTCTGTAAACTTTTGAATATTTCCCTTATGAACTAAGGTCACTATCTTCAGTTGATGTTCTAAGGCATATTCTATTGCAGAGCGAATGAGGCGTTTACTCCCTTCTTCCGAAATCGGTTTGATACCAATACTTGAAGATTCTGGAAAACGAATATTTACCACTCCCATTTCTTCTTGCAGAAAAGAAATGACTTTGGCAACTTCATCTGAACCAGCCTCCCATTCAATACCTGCATAAATATCTTCTGTATTTTCACGAAAAATAGTAATATCTGTCTTTTCAGGCTCTTTCAGCGGACTTGGCACTCCCTTAAAATAGCGAATCGGACGCACACAGGCATACAAATCTAATTCTTGACGAAGTGCAACATTAAGAGAACGATGACCTTTCCCAATCGGCGTCCCCAAGGGACCTTTGATTGCAACTAAATACTCACGGATTATTGCCAATGTCTCATTCGGCAAAGAAGTTCCCGTTAATCCATAAGCCTTTTCTCCTGCAAAAACCTCCCTCCACTGAATAGAACGTTGACCTGCATAGGCTTTTTTCACTGCAGCATCAATAACTTTTTGACTGACTGACCAAATATCCCTGCCAATACCATCTCCTTCAATATAAGGAATAACGGGACAATCTGGGACGATTAACCGTCCCTCTCTCATCAGGATTTTTTCTGCCATATTTACCTCTTTCCAATCGGGATGTAAACCAAATTCCTACCACCTAAGTAGGAAGAGCGCGGACGAATCAATTTATTATTTTTCCGTTGTTCCTGGACATGTGCAATCCACCCCGCCATACGGCTCATTGCAAAAATCAATGTAAAAATATCACTATCAATACCTAGCACATGGTAAACTGTCGCCGAATAAAAATCTACGTTTGGAATTAAACCTTTTTTGTTTTTAATAAAACTCTCTACTTCCTCTGACAATCTATAAAACGCTTCATCGTCTGTTCCGAATGTCAAATCACGCGCCATCTCCTTCAAGTACTCTTGACGAGGATCAACCGTTTTGTAGACTCGATGGCCAAATCCCATAATTTTTTCCTTCGAATCCAGCTTCTTCTGCAAATATCTCTCGGTATCACCACTCTCACGAATAGCCCGCAACATGTCAAACACTCGTTCATTTGCACCACCATGCAATGAGCCTTTCAGAGTCCCAATTGCCGTGGTGACACAAGAATATAAATCCGTTAACGTTGATGCCGTGACACGCGCAGCAAAAGTAGACGCATTCAATTCATGATCAGCATGAAGCACCAAAGCTTTATTAAACGCTTTGATTTGCAAATCACTCGGCTCCTCACCGTTCAGCATATAAAGAAAATTCGCCGCAAAACCCAGATCAGCCCGCGGTTCGATTGGAACCAATCCGCGTCTCAAACGAGCAAATGTTGCAATAATCGTCGGAACCTTGGCCATAATCTGAATAGATTGTTCATACAAAGCTTCTAACGAATTCTCCTCAGCGTGTACATTATATACTCCAAGGAGAGATACTGTCGAACGCAACACGCTCATAGGATGCAAATGTCGCCGCGATTGAATCAGAATACATTGCTCTACCGCATCTGAAATCGCATATTCTTTTCGCAGGCTTTTCTCAAAATAATTTAATTCAATCTGAGTTGGCAAATGCAGGTTCCACAGAAGATAGATGACTTCCTCAAAAGAAGCGTTATTCTCCATCAATTCAGCAATGTCATATCCTGCATAGGACAAGCGGTCATTTTCAATTGCACTGATTCGCGTATCACAGGCAATCGCATCTTTTAACCCATTCGTTTCTGTCATACCTTTCCTCCTAGTTTCTTTCTTACTACCATAGGTAAAATACCTCCGTGGCGATAATAACGAATATCCGCCTCCGCATCAAACCGCACCAGAGCTTGAAACTCCTTTGTAACATCGTCTGTTTGCGCATGGACTGTTACAATTTGACCAACTCCGACATCTTCTGGCAAGTCGATTGTATAGCTTTCATGTCCAGTCAAGCCAAGACTTTCTGCCGACTGACCTTCTAAAAATTGTAAAGGAAGAACACCCATCATCACTAAGTTTGAACGGTGAATCCGCTCAAATGACTCAGCAAGAACAGCCTTCACACCAAGTAAACTTGAACCCTTGGCTGCCCAATCACGGCTTGACCCCATCCCATAGTCTTTACCAGCAATAACAATACTACCGATACCAGCTTCCTTATATCTCATAGCCGCATCATAGATTGAAAGAATCTCATCACCAACTCTTGTCCAACCACCAATCTTTCCATCTGCCAGCTCATTCTTTATACGGATATTTGCAAAAGTCCCACGCATCATGACTTCGTGATTTCCACGACGACTTCCATAAGAATTAAAATCCTTATAAACCATGCCATTCTCTTCGAGATAACGAGCGGCTGGACTCAATCGTGCAATATTCCCTGCAGGGGAGATATGATCTGTCGTTACAGAATCGCCAAATTTAGCCAAAACAGATAAATTTTCCAGTGGTTTTATGGATAAATCTGCCTGCATATTGTCAAAATAGGGCGGATTTTGAATATAGGTAGAAGAGGAATTCCAATTGTAATTCTTATCTGTCTTTGTTTCAATCGCATTCCAAGCCTGACTATCTGTAAATACCTGTTGGTATTCTTCCTTATAAAGGTCACGAGTCACATAACGCTCAATGTAGTCATCCACCTCCTCACGACTTGGCATAATGTCCGCGAGGTAGACAGCTTGTTGTTTCTCATCATACCCCAGCGGATCCCTTGTTAAATCTACATTCATATTTCCCGCAATAGCATAGGCAACAACAAGCGGTGGGCTCGCTAAGAAATTAGCTTTAACCAATGGATTAATCCGTCCTTCAAAGTTACGATTTCCAGATAATACCGCAGAAACCAATAAATCTTCTTCCTTAATCGCCTCCGCTACTTCAGGACGCAGATCACCTGAGTTACCGATACAAGTTGTACAACCATAACCAACCAAATTGAACCCTAAGGCATCTAGATAGGTCTGTAAACCTGATTTTTCCAAATAGCCAGTCACTACTTTTGAGCCTGGTGCCAATGACGTCTTGACCGCCTTAGAAACCGCCAAACCTTTTTCCACCGCATTTTTTGCCAGTAATCCTGCCGCCAAAAGGACATACGGATTGGAGGTATTTGTACATGAGGTAATCGCCGCAATAGCAACATGACCTGTTTGAATTTGCTCCTCTCCTTCGACATACTTAACTATGGCCGTTTTATCTAACTCTGCTTCCTCCAAACCAAATCCACGCACACCTACTTCACGTATTAAACTAGCCTGAAACTCTGCTTTTGCATCTGTTAATTCGATCAAATCTTGTGGTCTTTTAGGACCAGAAATAGATGGAACTACTGTCGATAAATCCAATTCTAAAACCTTGCTATAAGACGGAAAATATTCAGCATCATAGAATAAATAATTAGCCTTAGCATAGGCTTCTGTCAACTCCACGTGCTCCTCCGAACGGTTGGTCAATCTCATATAATGTAAAGTTTCTCCATCAATCGGGAAATAGCCACAAGTCGCACCGTATTCTGGAGCCATATTGGAAACAGTTGCTCGATCCGCTAATGTAAGAGAAGATAAACCTGGTCCAAAGAATTCGACAAACTTCCCAACTACATTTTCCTGACGTAGAAGTTGAGTGACCTTAAGAGCCAAATCCGTTGCAGTAGCAACCTTAGGCAATTGCCCTGCTAGGCGAACACCAATCACCTCAGGGATAGGAAAATAAGATGCTTCACCCAACATTGCAGCTTCCGCCTCAATACCACCTACACCCCAACCAAGTACACCAATACCGTTAATCATGGTCGTATGACTGTCTGTACCAAACATAGAATCTGGATAAAGCAAGCCATCCTTGTTGATAATAACATCGCTTAGAAATTCAATGTTTACCTGATGGATAATTCCTGTCGCTGGAGGCACTGCACGATAATTTTCAAAGGAATTCTCTGCCCATTTCAGAAATTCATAGCGTTCATTATTTCTTTCGAACTCTAAGGCAATATTTTTCTCCAGAGCATCTTCAGTCCCAAAAAAATCAACTTGAACAGAGTGGTCGATGACTAAATCCACTGGAATTTCTGGGTTAATCAATTCAGGGTTTCCACCTGCTTTCACCACCGCATCACGCATGGAGGCTAAATCTACCACAACAGGAACACCTGTAAAATCTTGCAAAATAACACGACTAGGTTTAAAGGGGATTTCTCCTTTAGGAGATGCCGCCTGATAATGAAGCAACTCCATTATGTGATTTTTTGTAACGTCTACGCCATCTTCTTTTCTTAAAAGACTTTCTAATAAAATACGAATAGTATAGGGAAGTGAATGAATATCCACTTTTTCTTCCGTTGAAATCGAATCCAATGCATAATATGAATATTCTTTCCCTTTATGAAACAAGCTTTTTCTATGTAATTTTTCCATATTTTATAACCTCTTTCAGCATTATTGAATAGTATAGTACAAAATGTAATATATATTCAATACATGTATAACTATGAATGTTATATTTTGTGACACTGTATGTTTCCTTCAAAATATTATGACATTTGTAAAAAAGCTAATCTATATTTTACTGAGAGATTGTTAGGGTTATCAAACTAAATAGAAACAGCTATGTAAACGCTATTTTTCGACTTAGCGGCAATGAGCGGAGGTACAATATATGGTGTTTTATAAAAATATTGTGCACTATATTTTGTGATTTTAAATAAACTTCCTTCTTGACTTTAACCTTAAAATCTTGTATCCTAGATTGGTAACAAAATTGGGATTTTTTATTAATCCCTCATGGACAAAGGAGAAATTGAATGGTAACGATCTATTCAAAAAATGATTGTGTACAGTGTAAAATGACCAAGAAATTCTTGGACCAACATAGTGTAGATTATAAAGAAATCAATCTAGATGAACAGCCTGAATTTATCGATCACGTAAAAGGTCTCGGCTTCTCAGCTGCACCTGTTATCGAAACTGAAAATGATGTTTTCTCAGGTTTTCAACCAGGGAAACTAAAAGCCTTGGTTTAACTCCCTACTGTTTATAGAAAGAGATTGCGACTATGAGTTTAAAAGAGCTAGGCGATGTGTCCTACTTCCGTTTAAATAACGAAATCAACCGTCCTGTTAATGGGCAAATCCCACTCCACAAGGACCAAGAAGCGGTTAAGGCCTTCTTTAAAGAAAACGTCCTCCCAAATACCAAGCAATTTGATAGTATTTTAGACAAGATTGCTTATCTATTAGAAGAAAATTACCTTGAAAAAGAGTTTTTGGACCAATACAGTCCAGAATTTATCATCAAAATTGATCAATTCTTGAAAGACCAAAATTTCCGCTTCAAGTCTTTCATGGCAGCTTACAAGTTCTACAATCAGTATGCCCTCAAAACAAATGACGGTGCCTACTATTTGGAAAGTATGGAAGATCGTGTTCTCTTCAACGCCTTGTATTTTGCAGAAGGAAATGAAGAGTTGGCCTTGAACTTGGCTAACGAAATGATTCACCTTCGTTACCAGCCAGCAACACCTTCTTTCCTCAACGCAGGTCGTGCCCGCCGTGGTGAGTTGGTATCGTGTTTCCTCATTCAAGTCACTGACGATATGAACTCGATCGGGCGTTCTATCAACTCTGCTCTGCAATTGTCCCGTATCGGTGGTGGTGTTGGTATTTCCCTCAGCAACTTGCGTGAGGCAGGTGCTCCAATCAAGGGCTATGAGGGGGCGGCTTCTGGGGTTGTTCCTGTTATGAAACTCTTCGAAGACAGCTTCTCCTATTCTAACCAGCTTGGGCAACGCCAAGGGGCTGGGGTTGTTTACCTAGATGTTTTCCACCCAGATATTATTTCCTTCCTTTCGACTAAGAAAGAAAATGCCGATGAGAAAGTTCGTGTGAAGACCTTATCACTCGGTATCACCGTTCCTGATAAATTCTACGAATTGGCACGTAAAAACGAAGATATGTACCTCTTCAGCCCATACTCAGTTGAGTTGGAATACGGTGTCCCTTATAGCTACCTTGACATCACAGAAAAATACGATGAATTGGTGGCAAACCCTCGCATTCGTAAGACAAAAATCAAGGCACGTGACTTGGAAACAGAAATTTCCAAACTCCAACAAGAGTCTGGCTATCCATACGTTATCAACATCGATACAGCTAACCGCAGCAACCCTGTTGACGGCAAGATTATCATGTCAAACCTCTGTTCGGAAATCCTTCAAGTTCAAACACCAAGCATTCTTAATGATTCGCAAGAATACTTGACCATGGGTACTGACGTTTCATGTAACCTCGGTTCAACCAATATCGTCAACCTGATGAAGTCACCTGATTTTGGACGTTCTGTTCGTACAATGACACGCGCTTTGACTTATGTCACAGATCATTCACACATTTCTGCTGTACCATCTATTGAAGCAGGAAACAGTCAGGCGCATTCAATCGGTCTTGGTGCCATGGGACTTCATTCTTACTTGGCTCAGAACTTGATTGATTACGGATCAAAAACAGCCGTAGAATTTACCAACATCTACTTCATGCTCCTCAACTACTGGACCTTGGTAGAATCAAATAACATTGCCCGCGAACGCAAGGCAACTTTCCATAATTTTGACAAATCAAAATACGCAGACGGTACTTATTTCGATAAATACGTGACTGGTGACTACCAACCACAATCCGAGCGTGTCAAAGAACTCTTTGAAGGGATTTTCATTCCAAGCGGACAAGATTGGGCTGACCTCCGTGAAAAAGTCATGGCAGATGGTCTTTACCACCAAAACCGACTAGCTGTTGCTCCAAACGGTTCTATCAGCTACATCAACGATGTCTCTGCTTCTATTCATCCAATCACACAACGGATTGAGGAACGCCAAGAGAAGAAAATCGGTAAAATCTACTATCCAGCAGCTGGCTTGGCAACAGAAACTATTCCATTCTACAAGTCTGCCTACGATATGGATATGCGTAAGGTCATTGATGTCTACGCTGCTGCAACAGAACACGTCGATCAAGGTTTATCACTCACTCTTTTCCTTCGCAGCGAGCTTCCAAAAGAACTCTATGAATGGAAAAAAGAGAACAAACAAACTACACGTGACCTCTCTATCCTTCGTAACTACGCCTTCAACAAAGGTATCAAGTCTATCTACTACATCCGTACCTTTACCGATGACGGCGAAGAAGTCGGCGCAAACCAATGTGAAAGTTGTGTGATTTAAGACACTAACATTCATTGATGCTAAAGCATCTAATGAATGCACGGTACTGACTATTTGGTCAGTACCTAAGTGGCTTACTACCTCGAAAAGTCGTTAAGTTCGAACGACTTTTCTCAGGTCGTAACTTGCAAGGGTTTAGCTGTTGGAAAACCAACTACCTAATCTACGCTAACCGCTATCGGCGGATTAGCTAGCTACCTCACTAACTCCGAAACTGAAGAAATATCGTCTTCAGTTTCTGCGTGTCGTAAGACACTAATGCTAAAGCATCTAATGAATGAACGGGAGTGGGAAAGAACTCGACTGGTCTAAAAAAGAGTTCGTCTTCCCACCCCCGCACAGTTGATTAGGTCAGATTTGGAGTGTGAAACGCGAACAAATCTGCCAATCAACCACTGCGCTGAGATGTTGACACGAACTCTGGGTAGTGGAGCTGGGCTTTTTGCCCAGCCCCTCCTAAGTGGCTTACTACCTCGAAAAGTCGTTAAGTTCGAACGACTTTTCTCAAGTCGTAACTTGCAAGGGATTAGCTGTTGATAAATCAACTACCTAATCTACGCTAACCGCTATCGGCGGATTAGCTTACTACCTTACGACACTGTCGTTCATGATGCGAAGCAACTAATGAGCGCTCGATTAAAAATCCCTTTTAGGGGATTTTTTTACAGGCTACTATCTATTTGTGATATAATATTTGAAGTATAAGAAAAAGAAAGAGAATATGATGGAAACCTACTACAAAGCCATAAACTGGAACGCCATTGAGGATGTTATTGACAAGTCAACTTGGGAAAAGTTGACCGAGCAATTCTGGCTCGATACACGTATCCCATTATCAAACGACTTGGATGACTGGCGTAAACTTACTGCTGAAGAAAAAGACCTGGTTGGTAAGGTCTTTGGCGGATTGACCCTCTTGGATACCCTTCAATCTGAAACAGGTGTCCAAGCTCTTCGCAACGATATTCGTACACCGCACGAAGAAGCTGTTTACAACAACATCCAATTCATGGAGTCAGTCCATGCCAAGTCTTACTCTTCTATCTTCTCAACCTTGAACACCAAGTCTGAGATTGAAGACATCTTTGAATGGACCAACAGCAATGAATACTTGCAACGCAAGGCAAAGATTATCAACGAAATCTACGAAACAGGTACACCACTTGAAAAGAAAGTAGCCAGCGTTTTCCTAGAAACCTTCCTCTTCTACTCTGGTTTCTTCACGCCACTCTACTACCTTGGTAACAACAAATTGGCCAACGTTGCGGAAATCATCAAGCTGATCATCCGTGACGAGTCTGTGCACGGTACCTACATCGGTTACAAGTTCCAACTTGGTTTCAATGAATTGTCCGAGGAAGAACAGGACAAACTCCGCGACTGGATGTACGACTTGCTCTACCAACTTTATGAAAACGAAGAAGGCTACACACGCTCTCTCTATGATGCAGTTGGCTGGACTGAGGAAGTCTTGACTTTCCTTCGTTACAATGCCAACAAAGCCCTCATGAACTTGGGACAGGATCCACTCTTCCCAGATTCAGCAGATGATGTCAACCCAATCATTATGAACGGTATCTCAACCGGTACATCTAACCACGACTTCTTCTCCCAAGTTGGTAACGGCTATCTGCTCGGTGAAGTAGAAGCCATGCAGGACGATGATTATCTTTACGGTTTGTAATCAAAAAAAGCAGTTCAATCTGAGCTGCTTATTTTTTATACTAAAAATACAATCATCAAATAAGAAATACCGTTATTAAGCATATGTAGCGCAATCGGATAACGAATATCGCGTTTGATCAGATAGAGCCATCCTAGATTGAGTCCCATCGTGAAATAAATCAAAAATTGAGGAAGAGTTGCTGGCATATGGACCAGACTAAACAAAGCTCCCGTTACAACAAGATAGATTCCAACAGCCTTCATATCTGCCATTTTAGGGAAGAAATAGGTCGCTAAAAATCCACGGAAGATCAATTCTTCTAAAATGGGAGCAAAAACCACTACTGAGCTAAATGCAATCAAGGGATAAGCTGATACGAATTCGATCACAAGCTTTTGATTTTCACTTTCTGGGACTGGTACAATAAATTGGAAAATAAAAAATGCAATATAGAGTAATATCGGCCATTGAATCTTATGGAACCATGAAACTGTCACACGATAGTCAACAGAATGACGTGGATAGATATACTTCCATAACAGAATAATGAGCGCAGTGGAGAGAACAAGACCAATTATCGCACAAATCCAAATTGTACTATCAATCAACTGGGCAGGAATGTCAGGAATCGTTTGTAAGGTTGGTCCTACCATTAGAAAACCTGAAGCAATCTGATAGGCAACAAAGTATAGAAATAGTAATGCAGCGTGTTTGATAAATTTTAACATAACCCCTCCCTACAAGCTCAAGTCAACAATATTATCGACCCGAACCAACTTGGTTTCAAGCTCCCCATTCTCTAATTCACGAAAAATTTTAACCCATTCCTCATCAACTGCCAAAATGGTGTATTCATAAGTGATAGAAAATTCCTCATCAAAGCGGATTTTGGCTTTACTTCCGACCAATTCTTTCAATAAAACTGACATCTGATTTTCTCCTTTTGTAGTTTTCTGCAACTTTTTTACCCTAGCTTGCAACTGCCTCACTTTTTTCCTATCTGATAAAGAATTGAAAAATAGAAATCCTACTAGAATCCATAAAAATAGTTCCATCCTATCCTCCTATATCAAGCCCAGACTCTGCATCAGTAGCATCAACAAAAATCCAAGAAGATTATTCAGACTGTGTAGAATAAGTGCATTGGTATATTTGCCAGAAATACGATAGGCGAGTCCTAGGACCAGGCCCATACCTCCATAGACAACCCAAGATCCGATATTGGTCGGATTGTGAATAAGTCCAAACAGAAAACTCGATAGCAATAATCCCACAATCGAATCCTTACCAAAGACTTTCCCCATAAGAATCCCTCTGAAAAGCAGTTCCTCCAAAACTGGAGCAAAGAAAACTGCAAAGAGAAATAAAACTAAGGTTGGCAAGCCTGAATTGTTGATAATTTCCTGATTGGCAGTCGTCTGACCGTATCCCTCTTCCAGCATAATCAATTGCCCACCAATTATTTTCAAACCAAACATAACGATAAAGGCGAGGGCTACAAAACCAACATTCGCACCCATCTCCCACTTCTGCTCACCTTTCCACAGACCTAATTTACCAGTCAAGATAAGACCAAGCACTACAGCAACCAACAAGAAGGCAGCAGCAATCAGAAGGTTATTCCCATCAAAATTTGGTAGAGTAAACATAGCCATCTGGGTCAATACATTAAGTGCAACGACAGCTAGTCCCACTAAGAGAAACTTCCAATTTTTAACCACATTCCAATCTTTGACATTTCCAAGTCTATTCATAGCAATCTCCTTAATATAAATAATTATTTTTCGTTTGTTGAAAGATAAAGTCTTTTAGTTTACTTTTAGTACGAGGCAACGAGCCGCAGGCATAACTGGAGTTAGGCAAGGCGAGTTAACGAAGTAATAAAAGAGAAACTAAATGACGACAGCAGAGCAGGCAAGCCCAAAACCATCGGCAAGAGGATATTCAAGGTTGACAAATCAATCTGCCCAGTAGCCAGCCACTCTCCAAAAATATAGCCAACTGCGTATATACCAAGGCCGATTAATAGGACAAGATAAATTTTCATAAACACTTTCATGAGCTAACTCCATTTAAACTAAATAAGCTTGATTTTCTTACGGTTAACAATATAGAAACTAAGGAATCCAACAAGAGTCATCAAGACAACTGTCATGGGAGTGACAAACTGGAAATACTCGGCTGCACTTGTTCCGCTTTCCTGTGGAATTTGTAACTGCCAGAGACCAATACTAACTAACAGACCGTAGACAGCAATCTGTAGGGTTTGAAACAGAGTTCGTTTCATCATTTTCTTCCGAGCCAATTTCACATCAGCCTTTGCAACAAACAATTTATCCAGTCCCAACTGTTTGATAATGGCGTCCTGTTTGAATTGAGAATAAACCAACGCCAAAAAGAGACTGATTCCCATGACATCTTCTCCCAGCGCAAAGCTAACTAGAAAGCTCACCAGTGTCACTGTCATAAAAAGCATATACATATTGTTGCCGAAATTCGTCAAGGTCGCATAAGACACCTCGTCTAACTCACCAACAATATCATAGAAATAACGAATTGCTTTGATGTGTACGTTTTCCTTTTTCATAACTATTACCTAAAAACCTTTCATAACATTCTTATTTGAAGTAACGACGGATCATGCGAACCTGCATAACATTGATGTAAACGTGAAGAAAGGCAACAACTAGAAAGGCTGTAATTTGTCGCTCTTGCAATAGCATGCTAAGTACAAATAGGAATAGATACAAACCTGGTAACACGATTTGATTCAATGTGAAGACGATTTGGAAACTCATTTCGTAGTTTGCTTGTTTCTCACCCTCGTCCATTGCCTCCATAAAATCCTTCACTTCTTTTACCGTAGCAAAAGCAGACAACTGATAGTCACGAATTTTCTGAGTTAATTTCATGATAAAAATCTGACTAATGAGAAGAATAACATAGAAAACTGCATCAAATATTGATCCGTACATAATCGCACTCTCTTCTAAGAAGGCAACACCAAAACCTAATCCTAAATTTAAAAGAGTCAATGACGCAGCAATATTAAACATTATAATCGCATATTCTAGGTTACGATACATTTTCATATTTAGTTCATCTGCCCGTTCCTCATCCTCATCTGAAATCGAATGATAAAGTTTATACGATTGATTTGCCTTAAGCCCAAGATATACAGTTCCGGCGAAAATGACAAAAGTAACGATACGCAAACAAAATAGAAAGTTATCTAGATTGACAAAAGACGGCAATCCAAACTTATCAATCATTACTCCAAAAAAGCCACAAAATGCTCCAAAAATTGCCCCTAAAAACAAATAGGTAAGGTTCCTCATCCATCTTTGTTTTGTTGTAATTTGTTTCCCCTG
Source organism: Streptococcus sp. 2018162 (assembly GCF_019754175.1). Classification (NCBI taxonomy): domain Bacteria; kingdom Bacillati; phylum Bacillota; class Bacilli; order Lactobacillales; family Streptococcaceae; genus Streptococcus; species Streptococcus sp. 2018162. Next base: position 124,920 of record NZ_JAIJZP010000002.1, on the reverse strand, counting down.
TTTCATTCTTCAACCTCCACTAATTGAAAGACATTCTCCACATTTTCATTAAAAATCTGTGCTATACGCATAGCAATGACCACCGAGGGCGTATATTCGCCCCGCTCAATCAAGCTAATGGTCTGCCGTGATACTTCTGCTAACTTTGCTAACTCCGTTTGATTGAGACCATCTCTGGCTCGCAATTCCTTGAGCCGATTTTTTAAGATATATTCCATGAGTTTTCCTTTCTAGGCTTGGTAGATAATCAAGCCAGTTTCTGTGTCTTCGACAGCTATATTTTCCTTGGCAAACTTGACCAATAAGAGATAGGCATAGTAGAAATCGCCTGCACAAGTGGCCCCATGCATGGTTGCCAGCATGAAGTAAAGAGTGGTATTCATCATCCCAAATCCTACTAACATGATCAAGACTAAACTAATCACAACAAAGGGAGCCAAGCTGATTACTAGCATTTGCATCCGATTGTAGAGTGAACCTGGACTGGTCGCATAGGCCATGCCCGATTTCCAATTAAACCCGTATTTTACAGGATTATCAGGACAAAAAACTTTGAAGAAGATACCGTGGATAGCCTCATGTACAACTATTAAAAGAATATAGAGAGGGAAAAGCAACCATACCTCCGACACGGCCAGTTCCGAGTATTGCGAACCGTTAGCTATCAACCAACTGCCTATCATTCCAAATACGAAGGCAAATGGAAAGAGGAGTACCACGGCAAGAATGTTCAAGCCCCAGACAAACTTCTTATTTTCCATAATATTGACTTCATATAATTTCTTTTTCGCTTCCATATTTCTTCTCCTTCATTTTCCTTCAAGCTAGACTAAACTATATAGTCCTAGAGCAACTCCAATCAGTAAGCCGATAATAATTTGCCCCTGTAATCATAATTGCTGCCATATCTGCTGAAATGTGTCGTTTCACAATCTATCTCCTTTTACTTATTTTCTTTTTTCTCCATTTGTAAACTTGCTTCGATACAAGCAATTGAGGCAATTAGAGTAGTCATTAGAACTGTGTCCATATCGCTCCAACCCAGCAAATCAGAAAGGAGAATATAAACCAATAATAGAATGGACCCTATTTCGACTGCACGCGCAATGGTTGTTCCTGTAATCATAAAAGGTTGTTTCATTTGGTGGCTCCTTATCTGTTCATCATATCAGATGAACCTTTTTGATTTTTATCTTTATATCATTGTAACACTTCTTTTTCTTTTTGACAACTATCTTTGTCAAAAAAATAATAATTTTTGTCAAATTGACTAGAATAACGCGCAAAAAACTCTTCTATCCAATGGATAAAAGAGTTTTTCAGTATAGATTACAAGTTATCAGCTACGCTGTTCAAGAGGGTTTGGATAGCAGAGGCATCGCTACCACCTGCCATAGCCATGTCTGGCTTACCACCACCACGACCTGCTACGATTGGAGCTAGGACTTTGATGAGGTTCCCTGCATGAACATCGCTTGATTTGCTGGCTACAAGGACATTGACCTTGTCACCGATTGCAGCAACTAGCACCAAGACATCTGAGTAGTCTTTTTGTTTCCAGTTGTCAGCGAAGGTACGGAGGGCACCTGCATCTGATACTTGGACTTGGCTGGCAATGTAGCGAATGCCGTTAGCATCTTTGACATCTTTGAAGACATCACTAGCAGCGGCTGCCGCTGCTTTTTCTTTCAGAGCCGCATTTTCTTTTTGCAGGTCACGAACTTGCTGAGCAAGACTTTCAACCTTGTTTGGTACTTCCTTGATCTGTGGTGACTTGATGGTTGCTGCCACTTCTTTGAGGGCATCTTCTTGATCACGATAGGCAAGGAAGGCTTCACGGCCTGTTACCGCGATGATACGGCGAGTACCTGAACCGATACCTTCTTCTTTCAAGATCTTGAAGATACCGATTTCAGCGGTGTTGCCAACATGGGTACCACCACAGAGTTCGACAGAATAGTCACCAATTGTCACCACACGGACTTCTTTACCGTATTTTTCACCGAAGAGGGCCATGGCACCCATTTCCTTAGCTGTGTCAATATCGGTTTCAACCGTCACAACTGGAATGGCATTCCAAATTTGCTCATTGACTTCTTCTTCGATACGACGAAGTTCTTCCGCAGTAACTGCCTCAAAATGAGTAAAGTCAAAGCGGAGGAAGTCTTGCTCATTCAAGGAACCAGCCTGCGTTGCATGCTCACCGATAATATTGTGAAGAGCTGCATGGAGCAAGTGAGTTGCTGTGTGGTTCTTCTCAACACCCTTACGGCGTTTTGTTTCGATTTCAAGTGTGTAGGTTTGACCAACTGAAATGCTTGCGGACAGTTCAACTGTGTGCAATGGTTGACCATTTGGTGCTTTCTGCACATCGATGACAGTCGCAACAATGTCTCCAGCAGCATTTTTCACAAAACCATGGTCTGCAACCTGACCACCCATTTCTGCATAGAATGGTGTTTGATCAAAGACAAGGAGGGCTTGACCTTCTGAGACTGCTTCTGTACGCGCATTATCAGCCACAATGACAGATAAGCTTGCTTCAAGAGCTGTTTGACCATAAACAAAGGTTGACTCTTCTGTGATAGCAGCCAGGGTTTCATTTTGCATGCCCATTGAACCACCTTTGACAACTGAGGCACGTGCACGGTCTTGTTGCTCTTTCATAGCCGCTTCAAAGCCAGCAATATCAAGGGTCATACCACGGTGCTCAGCCAATTCTTCTGTCAATTCTACTTGAAAACCATAGGTATCATAGAGTTTGAAAATGTCACGACCATCAATCTCAGACTTACCTTCTGCTGCCAATTTGTCCATCAATTGCTCAGCAAATTGTGAACCTGTATGGATAGTACGAGCAAATGACTCTTCTTCACTCTTAACAATCTTCTCAATAAAGGCACGTTTTTCAAGTACTTCTGGATAGTAGCTTTCCATGATATTGCCAACTGTCTCCACCAATTTGTACAAGAATGGCTCTGTAATGCCCAAACGTTGACCATGCATAGAAGCACGACGAAGGAGACGACGAAGGACATAACCACGGCCTTCATTTCCAGGAAGAGCACCGTCACCAATAGCAAATGAAAGAGCACGGATGTGGTCTGCGATAACCTTGAAGCTCATGTTGTCGCCATCTTGGTCATAGGTCTTACCAGAAATCTTTTCAACTTCACGAATGATTGGCAAGAAGAGGTCCGTTTCAAAGTTGGTCTTAGCCCCTTGGAAAATAGCTGCCAAACGCTCCAAACCTGCGCCTGTATCAATGTTTTTGTTTGGCAATTCCTTGTACTCAGAACGCGGAACAGCTGGGTCTGCGTTGAACTGGGACAATACGATATTCCAAATCTCGATGTAACGGTCATTTTCAATATCTTCTTCCAAGAGACGGATACCAATGTTTTCAGGGTCAAAGTCAGTACCACGGTCAAAGAAAATCTCCGTATCTGGACCAGAAGGACCTGCACCGATTTCCCAGAAGTTATCTTCAAGTGGAATCAAGTGGCTTGGCTCAACACCAAGAGCAATCCAACGATTGTATGAATCCACATCGTCTGGATAGTAAGTCATGTAGAGCTTGTCTTTTGGAAAGGCAAACCATTCTGGGCTTGTCAAGAGCTCAAAGCCCCACTCAATCGCTTCATCACGGAAATAATCACCAATAGAGAAGTTGCCAAGCATTTCAAACATGGTGTGGTGGCGGGCTGTCTTACCAACGTTTTCAATATCGTTGGTACGGATGGATTTTTGGGCGTTTGTAATCCGTGGGTTATCAGGGATGACTGAGCCATCGAAATATTTTTTAAGAGTTGCCACACCAGAGTTGATCCACAAAAGAGTTGGATCGTTAACTGGGACAAGGTTTGCTGAAGGCTCAACAGAGTGACCCTTTGATTTCCAGAAATCCAACCACATTTGACGAATTTGAGCAGAAGATAGATTTTTCATAAACTAAGATACCAAGAGCATTAAGAAAGCGAGAAGAAAATAGGAGACCAACGCCGTGCGCCAGCGCACTAGGCGGTCTATCTTTTTCTCGACGCTTTTAGCTCGGGTTCAATTCAGAAAATTATCCAAATTGAACATTTCCTTTCATATAGTAATAATTGAGGGGAAAGTCCGTAGCCCGAGTTCAACTAAGATACTAAGGGCGTTAAGCGGACACCGTCAAAATAGGAAACCTGACGAAGACGCTTGCGTCTAGGAAGGTTTTCTCTTTTTGACAAAGTCCGTAGCCCGAGTTCATTTCAGAATAAACTCAATGCCCTTTCCTTTCGTTTAGATATTTTGAGAAACTATTATTAGAAAGAAGCCAGCCTTTCGGGTGGGTTCAATTCAGAAAATTATCTAAATTGAACCTTTCCTTTCATAAGTGATAGTTAGGCGGATTCAATTTAACGAAACAGTTAAACTGAACAATTATTTTAAGATTAAGTTGATGCATCTTCCATCATTTCGACGTAGTCAATTGCGACCACCAAGGAAATGACCAAATCTGCATAGGAGTCCTCCAATACAGTAACGGAGTAATGAGAAGTTAAATGAAAGAGTTCTTTGGAGATTTCGGCTACGAGCATACCATCTGGCCTTTTCAAGCGAAAATCCAAATCCCAGATATTTCCGTCTAGGATTAAACCTAGATTTTCCACAGTATAGCGATCCTTGAAAAAAGTAAATTCCTTTTGCAAGTAGAAAGAATGACCATCTGCCATATCAATGGTAAACTGGGGCAGGAAGGTCAAAAACTTCTTGGTAATCTGACAAACTTCCCCACCTCTGGAATTGGTCACGATAAATCGTTTTGGAATTTCGAGAAAAGATCCCTCCACTTGATAAGCAAGATCCCCAAAACTATCACGAATATCAAATTTTTCACCACCAAAGGTAAAGCGTTGTTTCACCTGAAATTGCTTCATGATAACCTCCAAAAAAAAATAACAAGAAACCAAACGAAGGGCGAAAAACCGCGGTACCACCTTCATTCAATGACTTGTCATTCTCATTTCATAACCTATATTCAATTGTTCCATTAAGTAGCAAGATACTTGGCTTAGATGGCTCGCAACAACCGCCAATTTTCTGAACTAAGTAATCAAGTATCTATTCTTAATAGGTAAAGCGTCAATTATTGACCTGAAGAACTAGAAGATTCTGTTGTTGAAGAAGAGCTTTCAGTCGACGAAGAGCTACTTTCCGTTGATGAAGAACTGCTTTCTTCTGTTGTCACATATTGTGAAAGAAGATTTTGGAAGGCACTGTCTTTAACCTTAACGTTTGCTTTTTGGAGCGCTTCTTTCAGCACAGTAGCAACAAACGATGAATCACTTTGCTTTTGCGCCAAAATAATTTCTTTCAACTTATCCTTGTAGTCTTCCCATTTGGCAGATTTTTCTGACTTCGCTTCCAGTTTTACAACATAGTAGCTAGTAGTATAAGTTTTTAAGTCAACTGCAGAAACAATTGAAGCTCCTACTTGACCTGCATCCAAGGCAAAGACCGCTTTTTGAACTTCTGTAGGAACAGTTGTTGAAGTTGAATCGAATTTAACTTCGCCTCCATTGTCTTTTGTAGCAGTATCCGTAGAATTGTCTTTCGCCAATTGAGCAAAATCTGCACCTGCAGCTTGTGCTGCAGCTAAAACTTCTTTTGCCTTAGCTTCATCCGCCAATTTGATGACACGTGCTGTTACTTCTGGGGTATAGACCTCGTAAGCCGCCTTGTAGTTCTCATCGGTCAATTCCTTCTCAGCAGCCTGTTTTACAGCATACTCAACTAATTTATTAGTACGGATTTGTTCTTTGTAAGTTTCTTGAGTCAAGCCAGCTGAAGAAAGAGCTGTTGCAAATGAATCACCATATTGCTTTGCCATTTTGTCATAAGCCTCATCAACTTCTTTCGCAGTCACTTTGTCACCATACTGCTCTTCAAATACGTTACTGATAACCATTGACAACAAAACCTGTTGGGCTTGTGAATTTGTTTTTACCTTCTCATAAAATTCAGAAACAGTGATTGTGTCACCTTTCATCGTAATGATATCTTTATCAGCTGCATTGGAACAAGCAGCGAGTGTTACTGCAGCAAAGAGTGTTACTGCACCTGCAAGAATTTTTTTAGTTTGTTTCATTAGAAACTCTCTCCTTTTTTTCGTTAACCCTTTTATTATAACACAAAAGCTTAAAAACTTCTTAAATTTCTGTATGTTTTAAGTCAACATTTTCCCTATTTTTTCTCAACATAAGGAGACCGTCACTCATGGAAACAAGACTAGCAGTCACATCCGGATTATCCAAAGTCGCATCGAATAAACGTTGCAATCCCTTATAAATAGTGCGCTGCCCTCTTCTGACATCCTTGATGTCCTTGGCAACATCTCCTCCTTGGAAGATGTCATCCAAAATGATTAAACCGCCTACTTTGACCTTTTTCAAGACTTCTGGTAAAAATACAATATATTTTGATTTAGCAGAATCCATGAAAACAAAATCATATGTGTTATCTGGTAAAGTCGGAAGAATATCCATGGCTTCCCCTTCCAGCAATTCAATCTGCTGGCGCTGATCATATTTGGCAAAGTTTTCCTTTGCAAAGCCAATCATTTCTTCATTTCGATCAATCGTTGTAATCTTCGAATGCGGACTATTGTCAGCCATCAGTAACGCAGAGAAGCCAATAGCAGTTCCAATTTCTAAAATACGTTTAGGTTGAAGTGTCTGCATCAGCAAGCGGAAATAGGCTACCGTTTCATGAGGGATGACTGGAATATTTTCTTGACGAGCAAACTCTTCCAGTTCTTTCAAAAAACCTGTATTTTGCGCCTGACGTGTTCGCATAAAATCCACAATTTCTTCCTTGACAACTGGACGGCGCATATTGTGATTTGCGTTTTTACTATATGATTCGACCATAGAATCCATTATATCATAAGCCGACAAGATTTTCTTCCTCAACACACTAAAAGGCAGGTTTCCCCACCTTTTCTTTACATATTTTTGGCGTAATCAATTCGATACCCTAAATTTCCAGCTAGTTCTTGAAGTCGAACAAAAGTCGCTTGCTTACTGAAAAAGAGATAGTAACTATCCGTGTCCATATCTACTGCCCCTAGACAAAAGTTTTCATCAAGATATTTGCTATCAACGACTCTTGCCCATTCTGAAATAGAGGCAGCTGGATTTAATCCATCTGAATCCAATTTGAGAGAAATCCCTGCATTGCGGACTTGATGAAGACGGTCAAAAAAGTAGATAAAATCTTCAAGATTATCCTTATAATCACGCACACAAATATAGTTCAAATGCTCTAGTAATTTTATCAAGATTAACCAAAGATTTTCCTTTTCAGACTCCCCAACACGATCCAAGAAATCATCGAATGAATCTGGTTCTAGGATGCGTTCAATAGAGTTTAGAATCTGATTCGGATCACTAGCAAAAACCACATCTCTAAGTTGGAGAAATAGCTCCCTGTCCCCATTTGACATGAGGTCCGCCAGTTCAAAAATGTCCTGTAGCTGTTCTTCCGTTAACATAATACCTCCATTATGAATTTGAAAAATCCCATCTTATATGCGGTGCTACTTGCTCTACAAAATGGTAAATATCATTAAAATCTGCACCATCAAGCTTATTCAAATTGACGACTGCAAGCAGTTCTCCCTTATTTCCTACAATTCGCAAACGTTTCGATTGATAGCCACGATAGACGGGAGAAACGATGTATCGAATCTCCGCAATCTCTTCTAACGAATAGCGCTGGCGTTCACTCCAAAAGTGTTCTTGAAATTCTAGGTACTGTTTTGTCAAGATAAAAACAGCCTTTTGCTTTCTCAATATATATATAAACCAGCAAAGGTTGTAAAAATATCAAATAGACAACACTTCCTACAGATGGTTCAGGCCTGGTCAGACCACCAAGACCGATCAAGATTAAAACAAGACTAATCATACTGTGAATGACAATCGAACGTTTATAGGAAATCATTTTAGAGATGTACCCCTTTTTCAACAAGCTCCTCTAACTCAGTTAGGCGTGCTTCAAAAACTTTGAAAGCATCATTAAGATAGCCTTCCTTGGTCATGTCTACACCTGCTTTGGCAATGACATTGAGGGAATAATCTGAGCTACCAGCCTTCAAGTAGTTGAGATAGTTTTCTTTATCTTCTGGACTACCATTGACAATCTTGTTTGCTAGAGCTGATGCTGCTGCGAAACCTGTCGCATACTGATAGACATAGAAATTGTAATAGAAGTGTGGAATACGAGCCCACTCAAACTGGATTTCTGGATTTTCTTCTGCAGAAAGTCCGTAGTACTTCTCATTTGTCTGACCGTACAATTCATTGAGGAAATCAGCCGTCAAGACTTGACCTTCCTGGTCTGCCTTGTAAATCGCTTGCTCAAACTCGGCAAATTGGGTCTGGCGGAAGACTGTACCACGGAAACCATCTAGGTAATGGTTGAGAATAGCAAAGCGTTCCTTGTCATCTTCTACTTCTGACAAGAGTTTTTCTGTTAAGAGATTTTCGTTGGTTGTTGAAGCAATTTCAGCCAAGAAGAGTGAATAATGACCATAGACATAAGGTTGAGTCTTACGAGTCAACATAGAATGAAGTGAGTGGCCTGTTTCATGGATAAGAGTGTACATGTTATCCAAGTTATCCTGCCAGTTGAGAAGCATGAAGGCGTTGGTGTCGTAGGCACCTCCTGAGTATGCTCCTGAGCGTTTTCCTTCATTGACATGGACATCAATCCAGCGGTTTTCGAAGGCTTCCTTCACAATAGCCGAATACTCCTCACCGAAAATTTCCAAGGTTTCTTGGCATTTTTTGAGAGCATCTTCATAAGAAATCTTGGTACTGAAATCTGACAATGGTGTGTACATATCGTACATCTTCAAGTCATCAATACCCAGGAGTTTCTTACGCAAATTGATGTAACGGTGCAAGAGCGGAAGGTGCTTGTTGACTGCCGCCACTAATGTATCGTAAACGGATTCTGGAATGAAATTAGCTGCAAGTGATGCGTGACGGGCTGAATCGTACTTCCGCAAACGAGCTTTCAGGTTATTGACCTTGACATTAGACTGCAAAGTCTTAGCATAGGTATGCTGGAACTGCTCGTAGGTACCGTACATAGCCTCATAGGCTTCTTGGCGGACGTCACGGTTTTTAGACTCCATAAAGTGAATGTAGTTACCGTGTGAAAGGGGCACCAAGTGACCATCCTCATCTGCGATTTCTGGGAAACGCAGGCTGGCATTGTCCAAGACTGAGAAAGTTTCAGCAGGTGATTCGAAAATCTCGCTGGTCGCTGCCAATACTTCTTCCACCTCTTGTGACAGGACATGGTCCTTAGCCACTAAAAGTTTTTCAAATTGGTGGCTGTACTGAACAAGAGCTGGCTCCTCTGCTTTAAAGGCTTCCAACTGCTCTTCAGTAATGGCCATAAATTCAGGCTCATAGAAGGCAAAAGCCTGTGAAAAGACCGAATACAAGCCCATGGCTTTAGCTTGAAATTCCTGGTATTTGCCTTCACGAGTATCTTGGTCGTTCTTCATAGACGCATAGACATAGAGTTTTTCAATGCGACGCATAAGACCAAGTTGCGTTTCGCTGATTTCCAAAAGGCTTTTAGCTGAGTCGAGCAAGTGACCTGCAAATTCTTTTGTTTTTTCAGTTTCAGCTTGTAAATCTGCAAGTTCTGCTTCCCAGGCTTCATCGGTTGGGAAAATAGTGGTCAAGTCCCACTGGTATTTTTCTTCAATTTCGTAACGTTGTTTAGACATAATTAATCCTCCGTATCCTTTATTCTAACATAAAAAATCCCCTCTTTCCATAGGAAAGTGAGGGCTTATTGGTTACTATTCAACTGGAAAATAGTTTTTGGCATTCGCTATAGCAAGTCGCCACTAGGATAATAAAGTCTACAACCCTCACCAACAGTAGCATGACTAACATAAAATAACGAGCATATTTTCAAAAGCAATATATACACCTCCATCAGCTATCTCTATTTACATTGGTTTTCTATAAATTATAGGTGGATATAGAACCTGTTTCTGCTTGTCTTCAATACTGTCGTAATACTGGTCAAAATCCTGATAGACTGGACTTAAATCTTTTTGTATTTGGGCAAAGCCAATGGCAGAGCGGGGTAGACGGATGTGGGGATACCATTCTTCTGCCGTCTTTGTCAACAAATTCTCCCCTCGGCTATAAGACTCTGCCTGTAGGACTAACCAATTGGGGGATTTGTAATAAAGCTGTTGAGCAATGTAGCGAGGCAAATCCCTATCTAACGGGCAAGTAAGATGCGATAAAGCTTGCTTGGCAAATGGCAGACGCAAGATTTCCAATAAATTTCCCTCGCCAAATGGAAAAACCTTTGTCAGACAGTGGACCTTACCTCGTAAGTCTTCATGAATAAGGTAACGAAGACGCAATTCTTTTTTCTCATCATCCAATTCCCAGAGGTGAAAACCCATGTTCATACTAAAAGAGAGGAATTGCTTGTGTAATTTGCTTAATCTTTCTTTTAACCACAGGCTTTTTCCCAACAACCAGAGAACCTGAAGACCAGCTTCATGATAGGCTTGCGTCCTCACCTGCAAACGAGAAATGGGTAGACTGGAACACTGTACTTCCAAAGCTAGACTATTATTAACAAATAAATCAGCGACCTGCCCTATACTAGGCAGGCATTTTTCAAGTTCAACTTGTTCGTCATTGATTAACCAACTGTACAGACAAGACTTAAGGGACAGGTGCTGGGCCGACTCATTCTCGGAAAAGTATGTGCAATCCCGCAGGGTTACGTGGGCAAAGTGCGAACGCAGAACTTTTCCGGATTTGTATCGGACCAGTCCTCCACAACCTGGACAGCAAAAGCGACCTTGCGGCGCAGGATTTTCCAAGACATTAAAAACTTGCCCATCTTCATCAAGTGCAACTAACATAAAACCTCCTTTCTTTATTAGTTCGCAAAAAAACACCCAGCTGAGCTGAGTGTTGTGAATTTACCCAATCTGACTGCCGTTTGGCACAGATGGATCGACTGTTAAGAGTGTTAAATTGTCACCATGTTCAGCTGAGAGGATCATGCCCTGGCTGAGCAAGCCCATCATCTTACGTGGCTTGAGGTTGGCAACGATTTGGACTTTCTTACCGACCAACTCCTGCTCATTTGGATAGTACTTGGCGATACCAGACAGGATTTGGCGGTCTTGGCCGTCACCTGCGTCCAGACGGAACTTGAGCAACTTGTCAGATCCCTCCACCTTAGCTACTTCTTTGACTTCGGCCACGCGGATTTCCACCTTGTCGAAGTCCTCGAACTTGATCGCAGCTTTCTCGTTTTTGAGTTCCACGTCAGCCGGGTCCCACTCTTTTTCTTCCTCTTGGGAAATAGCAGAGCTGCCACCCATTTGGGCTTGGATATAGGCGATTTCCTCTTCCATATCCAGACGTGGGAAGATAGGCGTACCTTTTGCGACCACTGTCAAACCAGCTGGAAGACCTGCAAAGTCAAGGTTTTCAAGGTCGAAACTTGTTCCCAAACCAAGCTGTTCCATAATGGCATTAGACGTCGTCATCATAAATGGTTGAATGAGGTGCGCCACCACACGAAGACCTGCTGTCAAGTGAGCCATAACCGCTGCCAACTTGTCACGGTCAGCTTCTTCTTTTGCCAAGACCCACGGTGCTGTTTCATCGATGTACTTGTTGGTACGGGAGATGATATTCCAAACAGCTTCCAAGGCACGTGGATAGTCAACAGCTTCCATATACTTGTGGTAGCTTGCCAAGTTGTCAGCTACTACTGCCGCCAAGTCCGCATCAAAATCAGTCACGTTAGCAACAAAGGTTGGTACCTGACCACCGAAATACTTGTTAATCATCGCAACTGTACGGTTGAGCAAGTTTCCAAGGTCATTAGCCAGTTCGTAGTTGATACGGCCAACATAGTCTTCTGGTGTAAAGGTTCCGTCAGAGCCGACTGGCAGACTACGCATGAGGTAGTAACGGAGTGGATCCAAGCCGAAACGCTCAACCAACATTTCTGGATAGACCACATTTCCCTTAGACTTGGACATCTTGCCATCTTTCATGACAAACCAGCCATGAGCAACCAAGCGGTCTGGTAGCTTCATATCCAACATCATGAGCATGATTGGCCAGTAAATGGAGTGGAAGCGAAGAATGTCCTTCCCAACCATGTGGTAAACTGTGCCATTCCAGAACTTGTCGTAGTTAGCTGTCTCTTCCTGACCGTAGCCCAAAGCAGTCGCATAGTTGAGCAGGGCATCAATCCAGACATAGACAACGTGTTTTGGATTGGACGGAACAGGTACTCCCCAAGTAAATGATGTACGGGAGACTGCCAAATCTTCCAAGCCTGGCTCGATGAAGTTTTTCATAATTTCATTGAGGCGGCCGTCTGGCTGGATAAAGTCTGGGTGAGCATTGAAAAACTCGACCAATTTATCCTGATACTTGCTGAGGCGGAGGAAGTAGGATTCTTCTGAAACCCAGGCAACCTCGTGACCGCTCGGAGCGATACCACCTGTTACCTTGCCGTTTTCATCACGGAAGACCTCTGCTAATTGGCTCTCGGTGAAGAATTCCTCGTCCGATACGGAGTACCAACCAGAATACTCTCCCAAGTAAATATCATCCTGCGCCAGCAATTTTTCAAAAACAGCCGCCACCACTTCCTCGTGGTAATCATCAGTCGTGCGGATGAACTTGTCGTAAGAGATGTCTAGCAAGCTCCAGAGCTCCTTGACGCCAACCGCCATGCCGTCAACGTAGGCTTGCGGTGTTAGACCAGCCTCTTTTGCCTTCTCCTCAATCTTCTGTCCGTGCTCATCAAGCCCTGTTAGATAGTAGACTTCATGCCCCATAAGGCGTTTGTAACGAGCCAATACATCGCAGGCAATGGTCGTGTAGGCTGAACCGATATGAAGTTTTCCAGACGGATAATAAATCGGTGTGGTTATATAAAACGGTGTTTTTGTCATGCTTTTTTCCTTTCAAATTCAGAGCAAATGAAACCCTGTTATTGACAACATCCTATTTTATCATATTTTCAGCTAAATCACAAAGCGGTTCTAAATACAAGTCTTCCTTCACATGCTATACATATGATACAAGCCGAGTGGAATGCTAATGTCTATCTTCTCTATAAAATTATAGTTCTGTTCTTGTCAATTGACGAATGTCGAAAAACCGGAACCAGTTTGGAACTGTTCCCGGTGTTCTTATACGATATGGAGTTGTTCAAATACATTTCCCAAATCAGCTATCATTTCTTGATGAAAGTCCAAATAATAGGTTTTCTGGTCAGAATCTGGTAATTTTTCAATATCAGCTAAGATTGCTTGATAACGATGGAGAATTTTCTTACCAGCTTCTTTATCTATCTCATTAATTTTACCAATACCTGCTGCTATTTCATCCAAACTGTCATATTTTGCAAGTACGCCCTCTGTCCACTCACGCTTGTCTTTGTTAAGTGTGACAATCTTTTTTGTCAGCCAGTCTTCATAACTTTCCTCTTCCGTCACTAATGACTGGCTCGCAGTGGTCTTAGGCACTTGGGCAATTCTGCTTGAACGAAGGTAATTCCGATAGAACCAGACTGCAAATAGGAGGGCTAGAATGATATTGACAGGGAAAATAAAACTAAGTGCAAAGAGCACGGTCAGCCACAAAATCAGTTTTATATTCCTAGCTTCTTTTTCAGCTTTGCTATTCCTCGCTTCCCAATCATCCAATATAGACTGGGCTTGAGCAGTATAGGTTTCAACCAATTTTGCCAGTCGTAACTTTTTCTCTGGGTCGTCTTCCAGCTCCATAGCCAAATAGGCTTGGTTGGCACGAGCCTTGGATGCCTCATAGGTCTGTACAGTCGCCAAATATTCCGCATTGCTATTTATCTGATTCAGCAAGCGGTCCGTCTGCCCTTTGATAAAAGTCCGATCTCTTGATGTTAATTTACGGTAAGGCATTGATTTGCTCCCTAAAAATTAGTTGTTTACTATAATATCTTAATTACTATGGAAGACGGTCATCAGATATACATTTTCTTCCTACCCCCTCACCCTTCTCTCCATCTCCTCCATATCATAGTCAAAAAGGAGGTCATGGCAGTCTGTAAAGAGCTCCAAACGTTTGTCATCATCTAAAACAGCAATATCAACTCCCCGATCATCGTAGCAATGATAGATGATATTGTCCTGACTAGATAGGAAGAGAACAGAACTTGATAGATAGTTGAAACCACCGTGATCAGCTCTCACAATCTCCCTCAACAAATCGTTCAGGTCTTGGTTGGTAACTGGGAAAAGATAACGCTCAAAGACTAGCACATCTCCCGTCCAATCCTCCACTTCTATCAACTCAGGCTCAGGAACCTTGTCAAAGTTAAATTTCGATGAAAAATGCCAGAGGTAGGTGTCTATGTCCCTATCTTCCTGTCGAAGGAGCGAAAGGAGCATATAGTCGTATTCTGAACTAGCCTGCTCAAAAAGTTCTACTGCACGTGCATAGGCTCTTTCAAGATAGATTGCTCTTGGTAATTCTTCTGCTTCGTCTGCAGGCCCGATTTCAAATCTAAGAGCAAGAGGTGTGCCATAGAAGAATGGGCCCACTAGTCGATTATCTTTCAGTTGGAAGGACTTCAGCCATTGATTCAATTCCATATACTATTCTCCTTATATAGCTTTGTACTATTCTACCATATACTAGGAAATTAGGTCTAGTCTTCTTTGGGAAAATATGGTAGAATAGTGAACTAGTAAAGTTTCTGGCAAAAGGAGGTCCTATGAAAACCGAATTTATCAATGAGAAGGCTCAATCAGCTTTCAATCTCAACATCATCACCTCTCCTATTGTAGCTATTATTTTGTTGCTAGTAGGAGATTCACTTGGAGCAGTTATTTTCACTCCAATAAGCTTTTTAATCCCATTTAGCGAGACCCTTTCTGTAAGTTTTGAACTGTTCGCTTTCACTTTTATCAGCCTGATGGTCATTTCATGGGCACGGTATATTGAAAAAAGCCCGTGGGCAGGACTTGGTTTTACCAAAAAAGGTGCGGGAAAAGATTTTCTACTCGGGTGGGGAATCGGAGCTGCAATGCTGACCACTTGTACACTCATCATGTGGGGATTAGGCGCGATTGAATTTACAAGCATCCAGTTCTCTACAAAATTAGTCGGAGAATTTATCATCCTTATCCTTGCCTGGTCTATCCAAGGTACGACAGAAGAAATTCTAACAAGAGGATGGATGTTCTCATCACTTTCAGCTAAACACAATATTCCTATTGGTATCATTGTTTCTTCCCTCTTCTTCACATTTCTCCATCTCGGAAACAATGCTATTTCACTCATTCCAATTTTGGATTTAACCCTATTTGCCGTTCTTGCCTGCCTCATTATGCTCAAAACAGGCAACATTTGGGTGATTGGTGGCTTACACGCTGCGTGGAACTGTTTCCAAGGGAATGTTTTTGCTTTCCCAGTCAGCGGCACCGATGCTGGTCAGGCCTTTGTTCAAATCGGTATCACTGGTCCTGAGTGGCTATCTGGTGGAAAGTTTGGTGTAGAAGGCTCCGTTATCAGCTTGCTTGTCCAAGGAATAATGATTTCCTGGTTGGTTTACGACCTCTATTTCAAGCCCAAAACAAGCTCCCTATAATCATAAAAGACTGTTAGCTACTCTACAGCTGACAGTCTTTGTTTTTTCAATTTTTCGTAGAAAATAGTCCTAGATAAATGATAGTAAGGAGTCACAAAAAAAGATAACAAATGAAGGGTCAATAATTCCCCAATAAACCAACCTAAAAAGGATAAATCTAACCAAATACGTTGCCAATAGTTCCCTTTCATCAAGAAACGACTTTCCCTAAATACAGCCAGAGGACCAGTATAACTAGCATTATCCAAATGGTCATACAAGACAAACACAACCTGTGAGTAGGTATAGTAGACAAAAAGATAAATAATCATTCCTAGCAGGAAAATCGGAGCCCCTATCTTCATCAATTGACTAGGCTGATGAACTGCCAGCTCTGCCATTGCCCCCGGAGATAAGACCATCAAACTACTCATTGTGAAACCTTTAATAAATAAAGCAGCCCCTAGATTAGCTGGAAGACCAGCCATAAAAAGAAGCAAATAATAATAAAGAAAAGTGGTACAGATAGGCTTCCTCCATTCTGTCTTTAGAAATGAAAAACTATCTTTTAAAGAAAACTCCTGTCTATCCCCTCTTAACAATTCCAATAAATGAAAACAGGACAGACCGATGAACAGCTGTAACAGCAGAGCGAAGCCGAACTCACCTAAATAGGTCAACCCGATTGAAGACACCAATCGCCCCTCCACAAAAGCACTGTTTTGACGGAGCTCTAGAAATGTCAGTAGACGAAAAATTGTTACTGGTATAGCATAAACAATAGATAGCAAAATGGAAGGCAAAAATAGTAGTGTTGTACCTCTTGTCCGCTCGCGAGTCATCATCGCTCTTGATACTATATCACTCGTCCTCATCACAATTCCCCTCCAATTTTCTCTCCTTATTTATAAAGTCACGTCGCAAATATTCTATCCACATCGGACTACTTTACCATCCTACTATTAGTATAAAACTTTATCCATTAATTTTCCAGAACATCTCTTAAAAACAGGAAAATCCCTCCAAAATACGAAGGGATTCCTAATAATTTGTTATCACCATACTCCCTAGGCTACTGTGGAAGAGATAGCTGATTTATAAGTTGAAAATACCAATGGATTCTTGGACTTCAAATCTTCATAAAATATAGTCTGACAAGTCCAATAGTAGGGATATACGTAAAGTCCCAAAAACCCAAACGTCAAAAGAACCCCAATAAACCAGCCAACAAAAGATAAATCCAAGAGGAAACGGCGCCATTTATTCCCCTTCATCAACTGCCAGCTCTGACTGAAGAGTTTAAATGGTGAAGAATAGGTATTGTTTTCCAAATAATCATAGAGAAGAAAAGAGACCTGACTGAGCCCATATCCTACAAATAAACTACAAATAATCCCTACACATACCAGTATAAATCCTGTTTGAAAATAAGACGAACTGAAAAAAGCTGAAAAATCAGGCTGATAATCAATAGGAGCACCAAAGATGACAATGGTACTATAGAAAGCTAGGTTTATCAATATCATTCCAATAACAGCAGGGAAACTTGCTAAATACAAGACCAGCATTTTCAATAATGTCGTACTAAAAACTGGTAAAAAATTCTTCCCATCTAGCAAAGTGAAACACTCCGTGAAGCTAACCTTGGTTCTTTGCTTTCTCACCAGTCTTATTAGTTGAAAACAAGCTGTCACAATTAAACATTGTGCAATAAAATCAAATATGATTGACGGACCAACAGAAATAAAATGATGAGTCCAAGTAACACCATCTTTCACAATAGTTGTTCCCCAGGAGAAAGTACTAGTTTGCCCCCAGATTTGTTTCAAGCCAAATTCTGCCACTCCTGACAGAAAAGAAATCAAAACAGGTGCCAAAAACAAGGTTATCATCCCATCTGTTTGTTCACGAATCACCGTTGCTTTAGCTCGAATATCGCTATTAGACATAGCTTTCTCCTTTCATATATCTGTACCGTTATATATATTATACTATTTTATTTTTAAGTTTTCCATTATTTCTATAAAAAAATTGTACAAAAAATCCCTTCAAATAAAGAAGGGAAATCTATTATTTGGCTTCCGAATGACGATAACCATAAAAGAAGTAAATCAAAATTCCAATGACTAAGGATACTCCAAATGCTAACCAAGTATCTAAACTATATTGGAACATAAATGAAAGACAAATGATAATCGAGAGGATAGGCAACAAGGGAACAAGAGGTGTTTTAAATTGTCCATCTTTTGGCAAACCTTCGACTTGACGCAGACGAATAATGCCCAGCGCCAGCATGATCAAATAAGCTAAGGTACAGATATTGAGGAAGGAAGCAATACTTGCTAGTGGGAAAATACCTGCACAAATGGCTGCAAAAATCCCCACAAGAATGGTCGCATTTTTAGGAACCTTGCTTGTTTGTGTCAATCGGCTCAATGATTTCGGTAGCAAACCATCACGACTGATGGAATAGACCATTCTCGACAAGGCGTAGGTCATCGAAATACATACTGTAATCAATGTTAGGATTGCTACAATAGAAATATAACTCGCTGCCCAATCCAATCCAACTTCTCGAAGTGCAAAGGCAACCGCATCTGCTACATTCAACTTAGTATAGTGAACCATACCAGTCAAGACTAATGTCACTACAATATAAAGAATTGTTACAATAGATAGAGACAATACGATTCCTTTTGGTACATTCTTCTCAGGTTTTTTCACCTCATCAATCGCTAATGAAATAGACTCAAATCCCAGGAAGGCAAAGAACATGAGAGACGCTCCCGCCATAATTCCCGCCTGTCCACCATAAATGGCACCAAAGCCAAAAGGAGAGAAGTTCGACCAGTTTTCTGGTTTGATAAAGAATAACCCTACTAAAATAAATAATGCCAACGCTGAAAATTTCAAAACTACCAAGGCTGAATTGAAACGAAGAGCTGCCTTAGAATTAAGCAAGACCACTCCTACTACGAAAATTAAGACGATAACTGGTAAGAGGTCTACATAGGTACCAGCAGCGGGGTTAAAAGTTCCGCTCAGAGCTGTTGGCATAGCAATACCAAAATTAGCTAGGAGTCCTTTCAAATAAGCTCCCCAACCAGATGCAACGCTCGATACAGCAGTCAAGAATTCCATAATCGTCAGCCAGCCAGCAATCCAGGCAGGAAATTCACCAAAAACCGAGTAGAGATAACCATAGGCACCACCGTTAGTCGGTATACGAGAGGCAAATTCTGCGTAAAACAAAGCTGTTAGTCCGACTGAAATTGCTGCAATAACAATTGAGATGATCAGAGCTGGACCTGCATACTGGGCTGCTGCCAAACCAGTTACCGTAAAGATACCTGTTCCAACCATCGAACCGATACCTAAAAATATCAAATCAACCAAGCCTAAATGCCGACGCATTTGACTATTGCGACCGACTGCTTGTTTTTTTCTAAATAAACTCACAAAATACTCCTTCAGAATAAGAATAGGGATACTCGACAGAACAAGCTACCGATTCCTGTCAGAGAACCACAACGCCCCATTATACCATAAGTTGAAATATTTCGCATGGGTGATGACAAGCAAAAGAGCAAGGCTTGTCTACCTCACTCTTTCTTATGATTATTCTGGATTAACCTTAAAGTTTTTAAGATAATTTTTCTTATCTAACTGACCGCTAAAGTGATCTCCTACTTTGATAAACGGTAAACGATCTGTACTATCTTCCGTTGCTTTGACTTTATAAATCTTGCCCTCAGACTCAATATAGTAGATTGTCGTACCGCCAATTGTCTGACTCGCTAAAGCTTCTACTTTTCCACTGATAACCTCAGTCTGTTCACCAACTTCTCCATTTTCAGTCACCGTCAATCCTGAAAGGCTAGAAGCATCCGTTCCTGTGACTTGAGAAATTAAGAGCGCAATATCGTTGTTAACAGTAACCTGTTGATAATCTTCAGCATCAACAAGAGCGTATGATTTAACCAAGCCGGCATCATCTTTCAAGGATACTAAATAGTAAGCTGTATCTGCCAACTTAACCAGGCTTGGAGCAGTGGCTTTATAGCCTTTTTCCTGCACTTCTCCTTCTGCGGATTCTTGCGCTGCTGTTTCAGTCGCCGAAGCCAATTTGTAGTTGGTAATTTCACGAGTTCTCATATTGACAAGAATAAATCCAAGGTTGGATGAATCAGCAGTTGCTGAGGTGATACCTGTGTAGAGATAAATATCTGAGCCGATAGAAATATAATTATAGCTGTCTGTTGTATTTTTCACACCAGTTTGACTGAAAATGGTATTCCAGAAACCATTTTGATAAGTATAGTGGTCATCTACACGGCTGATAACATTGTTTGCCGAATAAACACGGTCTACCCACTCTGGAATATCTTCCAGACTATACTTCTTACTTTCCCCTGTTACTGCATCCAATACAATAGCACCAATCGGATCATTTGATGAAAGTCCAAATTTTGGCTCGTAAATCGTTGCAATATAATACGGATTTCCTTGGTCATCCACTTCGAAGGATGGTTTCCCAAAAATAGTTGTCGGGTATTGCAGGCGAAGATGACGTAAGGTATCATTCAGCAAAAATTCAGAATCTGAATAGTGCATGGCTTTGCTCAACTTGGCAAGTTCTGCCTTCCCTGTTGTCTGATTAACCTTCACGTAGTAACCAATCCCATCTTGATGGTTGCTCAGCCATTTCCAAAAATTCTTATATTCCAAAGGCGATACACGGAATGGTTGCTGACCGATAGTAATCTGGCGATAATCATCCGAAATGCCAAACTGGGAGACCTTGTCAATGGTACCTAGATAAGTATCACCGATTTTTTCGGCTGAGGCACGATCTAAAAGGGCCAATTTGGATATGTCTGTTTCAGGAAAATCTGCTTTAAAATCCGCATCCTTGACGCTTATGACAGCAGCGTAATCCTTAGCACGAAATACACGTGAGTTGATAAGCCCCAGCCCCAACAAAGCCAGGACAACCAATGCCCAAATTCGTCCCAACCATTTTAAGTAAGCTGGCAGTTGCGAGGTTTTAATCTGATAGGTATCCACTTGTCTTTGGCGACCAGAAATCTTAGTCACCTTTTGAAAAGCACCTTTGGAGCTGAACATGGAAAGTATGAGCCAAACCAGTCCGACAGATTGAAGGAAAAATATCCAGAAGTCCACGCTCAAAATATTTAAAGCAGGCAGCTGGTACCAGTAGTAGATTAGCATTTCCAAAACTAGGGCTAACCAGGCAAAAACAAATAATTTTCTTTTCATAATAACCTCCTTGACACAGATTTATTAGTTCTATTGTATCACAATTTTAATGTTATAATACAAGAATTATAAAATTTTTTTCAAGTTTCCATATTCGCCTGCAACTTTTATTTTTGGTATAATGTAAAACAGTAACAGACTAGAAAAGGAAAATTATGAAACTCATTTCTTGGAACATTGATTCTCTTAACGCTGCATTGACTGCAGAATCTCCTCGCGCCCTATTATCACGCGCAGTCATCGATACACTTGTGACAGAAGACGCTGATATTATCGCCATTCAGGAAACAAAATTGTCAGATAAGGGACCGACTAAAAAGCATCTAGAAATTTTGGAAAGCTACTTCCCTGGATATGCCAATACCTGGCGTTCATCTGTAGAACCAGCTCGCAAAGGCTATGCTGGTACGCTCTTCCTCTACAAAAACCATCTAACTCCAACCATTACCTTCCCTGAGATTGGTGCTCCAACAACCATGGATTCTGAAGGGCGTATCATCACGCTAGAATTTGACGACTTCTATGTCACACAAGTTTATACGCCAAATGCTGGTGATGGCTTGAAACGACTTGCTGACCGTCAAATCTGGGATGTACAGTATGCTGACTACTTAGCAAAACTTGATAGCCACAAACCTGTTCTTGCAACAGGTGACTACAACGTTGCTCACAAGGAAATTGACCTTGCTAATCCCGCAAGTAACCGTCAATCTCCAGGATTTACAGATGAAGAACGTCAAGGTTTTACAAATCTTCTCGCAAAAGGTTTTACAGATACCTTCCGCCACTTGCACGGTGATGTTCTCAACGCCTATACTTGGTGGGCACAACGTAGCCGCACCAGTAAAATCAACAACACAGGCTGGAGAATTGATTACTGGCTTGTCAGCGACCGCATCGCCGACAAAGTAAGTAAGTCAGATATGATTGACTCCGGTGCTCGTCAGGACCATACACCAATTGTAATGGAGATTTCATTCTAATAGTGGATATTAATACTCAATGAAAATCAAGATCAGACTAGCTCCAAAGGTTTGGGGAACCTTTGGAGGTTGGAGATAGAGCGAACGTAGTTCGTTTCTACTTACGCAGATAGAACCCTGTTACTATTTTGTTTCAAGGTAACAGGCTGAAAGGTTCCACTGGAGCCTTTCATTCATCAAATCAAGTCAACAACGTCTGATTTTGATTTTCGAAGAGTATAACATGATTTCAATTATCAGATAACAGATATTAAAGGCTTAAAACCCGTAGGTCTATTGCAAGGGTTTTGAGCCTTTATTTCTTATCACTCTACCTTGTTTTAATTTGCTTGATTTGAAAGCGATGTCATTTTATGGTAAAATAAATATATAGATATACCATTAAAAGGAGGGATTATGGACCATAAAATTATCGAACGCAAATCTCTAACTGTTTCCTCTGTTGTGAACGGTTTATCTGGACTAGCAGGCATTGCCGTTTATATCATGACTGACCTAAATGCCCTCCTCCTAGACGGAGTCTTTTCTCTAATAGCATTTATTTCGTCCTTAGTTGCAGTTTACATATCGAAAAATAGCCATCGGAAAACCGAGACATTTCCTCAAGGACTGTATTTTCTAGAACCTCTCTACGCTATCATGAAATCTCTCGCAACTCTACTACTCCTTGTATTTGCTGTACTTGAAACTAGCGCGACAGCCTTTGCTTACTTTGTTCATGGAATCGGTCATCAAATGACTACCGGTCCCGTTCTACCTTATACCATAACCATGTTTTTTGTCTGCATGGGGCTTTACCTATACAACCGCCATATGAGTGCCAAAGTCAATCATCTGTCTACTATCATATTAGCAGAAGCAAAAGGCAACCTTATAGACGGACTCATTTCAGGTGCAATTGGAATCGCAATCCTTCTGCTCTATCTTGTTCCTATCAACTCTTGGTTAGGCTTCCTGCATTATACTGGTGACTTCTTTTTGACACTAGCACTAGCAATCATTTCATTTAAGGAACCTTGGAACTTATTAGTGGCATCTTTCAAGGAACTCGCCAACGGAACGATCCATTTCCCTGAAATACATGATTCTATCTATCAGCTATTGGAGCCTTACTTAAAGGAAGATAGCAATGATGTCGAAATCCATATTTTCAAACAAGGCATGAAGATTCGCGTTAAAATCCATCTCCACAATGTCCATCACGAAATTATCCAAAAACTCTTAGAAGATAAGCCTCAGATGCTCTATCTTTTGAAAAAACATCATGAATATATTTCAATAGAATATGCGCTATAATAAACAAAATCTCGGCTTATAAACCGAGATTTTCGTATTTTGTTCGATAGCCAATCTGTAAGATTTTACCATCCTGAATCAGTAGGGGACGCTTAATCAGCATACCATCATTAGCTAGAAGATTCAGCGCCTGCTCCAAGCTAAGACTATCAAACTTATCTTTCAAGCCTAATTCACGATAGCTATTACCAGAAGTATTAAAATACTTTTTCAATTCTAGTCCTGTCGCCTCCATCCAAGCTTTTAGCTCCTCAGCACTAGGCGGTGTTGACTTAATATCAATAGCTTCAAATTCCAATCCCAAACTCTTCAACTCTGCTTTTGCTGCTCGGCAAGTCGAACATTTTGGATACTCATAAAATAAAATCATCTTTCACCTCAAATTCTGGATTCTCATGTCGCAAGAGCCAGATTTTCTTATCCAGTCCACCTGCATAACCTGTCAACTGTCCTTTCTGATTGAGAACTCGGTGACAAGGAACAATAATAGAATAAGGATTACGCCCAACTGCACCTCCTACTGCCTGACCAGAACGAAGGCCCAGTTGCTGAGCCAATTGTCCATAGGTAGTCGTCTGACCAATCGGAATCATCTTCAATAATTGCCAGACACGCTCTTGGAAATTTGTTCCCACAGCTTCTAATGGAAGGGTTGAAAAGTCCACCTGATCCCCTGAAAAATACTTGTCAAGCAATCGAGCTGTCTGGTCTAAAATGGGATGGGAGGCTAAAATAGCTTTCTCGTTCAAGCCTCGTTCAAAATATTTTTGCCCTTCAAACCAGGCCCCTCTTAATCCCTTATCACTAGCTATTAATGACATGGGCCCAAGTGGACTGTGATAGATTTGTTTATACAGCATGATTAGTTTTTATTCTGAATGACACGCACTTTAACAATTGCATCCGTTGCTTCAAATTTAGCAACCAACTGCTCAATTTTCACTTTATCCGCTTCATCCAAATCAAGTAAAGTATAGGCATAGTCACCTTTAGACTTATTGATGATATTATCAATATTGATTCCCAACTCAGATACAGCCGTTGTAATCGTTGCTACCATATTAGGAATATTCTTATTAATCAAGGTAATACGATACGGTGCATCTAGGAATAGTTTCACATTTGGGAAGTTAACTGAGTTGATAATTTCACCCGTCTCCATAAAACGACGAATGGTCTGACCAGCAGCAATGGCACAGTTGAGCTCTGCTTCCTCTGTTGACCCACCAACGTGCGGGAAGACGATAATGTTGTCCTTGTTGAGCACTTCTGCTGTCCCAAAATCCGTGATATAGTTCTTGATAACTCCTGCCTCAATTGCTTCAAACAAATCAGCATTATTAACCAATTCACCGCGGGCAAAGTTGATCAAGGTTGTTCCTTTTCTCATTTGGCCAAAGCTATCCGCATTGAAGAGTCCTCGTGTCTTATCTGTCAAAGGAACATGAACAGTAATGTAATCGGCGTTGGTGAAAATTTCCTTTAAATCATCCACACGTTTGACATGGCTTGAAATGGTCCATGCAGTTTCTACTGATACATAAGGGTCGTAACCGAGAACATTCATTCCCAAGCGGCGGGCATCGTTGGCAATACGCGCACCAATAGCACCAAGTCCGATAACACCAAGAGTCTTACCTGAAATTTCTGTCCCAGCAAACTGCTTCTTACCTGCTTCAACTTGCTTAGGTACATCATCTCCTGACAATGTATTTGCCCATGCCGTCGCTCCGATATAGTCACGTGCTGACAAAAGGATGGAAGCAATGACTGCCTCTTTTACGGCATTGGCATTGGCACCTGGAGTGTTAAAGACCACAATACCTTTCTCTGTTGCCTCTTCGATTGGAATATTGTTAGTCCCTGCACCCGCACGGGCAATAGCTTTTAGATTTTCAGGAAAATCAAATCCATGCAAATTTTCAGATCGAATAATAAAGGCATCTGGATTTGCTGCATGATCTCCGTCAATCTGGAATTTATTGCCTAATTCCTTAAGACCAATTTGATTGATATTGTTAAAAGTACGTACGCTAAATACCATATATTTTTACCTAAAAAGGCGGAATAGCTACCGCCTTTTCTTTCTTTATTTCATTAATTATTTCCGAGTAACCAACGGTCGTCTTCACTGATTTCCTGGTAAAGACTCCGCTCGCTCTTGTGCTTGATTTTTTGATAAGCTAGACGTTCTCCATCTATTGGGACTTTACCACAATAGACATAGCCTAATTTTTTTAGAATGTGCTGCATTGTCTTATTCTGCTCGTGGGTATCACAGCGGAAATCCGGTCCTTTTTGACCTTCAATTAAACCTTGCAAAAAAGTTTGTATGATTCCTTGACCACGAAATTCGTCAGCTGCTGCAATTCTATGAAATGTTGTATATACAGGATGATTGTGCTGCCATTTTCCTTCATATATGGCCTCATATTCTGCTTCTTGACCACGATGAACGGCGGCATAAGCTGCCACCTTACCGTCCACTAGACCAACATAACCTTGGCCAGAAAGAATATCATCAAAGATATTCTCTTTATTTGGATACTCTCCCTGCCATTGATTAATACCAGAGGTTGCTAGAAATGCGCGAGCATCTTCAAGAATATTGGCAATAGCCTCCATCTCATTTGGATGTGCTAATCTAATTTCCATTAGGCATTCTCCGCTGCAAATTTTTTCATGAATTCAATCAATTCAACCACACCTTGACGTGGGAAAGCATTATAGAGCGACGCCCGCATCCCTCCAACAGAGCGGTGTCCCTTGATGTTCTTAAAGCCTGCCACTGTCGCTTCTTTGACAAACTTGGCATCCAATTCCCCGCTTGGTGAAACAAAAGGAATATTGGCTACCGAACGCTCTTCTTTTTTACGAACAGGGTTTGTATAGAAATTAGACTGATCGATGTAGTCATAAAGCAAACCAGATTTTTCACGGTTGATTTTCTCCATCTCATCAACACCACCAATTTCTTTTACCCATTCAAAGACGAGTTTAGAAATATAGATAGAATAAGCTGGTGGCGTATTATAAAGAGAGTCATTTTCTGCTTGAATACGGTAGTCCAACATGCTTGAAAGCATTGGTTGATCATTGAGGAAGTCCTCACGAACAATCACCACTGTCACACCAGCAGGACCAATATTTTTCTGAGCGCCAGCATAAATCATGGCAAAATCTTCAACATTATAGCGAGCTGCTAAGATGTTTGAAGACATATCAGCAATGACTGGCACACCATTGGTGTCAGGAATATCATAAACTGCTGTTCCTTCAATAGTGTTATTGGTTGTCAAATGCACGTAAGCAGCAGTTGGATCAATATCATTTTTATCGAAGGTTGGCAATTCTGCGTAGGTAATATCTTCAGTTGATCCAAGCAAAATTGGTTCAAAGGCAATTGTTTTAGACAGCTTCACAGCCTCAGTATAGGCTTTTTTACCCCATGAGCCACCTACAAGATAGTAGGCTTTCTTGCCTTGAGCGAAGTTGAGGGGAATCATTGTGAATTCCAAAGAAGCTCCACCTTGCAAGAAAATAACCTTGTAATTATCTGGAATGGCCATCAATTCACGAAGCGTTGCTTCAGCACCTTTAATAATATCATCGAAGTCCTTGGAGCGATGCGACATCTCCAAAACACTCATTCCCGAACCATTGTAGTCCAAGAATTCAGCTTGAGCGCGTTCAAGCACTGGTTTTGGCAATACTGCAGGACCTGCAGAGAAGTTGTAGATTGTCATAAAATCCCTCCATTAAGTTAGTCTGTTCATTATATCACAAATATTCAGACAATTCCATAAAATATGATTATTTTGTAAAAATATTCGGATTTCTTATATTTATTCTACTTCCTAAAGCTCCTCTTACTTTTAGCCATAAACGAAGGCACTTGCCTCACAGGGATTTATCAGTTTTCAATGAAAATTTTATGACCAGATTTGACTGTTTGGGAGTGTCGCCAATTGTTATCTGCATGTTAATACTCAATGAAAATCAAAAGTAGCCTAGCGGGGATATAGTTGAAGGCTGGAAGTATAGAGAACTGTGTTCGCGTCATTAAGCCGACGATAGAACTCTGTTACTTTCTCATTTCAAGGTAACAAGCTGAAAAGATCCACTAGTGCTTTTCACTCATCAAGGAAAGTTGACAACGGATAATTTTGATTTTCGAAGAGTATAAGCTTGCATAAACATACAAAAAACTAGGCCTTAACCTAGTCCATGATATATATCGTATACTTCTTGTTTTTTGAGTTGGTAGCGTTTGGCCACTTCTTTGATAGCCTGATTAGGTTTTATGCCACTTGCAATTTCCCTTTCTACCTCAGCCTTCAAGTCCACTTTGTCAGCAGAAGGATAGACTTCCTCACCAGCACCCTCGACAATAATCAAGCATTCTCCCTTAAGTGGATTTTCTTCCAAATACTCTAGTAATTCGGAAATGCTTCCTCTCTGGTATTCTTCGTATAACTTGGTCAATTCTCGAACAACCGTTACCTGACGATCACCATAAACTGTCAACATATTTTCTAAGGTATCTGCCACACGATATGGAGATTCATAGAAAATTTGCGTCTCAGGATAGGTCTTTTTTTCTTGGAAAAATTCTTTTTGCTGCCCCGCTTTTCTCGGTAAAAATCCATAAAAAATATGTGGCTGGGGTGCCAAACCAGATGCAATCAAGGCTGTAATTCCTGCCGATGCTCCTGGAAGCGCTACAACAGGAATATCTTCCGCAATCGCTGCCCGTACCAGGTCATGACCAGGATCCGAAATGGAAGGCAGGCCTGCATCAGAAACTTGCGCAATGGACTGACCAGATTTGAGCCAATCAATCAAAACTGGAATTTTTTCATGGGCATTGTGTTCATGAAAGGATATTTGCTTGGTTTCTACTTCAAAATGTTTGAGTAGGAGGCCTGTGTTTCTCGTATCTTCCGCTGCAATTATATCCACCTCTTTCAAGGTCTGAACAGCTCGGAATGTCATATCCTGTAAGTTTCCAATAGGCGTTGGCACCAGATATAAAGTCCCAAAATTCGTCTGTCCCTTAAATGATTTTTGTACTTTCATCCTAATCTCGATTCAATAATTCTACACAGAACATACAAGGTTCATCATTATCCCTACGTTGACCATAAGAGAAGGTACAAATATGGAAACCATCTTCGTAAATATTCTCCAAATTCTCCTTACCAAAGTTGGAAGATTTATGGCCTGTCTTATCTTCTTTTTCCAAACGTTCGCGCAACTTGGAATTTTCCAAACGGAGGGTCGTATTTTCATCAATAACTCCCTGTAAATGCTTTTTGATAGCATCCACTTCTGCCAACGTGGTTAGAAGATTTTGCGAAAAATCATCTAGGGCATCAAAAATTTCTTTTTTATCCATTATCTCCCTTTCTTTTATTTTACAGAGTTATATACTCTAGACTATTTTGTAGACTTACGTTTGCCTGCCACATCTTCTTAGCCTTAAGAACAGCATCCATTTTTTCACGTACGTTTGCCGAGTCCATCATTTTCTCAGATAATATCAGACTCAGAAGGTCAAACAAACGTCCCTGCTCAGCTTTTTCCACAGCTAAAGACACTAGGATTCCAACTTGCAAATAAGCACGTGTAGGATCCACCAAGAGCAAGTCTGTAAATTTCTTTGTCTGTCCCATCAAATCTAAAAAGTTTTTATTTTCTGCTAACTTTTTCGCTTCTTCTTGACTTGAAACCAGTTGAGCTAAGAGATTCGCTTGTGTTTTTAACAAGCCCTCCTCTTCTAACATTCGCTCCATGGCCGGAATATTTTTAGGAAAACCTATAATCTGTGTCCTACTCTTGATAGTAGGAAGGACAGCTTCTTCCTGATTGGTCAATAAGAAGATGTGAATGGCTGACTGAGGTTCTTCAATCACTTTTAGCAAAGAGTTGGCTGCGTTAGCATGCATTTTCTCAGCATCACGAATAATGAAAACCTGCTTATTGGATTCAAATCCAGATTGTGAAAAATTCTTAACTAATTCACGTATCGTATCTGTTTTGATAACATTTCCCTGCGGTGCAATAACAGTAACATCTGAAAACTCATTTGCTTCAATTAGACGACAGGACCGACACTTCTGACAAGGAAGGACGCCTTCTTTCTCCTGACAAAATAACGATTGACTGAGAAAAATTGCCATATCAAAACTAGCAAAGTCACCTAAAAATAGATAGGCATGTGCCAAACGTCTCTGCTCTAAAATTGTCACAAAACGTTGAAATACACTGGGTTGTAAGTTTCTAAGTTCTTCAATCTTCATGTTCTTTCTGCAAACCGTTTCTTAATGACCGCCAGAGCATCTGCAACAACAGCCTCTAGTGGCTGACTGGCATCAATCTTTACCAACCGCTCTGGTTCCTGCTCTAAAATACTAAGATAGCCTTGACGCACCCGTCTATGCATATCTGCTTTTTCCATATCCAAGCGATCCACATCACGGTCAGCATTGCGGGCAATTCGAGCCAGCCCTTCTTCTGTATCAATATCAAAATAGAGAGTTAAATCTGGTTTTAAACCATCTGTTGCAAACTGGTTAAGCCAATGAATGTCATCTATATCCAAACCCCGTCCAAATCCTTGATAGGCAATAGAGGAATCGATAAAACGATCAATCAAGAGCAATTTCCCTTGTACCAAGGGAGGAAGAATCTTTTCTTTCAAATGCTGACGTCGTGCTGCAATGAACAATAACAGCTCCGTCTTATCATCCATCGCTGTATTTGCAGGATTCAGAATAATATTGCGAATTTCTTCTGCAATAGCCACTCCACCTGGCTCTCTAGTTGTGACTACTTCTGGCCCCAATTCCTGCAAGGCTGGCAATAACTGTTGCAATACAGTTGTTTTTCCAGCTCCATCTGGGCCTTCAAATGTAATAAAAAAACCGTTTCTCATCTTTCCCTCGCTCTTAGAACCTGTATGCACAGTTCAGCACTTCCATCTAAGGCTAGTTTTTCAACTAGTCTTCGTTAGTTTTTTTCAAAATACAGTCAGTATTCCCTCAAAAAAACTGCCTTGATTAGTGAAAAACTATCTCTTATAGTCGTTTAGTTTACTTTTAGTACTTGCTCCAACTATCTGAGAGATAGTTGGAGCTGTGCGGGGGTGGGAATAAAATAGTACAGTGGACTATTTTAGCCCGAGCCAACTGCTTGGAAGTGAGGGGAACTCTTTTTAGACCAGTCGAGTTCTTTCCCACTCCCGTTTGAACTTGCAAATAAGGAAACGACGCTTCCTCGCTCGTAGAAGTAATAAAAGAGAAACTAAATGACCATATATACAAGCATTTCACTTGTGAATACTGGTTCTTAGATATTCATTCCATTTTACCAAAAATTAGTCAAAAAATCACTTGAAAATTGACTTGTTTTTAAGGAGAAAATCTTTTAAAATTGATATATACACATATTCGGAGATGCTTATGGTTCGTTTGAAAAATATTTTACTTATTTTGCTTGGTGCAGGGCTATTTGCCTTTGGACTAAATTATTTAATCATGCCTAATCGTTTATTTGAGGGTGGCGCAACTGGATTGACGCTGATTATTTACTACCTTTTTCATATTCAACCTTGGATAATGAACATTGTGATTAATATTCCATTGTTCATCCTCGGGTGGAAAATACTCGGAAAGAAGACTCTCTATCTCAGTATCTTAGGAACCTTTAGCGTTACCTTTTGGTTGGCCATTTTTGAAAAAATCCATTTTTCAATCAATCTACAACAGGATTTGATACTCGTTAGTATCCTTGGTGGGATTCTTATGGGACTAGGATTAGGAACCATCTTCCGTGCTGGCGGAACGACTGGGGGAAGCGATATTATTGCTCGTATCGGTCATAAATTCCTACCTTATTCCATTGGACAAATCATTCTTGCAGTTGATATCCTCATCCTAACTCTGATTGTTATTGTTTTTAAAGACCTCCGAACAGTTCTATATACTTTAATGATGGTTGCTATTGCTTCCAAGGTTATTGATTTTGTCACGGAGGGCGGATATGGTAGCAAGGGAGTTATGATTGTTTCCCAAAAATCTGACCAATTGGCTCAGGCTATTGATTGTGAAATCGAGCGTGGTGTCACCTTTATCAAAGCACAAGGTTTCTACAGCAAAGCCGATGTCAACATGATTTACTCAGTCATATATAAGAGCCAACTCCAAGAGATGAAGGAGCTTATTCATCGCATTGACCCCCACGCATTTATCACCATTACAGACGCACATGAAGTACTCGGTGAGGGATTTACTTTAGATAGAGATAAAAAACCAATAGAACGGCATTAAATAAAACCTGCAGTTTCGCTGAACTGCAGGTTTTATATTATTGATTGGTTTCAAGTGGTTTCTCTGCCTCAGACTGTGCTTCTTTTCCTTGCTCCAGCAAAGCAGCAATGATTTTTTGATCGCGTAGCTTAACAGAATCATTGATAGTCTCTGCAGATCGTACAATAGCTGCTTCCAACTCCCGACGTTTCTGACGCCCTTCATCAATAGCTGCAATAATGCCATTATTTTGGGCAACCAAACTTTCTGCCAATTTGGTAACAGATGCTACTGAAAGGGTCGGATTCTGAGCTGTGCGTTCCATCATCGGGATGGCTTCTTTTGATGTATCCGCAAGCATTTGAAGGGCAGCATTATTAGCATTGACAATCGCATCTGCCGTCTGGCTAGACTTGATAGATTGTTGTAAGATGCCCAACTGTGCAATGGACAATTTCATTGTTGGAATAGTATTGCGACGTAACATCCCAAGGCGCTGTTTCATATCCGAAGAAACCTTGACCAGATTACGCATCTGCGGTGTCGTTGTCCACGCAACATACAAGCGACTCATATACTCAGAATGTTGTTGTTCGAGGATATTAGCAACCTCTGTTACACGTGCCAACTTCTCAGAAGCTACTTGGTAATCAACTGTGGTCGGTGCTAAAGTTGCGAGGTTTTCTTGTGCCAATTTTGCACGCTCTGCAGCTTCCTGACCAGTCGCTTCAATAAAGGCGATGACCCCCACCAAATTCTCGATAGACTTGGTATTACTTTCAATCAAAAGCTCTGCAGAAACAATATTGCGTGCCAACACTTCTTCCTGCTTGACCACACTGGCTGCCATGCTATCCATTTTCTTTTCAATGGTCTGCGAATCAAAATAAAATTCCTGCAAATCATTCTTGGTCTGCTTGAACAGGCGTTGGAAAAAACCTGGTTTCTTTTCTAATTCAGCAGTTGTGGAAATGTCCTTATACTTAGCCACAAAGCCATTCAATTCACGGTTGGTATTGGCCAAAAGCTCATCCACTTGTGGAATTTCAATCTTCTTCTGTTCTGACAAAATGTGATTAACCGTGGCATTGACTTCTTCTACCGCTTCCTTACCAAAATCCAAGAGGGCATTTTGATTAGCTAAGAAGTTATCCACCAATTGGGGAGCCTTGGCACGAATACCTGTTTGTTGTTCCGGTGTCAACTGCGCCAAGAAAGAAACTTTTGAATTATCTCCAGTCGGAGTCGCTTGAATAAGCTCTGTTGTCTTATCTTTGGTTGATAAACTATTATTAGCAATCTGATCAATATCGAAATTAAATCCTGACATCTTCTCTATTCCTCTTCTCTTTTCATCATACGCAGACTGACTTCAAAATCTTTCATATCCGCTTCGTTAAATTGTTTGATGGTATCATCCAAATCCTTATCAAAAATTTCCATGGCTGATTTTGCCTGCACCAATCGTTCTTCTGCGTTGAAATAATCTTTCGGTGATTTTTTGATTTTCAAATAGCCCTGTAAAATATCGTTAAACCGACTCATATTGGCCTCATGGATAGCTGTCAATTCTTCCCGCTTATCTGTCGCCTTTTCCAGCTTTTCAAGAATAACAAGATTGTCTCTTTGAATATTACAATAGGTTTCTAGAATTTCAGGAGCTAAATCCGCTATCATGCCTTGTTCATCCATCACAGCATTACCACTAGTAGAAACCTGTGCGTCAGTATTTTCTTCTGTTTTAGCTTCTGGCAGTTTTAAATGATATTTTAGTTGCAAGGTATCTACAACCTCTTTACTTTCATATCCATTCAGATATTTTCCAACTTTTTGATAGAGCTGATCTAATTCAAATAATTGTCCTAACAGTCTGCTTCGCAACTGTAACACAACCTTATCCTCACCCTTTTCCACCAAGAGCTCTTGATGCTTTTCATAGCCCGAACGAATAGATAGCGCTAATACCTGCAAGCGTTTTATAGAATCTCTATTCAAAAAACGCTGGATAGCCTCTCTCTTGTAAAAATAGCCAATTAGGAGCCCAATGGGCAATAAGATATACCAGAAACTCATGACAAAACCGATTGCCAATAAAACAAGGAGGGCCACAAGTCCTGAATTATTTTTACCATATTTCTTATATTTTTTATATTTGTGCCCCATAGAGCCTCCTCATACGTGATATACTTTATTATATCACATTCCCCTAAAATACTAGAATGATAGCTAAAGAAAAAAACCGAGAAATCTCGGTTTTTAAATATTTTTAGCAACAGTCGGAACCAAGCTATCCACTTGGATACCTGCACCCTCGAAAAGAGTTCGAACTTCTTCAACATCAACTTTTCCGTCAATCTGCACTTCGATGACAACTTTTCCAGACTTGGTAGCAAGTTGTACAGTAGATACAATATTATAATCCTTATCTGCCACCAATCGAATAATTTTTTCTAACTCCCCTGCCTTATTTTCAACAAGGAACCGAGCGCGTACTCCTTCCTCTCCATAACCTGAGACATGAAGAAAAGCTGCAAAAATATCACGATCAGTAATGACCCCATACAGTTGACCGTTATCAACAACTGGAAGAATCCCCACTTTGTTTTTATACATGAGATAAGCAGCATCTTCAAGACTAGCGTAACCTGAGACTGTAATAACATTCTTAATCATCACATCCTTGACCTTAGTCTTATTCAAAAGGTAGTTCATCTCGTAAATAGATAGGCTAGTTGCTTTCGATGGACTAGCTTCTGCGATCGTTCCCTCAGTGACCAAACCAACCAACTTATCATTTTCAATAACAGGTAGACGGTGCAAATCCTGTTCACGCATAATATCTGCAGCGTGTGCAATGGTTGTATCTGGTGAAATATAAACAACTTTACGGGTCATAAAATCTTTAACAGACATAGGACTTCCTCCTTTGGTAAATCATACTTTATTATACCACAAATCCGAAAACGATTTCAATATTTAATGAAAAGAAATGAAAATCAATTCTTATCCAGTACCTTGAAAGGAATGTGGGAATAATCTCTGTGCGTTTTTAAAAATTCCAAAGCTTCTTTTTTTACCTGTACGAGATTGACACCTTGGGCATTGGCTCCATAGACACAGCCACAATAGCACTGGCGATAAATGTCATACTCTTCACACATTTGAACTGAACGCTGATAGCCTCCGTTTTTCTTAAAGTCACTCGGAAGATACTGGGTATCGTATAATTTCTGCACCTCAATCCCAACAGCATTAATGGTCTGCGAATTCTTATGTGGACTGATTGTCAAAGCCGAACCAAAATAGTCAAAACCAAGCTCAACTGCCTTCTCCGCAGTCTTATCCAACCGATAATCATAGCAAACCTTACACCGATCTCCCCCCTCTGGCTCATTGGCTAGATGCTGAGTTTTCTTGAAAAATTCCTGAGGGCTATAGTCAGCTTCTAGGTAGCCTACCGACTGTCCAGTTTTCTGATTAAATTCTTTGACAAACTGGGCCGTCACGGCTGCCCGCCGCTGGTACTCCACCTTTGGATGAATATTGGAATTCGCAAAATAGATGGTTACATCTGCATATTGAGTCAAGTACTCCAATGTATAGGTCGAACATGGTGCACAACAGACATGCATGAGAATTTTCGGTCGAAGCCCCGCTTCCTGCCACGTGCTCGCCATTTTTTGAAATACTTTATCATAGTTAACCTTTTGATTCGGTGATAGAGTCGATAAAATCTCTTCAACTTTAATCATACAAACCTCCAAATATACATTCATTATACTATATTTGAAGACCACTGCATAGATAGTAACAACATGAGAGAACACTCCCCATTTCCACCTAAAAAGGTCCCCACGGGCCTTGATATAAAGAAAAACGCCTGCCGGCGTTTCCTATTTCCAACTTAAAACGTGGGGTAACCCACTTATAAAGAAAACCGCTTACCAGCGGTTCTCATTTCCAACCTAAAATGAGGCGTCAGCCTCATTTTAGCCACCCAGATATGCTTTTTTGACTTCTTCTGATGCGAGGAGTTCTTTTCCTGTTCCTGAGAGGACAACTTTTCCTGTTTCTAGAACATAGCCACGATCTGCAATAGCGAGAGCTTTGTTGGCATTTTGCTCAATCAAGAGGACTGTTGTTCCTTGTTTTTGAATATCTTGGATAATATCAAAAATTTCTTGAATGAAGATTGGAGCCAAGCCCATTGATGGTTCATCAAGGAGCAAGAGCTTTGGTTGGCTCATTAGGGCACGTCCCATTGCCAACATCTGTTGCTCACCACCTGAAAGGGTAGCTGCATCCTGGTTTTTACGTTCTTCCAAACGTGGAAAACGAGCAAAGATTTTTTTCAAGTTTGCTTGGTTTTCTTCACGATTGTTACGAAGGAAGGCACCCATTTCCAAGTTTTCCATAACAGTCAAGCCTGCAAAAACATGACGACCTTCTGGAACTTGTGATAAACCGTCTGCTACGATTTTACGTGCAGGAACTTTTTGAATCTCATTTCCAAGGAAAGAAATTGTTCCAGCTGACGGACGAACAAGTCCTGAAATAGTACGAAGGATAGAGGTTTTACCAGCACCATTAGCGCCGATAAGTGTTACAACTTCACCTTCATTAACCTCAAAGCTAACATCTTTAACAGCTTCGATAACACCGTAGTTAACGGAAAGATTTTTTACTTCTAACATTGCCATTAAGCTTCACCTCCAAGGTAGGCTTCAATTACACGCTTGTTATTACGAATTTCTTCTGGTGTACCATGGGCAATCAAACGACCGTACTCCAATACGTATATACGCTCCGTCACTTCCATAACCAAGCTCATATCGTGTTCGATCAAGATGATAGTAATGCCAAATTCTTCTTTGATCTTACGGATAAGTTGGGTCAATTCCGCCGTTTCTTGTGGGTTCATACCAGCCGCTGGTTCATCCAAGAAAAGAATTTTTGGTTCAGTCGCAAGGGCACGAACGATTTCCAAACGTCGTTGTTGACCGTAAGGAAGATTTTTAGCTAATGTATCTGCATCTCCATCCAAATCAAAGATTTTCAAAAGTTCAATCGCTTTTGTTTTCAACGCTTCTTCATTCTTATAGAATGCTGGAAGACGGAAGAAACTTGCAAATACTTCTGATTTACCATGATTGCCAAGACCAATCAAAACATTTTCCAAAACGGTCATATTTTTGAACAAACGAATGTTCTGGAAAGTACGACCAAGACCAAGCGAAGCAATTTTTGATGGTGCTTTACCGTTCAAAATAGTCCCTGCAAGAGAAATTGTTCCCTCGCTTGGCTCATAAACACCTGTCAAGAGGTTGAAAAGAGTCGTTTTACCAGCACCATTTGGACCGATAAGACCAACCAATTCCCCTTCATGAAGTTCCATGGTCACGTCACCAACGGCAGTCAGGCCACCGAAGTTCTTGGTTAAATCTTTTACTTCAAGTAATGCCATTACTTAACCTCCTTCTTCTTGAGTAGAGCTGCTACGCTGAATTCCTTAGTTCCCAAAAGACCTCCAGGACGGAAAATCATCAAGAGAATAAGAGCTAATGAATAGATAATCATTGAAATATCAGAGTAACTCTTGAGGAATACGTTCAAAATACCAAGTACAATGGCTGCTACAAAGGTACCTGTGATAGAGCCCAAACCACCCAATACAATGATAATCAAAACGTTAACGGAGGTCATAAAGGCAAAGTCTTTCGGAACAATTGTCCCAACGTATCCTGCATGGAGACCACCTGCAATGGCTGCCGTCATGGCACCAAATACAAAGGCTGAAACTTTCACAAATGTTGGATTGACACCTACAGATTCTGCCGCAATTTCATCCTCACGAACAGAAATTGTAGCACGTCCCATCGGACTGCGCAAAAAGTTAACTGTCACCAAGGTTGTGATGATTACAAAAATATAAACTAAAGGCCAGCTTGTAAAGAGTGGAATAGACATAATACCTGCTGCACCATTCGTTACACTACCACCATTGATAATTAAAATACGAATAATCTCTGCAACACCAAGAGTCGCAATTGCAAGGTAGTCCCCTTTCAAACGAAGGGTTGGAATACCAACTAAAAGAGCCACTGCACCTGAGATTAACATCCCAACAATCAAGGCGATAGCAAATCCACCATAAGTTGGCATCATTTTCCCAAGAATACCTACTGCATAAGCACCAATAGCCATAAAACCAGCATGACCAAGTGAAAATTGACCTGAGAAACCAACAATCAAGTTTAAACCAACTGCCAAGATAATTTGAATACCGATTTGCTGAACAATCTGGATGTAGTAAAAATTCAGAATCCCTGCTGATACAAGACCTTGAATAAGCCCAAAACCAGCCAATAAGATAGCCAACCAAATCGCATTAACTTTTAAATTTTGCTTCATGGTTACACCTTCTCTTTCACATTTTTACCAAGAATACCACTTGGACGCACCAAGAGGATGATGATCAAAACAGTATATACAATCGCATCACGGAAAGTATCGAATTCAATCACATAGGTGAATGTTTCGATGATACCGATAACGAAGCCACCAAGCGCAGCACCTGGAATAATACCGATACCGCCCAATACTGCCGCTACAAAGGCTTTCAAACCTGGGGTCATCCCCATCAAAGGCTCAATCTGGTTGTAGTAGAGACCTAGGAGAACACCCGCAGCACCCGCAAGAGCTGACCCAAGAGCAAAAGTAAAGCTGATTGTACGGTTTACATTGATCCCCATAAGCTGAGCTGCATCGCTATCTACAGAAACCGCACGCATGGCTTTCCCCATTTTTGTACGTTTGACAATTAATTGAAGAGCGACCATCAACGCAAGCGATACACCAAGAATAATCAACTGGATATTGGTAACAGAAACTGGACCAAGGTTAAAAGTCACAGCTTCGATTGCTTGTGGAAAGGCTTTTACGTCTGCTGTAAAGAATTTAATCATAGTGTATTCCAAGAAGAAGGATACACCGATAGCCGTAATCAAAGCTGCTATACGCGTTGAATTACGCAAAGGACGATAGGCTAAAAACTCTATAACGACACCGAGAATAGCCGTCCCTACCATCGCTAGAATGAGAGCAACAAAGAAACGTGTTCCACCATCTGCAATAAAAGTTAAATTATTTAATAGGAAGTACCCCATAAAAGCACCCATCATATACAAATCACCATGGGCGAAGTTAATGAGTTTGATAATTCCGTACACCATGGTATAACCAAGGGCCAAAAGGGCATAAACAGAACCAAGAATCAAACCATTGACAAGTTGTTGAAGCATAGGTTCACCAATCTTTCTAAATATTTTTCGAGCTCAATAGCATTGTTACATTATACAAAATTTTCTGAAAATAAGCAAGTTAGATAGAGAGTTTAATCATTAAAATTACAGAAAATTTAACCAAATTTTATATCCGCATGTATACTATTCTACACATTCTGACAAGTGAAAAAGAGGGAATTCCCTCTTTTCATCCACTATTAGTCAATAGAGATAGTATCTACAGACGATTCTTCTCCGTTTGTTAAACCAACAACATAAACTGATTTAACGACATTGTGCTCTTTGTCAACAGACATTGTACCAGTCACACCTTCAAAGTCTTTCAGAGCTGCAAGATTAGCCTTCACTGCTGCTGAATCAGCTGCACCTTTTGCTGCTTCTGCTGCCATGTAAACTGAGTCGTAAGCTAGAGCTGAGAACATTGATGGCTCTTCATTGTATTCTTTCACATAGGCATCATAGAATGCTTTTGCTTTTTCACTTGCTGATGTTACAAATCCAGAAAGGTAGTAAACATTTGATGCTGCTGATGCAGTTGCCAATTCAGTAAATTGTGGTGAGTCAAAACCATCTGAACCAAGAATTGGCTTGTCAATACCCAAACCGCGTGCTTGCTTCACAATTGTACCTGTTTCATTGTAGTAACCAGGCATGATGATGGCATCAAATTCTTTATCTTTCAATTTTGTCAAAGCAGCTTGGAAATCCTTATCGCCAGAAGCAAATGTAATTTCTGAAACGATTTCTCCTTTGTAAGCCTTCTTGAAAGCCTCTGCTACACCCTTACCATAATCAGAAGAGTTGTCAAAGTAAAGAACAACTTTCTTAGCTGACAAGTTCTCAGTAGCGTATTTAGCCATAATTTGACCTTGATACCCATCTGTAAAGGTTGTACGGAAGAAGTATTCTTGGACCTCACCTTTATCGTTCACAACCAAGTTTGTCTGAGTTCCTGAAGGAGTAATCATAGGAACACCAGCAGATGTCAATGCTGGAATAGAGGCTGCTGAAGCTCCTGATGTAGCAGGACCAATCACAACGTTTGCCCCTTCACTTGCCAAGCTTGTTGCAACAGTAGCTGCCTCTGCTGTTTCAGACTTGTTGTCTTTTGTAATCACTTCGATTTTTTTGCCGTCAATACCACCCGCAGCATTGATTTCTTTCACGGCAAGGTTGGCACCTTTTTCCTCTGTTTGACCATAGGATGAAACAGCACCTGACAACTCCAAGTTGTAGCCGATTTTAAATGTATCACCTACAGAAGAACCTGCGGCTGAAGTATTGGTTGTCGAAACATTACCACATGCAGCAAGTAGAGCTGCAGAGGCAAATGTAGCAAGCGCTACTGCAAATTTTCTTGTTTTCATGAAAACTCCTTAAATCTTTCTTAAATTTTACGATGTATCTAATATACTGAATTATCTGAAAATTGTCAACAAAAAAAGAAAAAATTTTTAAAATAAACAAAGTATAAATTTCTAATTATCTTTTTATATTTTCTTAAATGCTCGTAAAGCCTTATTCTATGTGCTTTCGAGTATTTTTACTGTAGGAAGATACTTCACGTTTCTTTGCATATTTCCTCATGTCTTAGCTGTCAGAAGTGGTAAATAAGTAGTAAATTCATTTGTACTACTAAGCAACAAGACGCTCCTGTTGCTTCTCTTTATTCAAGCGTTTCATTTCTGCCATTGCAGAATCGAATGTTGCATGTGCGTAATAGTTCAGCGTCATGGCTATATTAGCATGTCCCATAATGTACTGTAATGCCTTTGGATTCATTCCTGCATTTGCATAGTTGGTACAGAATGTATGTCGCAAACTATGTGGAGTGATGTGTGGCAATTTATCCTCGTTATACTTATTGTATTTCTTAACAAGACCTTTCATCATGCCGTTGTAATCACTTGCCACTTTTGGATAGTTCTTTCTATTAAGAAAGAGGAAATCACTATATCCATCAATCTCAACACGCTTATCATTCTTTCGATTCGCTAACACTCGCTTAAATGCTTGATAGGCTTCTTCAACCATAGGAACTTGACGTTCGCCACTTTTGGTCTTTGGTGTTTCAATGTAGTACCCAATTTCAGTATCTCTCAATAGCTGATGGTCTATATTGACAAGACGATTCTCAAAATCTAAATCTGGAAGTGTCAAACCACCAAACTCTGAAATACGAAGACCTGTTTTTAAGAGTATCAGAATTTCATCATAATTTTTGCTGTAGGTTTTATCAGCTTTTGCAAAGGCTAACAGTTTTTCTTCCTGTTCTTCTGTTAGTACGGTCTTAGGGACAGTATCATCATCAAGAACTGCTTTCAGTTGAAAGTCAAATGGATTCTTCCGAACACAATCATCTTGTATAGCAATATAGAATGAAGCCTTTAAAGAACGTTTGTAGTTATTGATGGTTTGATAAGCATAACCATTTTCACTCATTCTAATAGCCCATTCTTTAGCGTCTGATGGCTTAATACTGTCAATACTTCTTACACCTAACTTGTCTTTCTTCAAAATATCCATAAGATATTTGCGTCCAGTTTCAGTGTTTTTTCTAACCTTTGGTCTTTGAGCGTTCTGTTTTGCGTAAAGCTGGCAGAGTGTCATTTTCTTTCCTACAACATCAATACCATCATGAATGTCTTTCTGTAACTCTGCGATTTTCTCTCTAAGTGAGATACAATCACGCTTTCCTGCTGGTACTCGGTCTGTAGCCACAAGTTTCCACGAGTAAACAAATTGCGGTTCTCCAAATGAATCTATATATTTGTATAAGTATCTTCCGTCTTTTCGTTGGCTCTCTCCAGTCTTTAAGATTCGACCTTTATTGTCACGTCTTTTTTCTGACATGGCATTTGCTCCTTTCCTTTATGGAAAGAGCCTTGATACGACTTAATACTATTTTATCATATACAAGACCCTTTGGCGACGCTAGATTGCGTCCAATGTATCTATAATTTTTTCAAATTGTTTTCGTTTAATCTGAATACGATTGCCATTCATAATCAGCCAATTTGCATTTTTATTTTCCTCTGCCAAGCGTCGTAGCTTGTTTTCGCCAATACGAAAATATTTTGACGCTTCTTCAATGGTTAGGGTATAACGTTCCCAAATAGGAATGTCAGTCTGCTTCATAAAATCCTCCTTTCCAAATCACTTATTTGGATTTCATAAAAGTTGTTTTACCAGCAATCGAACAGCTTTAGCAAAGCTCACGGGAGTTCCACCCCTGCATGGTTCTCATGTAGCCATACTCATTGCCTGCGACGGTTTTATCACGCTCGGACTATTGACTGTATGGGAGTATCATTATCACGATAAGAATGTCGTTGCAGGCAATCCTGCTAAAGATTGCTTCTCGGATCACTAACATGAATCGCTCGCTATCTTTATAAGATAGGTCATGGCGGTTAGTTCCGTTGGCTCTTTTCTTATCGAAACGTATTCGATTACTTTTATTCAGTTTTCAAAGAACAATGGCTCGTTAGCCTATCAAAACACGTCGAGTGTGTCGCACTGCTCGTAAAAGCCTAGAAACCTTGGAACGAAAGGGATAATGAAAGCCTTGATTGCAAGGCTTTTTGCTTTATGGTGGGTAAGTATCAGAGTGAGAAAATTTTTGGAATGAGTAGAAGTGATAGCTAGAAATTATCAGTTTCTATTTCCATTTACCCTGTGGGTACGTGTTTGTTTCCATTGACAAGGAGTTTGTGGGAATAGAAATGTACCCACCTTGTTTGAATCAAGTGAAGTGTAGTTGAAGGAAATCTGTTGAAAGCAATACTTCATTTTACCGAATAAGTAATAATTTAGGCAACTTCAAATCGATTAAAAAAAACTATTTTAAAGGTTAAGAGTAGACAAAAATTGTCCACTCTTTTTTGTAAACTCAATTTATCAATAAATGAAATGAGGGAATGTAAAATGAAATATTTTGAGGTTGAGTTAGAAAATCCTGATGAATTTTTAAAACTACAAACAGAAGATTTTGTGAAAGCTAATCGCTTGCTACTAAGGAAGATAATCCAGAGCGTTACAGTCTATGAAGAACACTTCGTCATATCCTTTAAATCTGGC
This sequence comes from Streptococcus sp. 2018162, assembly GCF_019754175.1. Taxonomy (NCBI): domain Bacteria; kingdom Bacillati; phylum Bacillota; class Bacilli; order Lactobacillales; family Streptococcaceae; genus Streptococcus; species Streptococcus sp. 2018162. The sequence goes on along the minus strand of NZ_JAIJZP010000002.1, from coordinate 81,987 downwards.
ATCGAATTGGAAGTATGAGACTCATTCCATAACTTTTATATTGAACATATCATCTTGTTGTGTTACACTATAAATTGAAGTTAAATTAGATGCTAAAAATTTGTAATTAAGAAGGAGGGATTCGTCATGTTGGTATTCCAAATGCGTAATGTAGATAAAACATCTACTGTTTTGAAACAGACTAAAAACAGTGATTACGCAGATAAATAAATACGTTAGATTAATTCCTACCAGTGACTAATCTTATGACTTTTTAAACAGATAACTAAAATTACAAACAAATCATTTAACTTCTGTATTTATTTACAGATGTAATCACTTCAGGAGTAATTACATGAACAAAAATATAAAATATTCTCAAAACTTTTTAACGAGTGAAAAAGTACTCAACCAAATAATAAAACAATTGAATTTAAAAGAAACCGATACCGTTTACGAAATTGGAACAGGTAAAGGGCATTTAACGACGAAACTGGCTAAAATAAGTAAACAGGTAACGTCTATTGAATTAGACAGTCATCTATTCAACTTATCGTCAGAAAAATTAAAACTGAACACTCGTGTCACTTTAATTCACCAAGATATTCTACAGTTTCAATTCCCTAACAAACAGAGGTATAAAATTGTTGGGAATATTCCTTACCATTTAAGCACACAAATTATTAAAAAAGTGGTTTTTGAAAGCCATGCGTCTGACATCTATCTGATTGTTGAAGAAGGATTCTACAAGCGTACCTTGGATATTCACCGAACACTAGGGTTGCTCTTGCACACTCAAGTCTCGATTCAGCAATTGCTTAAGCTGCCAGCGGAATGCTTTCATCCTAAACCAAAAGTAAACAGTGTCTTAATAAAACTTACCCGCCATACCACAGATGTTCCAGATAAATATTGGAAGCTATATACGTACTTTGTTTCAAAATGGGTCAATCGAGAATATCGTCAACTGTTTACTAAAAATCAGTTTCATCAAGCAATGAAACACGCCAAAGTAAACAATTTAAGTACCGTTACTTATGAGCAAGTATTGTCTATTTTTAATAGTTATCTATTATTTAACGGGAGGAAATAATTCTATGAGTCGCTTTTGTAAATTTGGAAAGTTACACGTTACTAAAGGGAATGTAGATAAATTATTAGGTATACTACTGACAGCTTCCAAGGAGCTAAAGAGGTCCCTAGCGCCTACGGGGAATTTGTATCGATAAGGGGTACAAATTCCCACTAAGCGCTCGGGACCCCTTGTAGGAAAATGTCCTAAGTGTGGCAACAATATTGTATTAAAAAAATCGTTTTATGGTTGTTCAAATTATCCTGAATGTACCTTCACTTTAGCTGAACATTTTAGAAAGAAAAAACTCACCAAAACAAATGTAAAAGAATTACTAGAGGGAAAAGAAACCCTGGTAAAAGGAATCAAAACGAAAGATAGAAAGTCCTACAATGCCAAGGTAATGAAGTAATTAAAGATTAAAGGAGCTAATATTTTATGATAGGACCAGATAAGAAAAAACTTTATCCAAATGAAAATATAAAGACGGTTTGTTTTATAAGCAATCTACCTAAAAGACCCAATGTGGAGATTGGGGAATATACCTATTATAGCGATAATAAAAAAACACCGGAGAAATTTTATGATAATATAGAGCACCATTACGAATTTCTAGGGGATAAACTTATAATAGGAAAGTTCTGTGCAATTGCAGAGGGTGTTAAGTTTATTATGAATGGTGCAAATCATAGAATGGATGGAATTACAACCTATCCCTTTAATATCTTTGGCCATGGATGGGAAAAGGTGACTCCTACAATTGAACAACTTCCTTTTAAGGGAGATACAGTGATTGGCAATGATGTATGGATAGGTCAAAATGTTACCATTATGCCGGGTATTAAAATTGGTGATGGTGCGATTATTGCCGCTAATTCAACAGTAGTGAAAAGTGTTGAGCCATATACAATATATGGTGGGAATCCAGCTAAGTTTATCAAAAAACGCTTTAGTGACGAAAAGATTGAATTCTTGCTAAAGCTACAATGGTGGAACTGGAGCGAAGAGGAAATATTTAATAATCTTGAAATGTTAACATCCAAAGCAGGGTTAGAGCAATTCATGAAAAATTCCTAGACTTGGGGCCTTTCTACCACGGCACAAAAGGGAACTTAAATCTAGGGGGTGCTGGAATCTCGATTTAGCTCTAATTATTGCGAGCTAAAGAAGGCAAGCTTCATCTTTAGCTTTGATTGGAACAATAGACATTATATTATTAGGAGAAATAGCTTTGAGATTTATCACTTATAGATTTAATTTGAACGGAGGGATTACATGGTAAGTAAAACTGATGCCATTGAGATAATAACATATGCTGAAGAAAATGATATTAACATTTGGATAGATGGTGGTTGGGGAGTAGATGCTCTATTAGAAGAAGAAACAAGAGTACACAACGATATTGATTTATTTGTGGAAGAAAGTAATGGTAAAAAGTTTATTGAAATATTAAAAGAATATGGCTTTGCTGAAGTTATCGAAGCATATACCACCACATCTCATACGGTTTATAAGGATAGTAAAGGTAGGATAATTGATCTTCATATATTTAAATTCAACGAACAAGGATACATTGTTTTTGAGGGAGAAGCATATCCTCCAGAAGTCTTTAGCGGCATTGGGAAAATAGGCGATAAAACGGTAAGATGTATCGATGCTGAAAATCAAGTGTTATTTCATCTGGGCTATGAGCATGATGAAAATGATATGCATGATGTAAAACTATTGTGCGAGAGATTTAATATTCCTGTACCGAGTGAATACAAGTAACTGACAAATTCCGATTTAATTAGAATTTAGAGGAGGAAAAGATACGGCACGTTCTATTAAAGATTCCCTTTCTGGATTTGGAAGTGAACTGTTGGCTTTTGTTTAATAACTTCAGCAACAACCTTTTGTGACTGAATGCCATGTTTCATTGCTCTCCTCCAGTTGCACATTGGACAAAGCCTGGATTTACAAAACCACACTCGATACAACTTTCTTTCGCCTGTTTCACGATTTTGTTTATACTCTAATATTTCAGCACAATCTTTTACTCTTTCAGCCTTTTTAAATTCAAGAATATGCAGAAGTTCAAAGTAATCAACATTAGCGATTTTCTTTTCTCTCCATGGTCTCACTTTTCCACTTTTTGTCTTGTCCACTAAAACCCTTGATTTTTCATCTGAATAAATGCTACTATTAGGACACATAATATTAAAAGAAACCCCCATCTATTTAGTTATTTGTTTGGTCACTTATAACTTTAACAGATGGGGTTTTTCTTTGCAACCAATTTTAAGGGTTTTCAATACTTTAAAACACATACATACCAACACTTCAACGCACCTTTCAGCAACTAAAATAAAAATGACGTTATTTCTATATGTATCAAGATAAGAAAGAACAAGTTCAAAACCATCAAAAAAAGACACCTTTTCAGGTGCTTTTTTTATTTTATAAACTCATTCCCTGATCTCGACTTCGTTCTTTTTTTACCTCTCGGTTATGAGTTAGTTCAAATTCGTTCTTTTTAGGTTCTAAATCGTGTTTTTCTTGGAATTGTGCTGTTTTATCCTTTACCTTGTCTACAAACCCCTTAAAAACATTTTTAAAGGCTTTTAAGCCGTCTGTACGTTCCTTAAGGAATTCCTTAGTGCTTTCATAGATTAAACTCACATCACGCTTTAAATCGCTTATTTTAGACTTTAAAGACTTGTTTTCTTCAAGCAACTCATTATAATCATTTACATTTTCATTAAATCGCTCTACAAGACCACTATATTTTTCTTTAACTTGCCCATGTTCTTTACTTAATTTTTTATATTCTCTCGCCATATCAGTACTCATGAGATTTCTAACATGCTGTTTTAACCTATCGTTATCTCTCGCAGCAGTCACTAAGTTTTTATAATCACGCTCCGATATAACAACATTTTTGGTTGGTTTCTTTTCTGTTTTCATTATTTCTTTTCCCAAACCAAACATGGACTTTTCACCCGTTGGCACTTCAACACTTTTCATGTGTCGTTTCGCTGGTACTTCTAAATCTGATTTAACTTTATCGCCATAAGCAGTCCATTCATCTTTTTTAACTGCTAAATTTTTTTCTAGAAAATCAATCTCTTTTTCCAAAGTTTGTTTTTTAAATTTAGCTGTCTCAATATGTTTACGGTAAGAGCCACGTTCACCACGCTTCAACTCAAAACCCTGTTTTTTCATATGCTCGGGGAATTTATCTTGTAGCCATAACAGTTCTTGACGATTAAACACATTTTTTCCTTGCAGTTTTCCATCACGCATAGGCACAACACCTAAATGCATGTGAGGGGTTTGCTCATCATTATGAACTGTTGCATAAGCAATATTTTGCTTGCCATATCGTTCGGAAAATAATTTATAACTTTCCTCAAAAAATCGTTTTTGTTCTCCTGGATCCAGTTGCTCAAAAAAATCTCGGTCAGATGTTACTAGCAACTCATTTACAAGAACAGCATCTTTCCTCGTTTTTCTTGTACCTGTTTTTTGTGATTCAATAATTTCTTTGACACGTTCGTTGTAATCAATATTTTTATCATTTTTCAAATCATAATTTTCACGTGTTCGCTCATGGTCAATATCATCATTCGTTCTACTTTTTCGCTCTCTTTGATTATGAAATTGCATGCCTTTTAGTCCAGCTGATTTCACTTTTTGCATTCTACAAACTGCATAACTCATATGTAAATCGCTCCTTTTTAGGTGGCACAAATGTGAGGCATTTTCGCTCTTTCCGGCAACCACTTCCAAGTAAAGTATAACACACTATACTTTATATTCATAAAGTGTGTGCTCTGCGAGGCTGTCGGCAGTGCCGACCAAAACCATAAAACCTTTAAGACCTTTCTTTTTTTTACGAGAAAAAAGAAACAAAAAAACCTGCCCTCTGCCACCTCAGCAAAGGGGGGGTTGCTCTCGTGCTCGTTTAAAAATCAGCAAGGGACAGGTAGTATTTTTTGAGAAGATCACTCAAAAAATCTCCACCTTTAAACCCTTGCCAATTTTTATTTTGTCCGTTTTGTCTAGCTTACCGAAAGCCAGACTCAGCAAGAATAAAATTTTTATTGTCTTTCGGTTTTCTAGTGTAACGGACAAAACCACTCAAAATAAAAAAGATACAAGAGAGGTCTCTCGTATCTTTTATTCAGCAATCGCGCCCTTTAATGGAACAAAAAGATTTGAATTCCTGTTATAAAAAAAGGATCAATTTTGAACTCTCTCCCAAAGTTGATCCCTTAACGATTTAGAAATCCCTTTGAGAATGTTTATATACATTCAAGGTAACCAGCCAACTAATGACAATGATTCCTGAAAAAAGTAATAACAAATTACTATACAGATAAGTTGACTGATCAACTTCCATAGGTAACAACCTTTGATCAAGTAAGGGTATGGATAATAAACCACCTACAATTGCAATACCTGTTCCCTCTGATAAAAAGCTGGTAAAGTTAAGCAAACTCATTCCAGCACCAGCTTCCTGCTGTTTCAAGCTACTTGAAACAATTGTTGATATAACTGTTTTGGTGAACGAAAGCCCACCATAAACAAATACGATTATAATTGTCATGAACCATGATGTTGTTTCTAAAAGAAAGGAAGCAGTTAAAAAGCTAACAGAAAGAAATGTAACTCCGATGTTTAACACGTATAAAGGACCTCTTCTATCAACAAGTATCCCACCAATGTAGCCGAAAATAATGACACTCATTGTTCCAGGGAAAATAATTACACTTCCGATTTCGGCAGTACTTAGCTGGTGAACATCTTTCATCATATAAGGAACCATAGAGACAAACCCTGCTACTGTTCCAAATATAATTCCCCCACAAAGAACTCCAATCATAAAAGGTATATTTTTCCCTAATCCGGGATCAACAAAAGGATCTGTTACTTTCCTGATATGTTTTACAAATATCAGGAATGACAGCACGCTAACGATAAGAAAAGAAATGCTATATGATGTTGTAAACAACATAAAAAATACAATGCCTACAGACATTAGTATAATTCCTTTGATATCAAAATGACCTTTTATCCTTACTTCTTTCTTTAATAATTTCATAAGAAACGGAACAGTGATAATTGTTATCATAGGAATGAGTAGAAGATAGGACCAATGAATATAATGGGCTATCATTCCACCAATCGCTGGACCGACTCCTTCTCCCATGGCTACTATCGATCCAATAAGACCAAATGCTTTACCCCTATTTTCCTTTGGAATATAGCGCGCAACTACAACCATTACGAGTGCTGGAAATGCAGCTGCACCAGCCCCTTGAATAAAACGAGCCATAATAAGTAAGGAAAAGAAAGAATGGCCAACAAACCCAATTACCGACCCGAAACAATTTATTATAATTCCAAATAGGAGTAACCTTTTGATGCCTAATTGATCAGATAGCTTTCCATATACAGCTGTTCCAATGGAAAAGGTTAACATAAAGGCTGTGTTCACCCAGTTTGTACTCGCAGGTGGTTTATTAAAATCATTTGCAATATCAGGTAATGAGACGTTCAAAACCATTTCATTTAATACGCTAAAAAAAGATAAAATGCAAAGCCAAATTAAAATTTGGTTGTGTCGTAAATTCGATTGTGCCCTGTTACATTCATTACACTTCATAATTAATTCCTCCTAAACTTGATTAAAACATTTTACCACATATAAACTAAATTTTAAATTCAGTATTTCATCACTTATACAACAATATGGCCCGTTTGTTGAACTACTCTTTAATAAAATAATTTTTCCGTTCCCAATTCCACATTGCAATAATAGAAAATCCATCTTCATCGGCTTTTTCGTCATCATCTGTATGAATCAAATCGCCTTCTTCTGTGTCATCAAGGTTTAATTTTTTATGTATTTCTTTTAACAAACCGCCATAGGAGATTAACCTTTTACGGTGTAAACCTTCCTCCAAATCAGACAAACGTTTCAAATTCTTTTCTTCATCATCGGTCATAAAATCCGTATCCTTTACAGGATATTTTGCAGTTTCGTCAATTGCCGATTGTATATCCGATTTATATTTATTTTTCGGTCGAATCATTTGAACTTTTACATTTGGATCATAGTCTAATTTCATTGCCTTTTTCCAAAATTGAATCCATTGTTTTTGATTCACGTAGTTTTCTGTATTCTTAAAATAAGTTGGTTCCACACATACCAATACATGCATGTGCTGATTATAAGAATTATCTTTATTATTTATTGTCACTTCCGTTGCACGCATAAAACCAACAAGATTTATAATAACTATCTCCTCCTTTACACTTTAATTCAAATCTTTATTAAAAAATATTTCATCTTATTTAACAAGAAACCATATTTATATAACAACATAAAATACACTAAGTTATTTTATTGAACATATATCGTACTTTATCTATCCGACTATTTGGACGACGGGGCTGGCAAACAGGTTCACCGGTAGTAACATGGTACCCTTTTAACTCTGTTAAACAAACACTACGTCCATTTGTAAAGAAAGTTAAATCACTACGATATTCTTGAATACACCGAGCAGGGATTTCTCCACTAAGAATGACCTCATTATTTTTCAATTGAGTGTCTACGATGTTCGCACAATATTTAGGAGCATCGTTGTATGCTCGTGAAAGATATTCCTGTGGCGCATAAATTTTAAAACTAAGATATGGCTCTAACAATTCTGTTCCAGCTTTTTTTAAGACTTGTTCCAATACAATAGGAGCAAGCATCCGAAAATCTGCTGGGGTACTAACAGGGCTATAGTATAAGCCATACTTAAAACAGATTTTACAGTCCGTCACATTCCAACCATACAATCCTTGTTCACAGCCATAGCGTATCCCCTCCATAACTGCATTTTGAAACGATTGATTTAAGTATCCAAGAGAAACCGAGCTCTCATACTGTACTCCGCTCCCTAATGGAAGCGGTGCTACAGATAGACCAATGGAAGCCCAGAAAGGATTCGGTGGAACTTCGATGTGAATGGTATACTCTGCTTTTTTTAACGGTCTTTCCATATAAATGACTGTAGGCTCTTTTAGTTCTATCTCCACATGATACTTTTCTTGCAACAGTGCACTAATCACTTCCATTTGTACTTTCCCTAAGAAAGAAAGTATAATTTCATGTGTCGTAGAATCCACGTAATATCGTAGAAGCGGATCACTATCTGAGATTTCCAAAAGGGCATCAAGCAACATTTCTCTCTGTTCAGGTTTACTCGGTTCAACAGTTGTTTGCAGCAGAGGGAGGGGATTTTCAATTCTCTCTCTCTGTGGCAATAGCTTTGTATCTCCAAGAACACTATTTAGCTTCAAAAACTCATTTTGCAAAATAACAATTTCCCCGGAATAAGCCTTATCAATTTTACATAATTCACCATTTATTGAAGTATACATTTCTGTAATTTTTATTTTTTCCTTTTCCGATATTCTAACCGAATCCCGCAAATGCAGGATTCCGCCATAAAGGCGTACATATGCAAGACGTTGTCTTTCTTCCGAATATTCAATTTTGAAGACATTTCCGCAAAGTTCAGACTTCTTTCTGTATGTTGATGAATAAAATTTATTCGTTATCACTTCTATAAGCTGCTCAATCCCTATGTTGCTTTTTGCGCTTCCATGATAAACAGGGTACAAGGAGCAATTCTGAAATCTTATGCTTTCCTCTTGTTCGAGTTCCAATGCTTCTAATGATTTACCGGACATATATTTCTCTAAAAGGTCATCGTTTCCCTCTATTACCGTATCCCATTGTTCAGATTCGGTAAAGTTCGTCACACACATATTAGGATACAGTTCTACCTTCTGTTTGATTACAATTTCGGCAGAAAGTTTCTCTTTAATATCCTGATAAACCGTTGATAAATCAATTCCATTTTGGTCAATCTTATTGATAAAAAAGATTGTGGGAATCCCCATTTTCCTAAGTGCATGAAATAATATACGAGTTTGTGCTTGTACGCCATCTTTTGCAGAAATCAGTAGAATTGCCCCATCTAAAACTGATAATGAACGATATACTTCTGCTAAGAAATCCATATGTCCTGGCGTGTCTATGATGTTCACCTTCGTATTTTCCCACTGAAAAGAGGTTATTCCTGTCTGAATTGTAATTCCTCTCTGACGTTCTAAAAGCGTATTATCCGTCCTCGTTGTACCTTTGTCCACGCTTCCTAATTCTGTAATCGCTCCACTGTTATATAATAAGCTTTCTGTTAAGGTAGTTTTTCCTGCATCAACATGAGCTAAAACTCCAATATTAATAATTTTCATGTGATTTTCCTCCATTCAAAAGCCCAAAAGGGCATAAAAATCCCAGTGATAAATACTCTTATCACTGGGATTTTTATGCATAACCATAGGCATACAAAGCATACAGATATTCTCCGGATACTTTAGAATCACATGATAAAGGTATTCTTAAACTGGGTACAAAAAACTAAGCCCTCCTAAAAAAGGACATCCAATTATTTGTTCCCACTATCAAATTGACAGTTTATTTAAGAATACCTTGCCGCATATTTATTAACTCCTTTTAAATAGATACTTAAATAATAGCACGTAAGAGCATATTTGTCAAGGAATCTCCAATTTTTTATCAAAGAGAGTACGTGATTACAAAATAGCTGTAATAATGTACCAATATTTGTTATTCTATAATCTTCCAATTACTCCCGTTCTTTTCAAGTACCAAATCAAATTGAGATATCTGCGTTGCTTTGGTCTGCTGGTCGATATACTCCACTGTCAGCGATACCGTGACTTGATTATCCTTACGATTGTGAATAGGATTTACCAGTTCTTGAAAGATGTACTCTTTTCCGATTGGTTTTAATATCCCGTCATTCACATAGTAGGAAAGTTCACTGGCTGTCGCTGTAGGATAGAGCTTGAAGAACGTCGTTAAAAACTCATTGATTTCATTGGTTGTAATGGAATCAACCGTCCCCTCACTTTCAATGGCTTTTGGTTTATAACTTGATTTCTTAGGTATGTTGGTAATGGTCGGATTCTTAACCAGTACCATATTTCCAGAACCATCTACATAGACACTCACTATATAAGCAGAGTGGACGGTCTTTGTATTTTCTCCCTCTGTAATGAGCTGGTCTACACTGTAGGTTACATTAAACTCATTGTCGCCAGTTGGATCTACCGTCCATATCTGAAATCCTCTTACAGAAGACGATACAGGAATATCTTTGCGTACTGTATCAACATTGAGAGCTTGAAGTTCATCTGTCAGATAGCCTTTTAGACTTTCCATTCGATTATCAATGGACTTATCGGATTGCTCCCATGAATAGTAGACTTTCGCAAAGTTCTCTACAAAATTTTCTACATGATGAGTATCAACGTATTCCTTTTCTATGATAGTTGTTTCGTGAATAGTATGAGTATCTATAGCTGTAAAGTGCTTGAATATCGCAAAGCTGAAACTAAGCCCTAAAAGTACCCACAAGGCAATCACAACCTTTTTATGAGGATTGACCTTATAGACACGAGGTTTCTTTTCCTTTGGTATCTGTTTTTCTTTATTCTGATTTTTTCTAAATTTCATCATTAAATCTTCCTTTCTCATTGTTTGATTCGTCCTGCTCCCACTAAATGCTGTTGCCAGTAGGGGCTTGTTAAGTCGGCATAACCGATTGGGTCGCCTGCATGAAACATACGGTTATTGCCAAGGTATATCCCAACATGAGTAATATAAGAGCCAGCGTTATAGGTAGAATGAAAGAAAACCAAATCGCCAGCTTGTGCTTCCGATAGTGGGATATGCTGGGTCACATCATATTGCTGTTGTGCGGTTCGTGGTAAGTTAATTCCAGCTTTTCCATACGTCCATTGTGTCAGTCCGCTACAATCAAAAGAAGTAGTCGGGGAAGCTCCACCGTAAACGTATCGCCAGCCCTCATATTTCAGTGCTTCGTCCATGATGGCTTGTACCGTATCATCATCAAACTCTGTTGTGACAAGATACTGCGTTACCAGTTGCACATAAAACATATTGCCATAGTTGTATCGCCAGCCCCCATTGATAGGTATGGCTATGGGATTGGGGTAAGACACTTTTTCGCCACCTGAATACTCTTTTGAGAAACTTTGAGCCAGTTCAAAGGTATATTTATTTCCACGATTAGCCACATACCCTAAGAAACCACCACCATAATTGTAGGACTGGATAACCGATTCTAAATCTACACTGAGCCTTTCGCTACTGGCTAATAATTCACTGAAATACTTCACACCTTGCTTAATGGATTCTTCTGTACTCAATGAATTAGGTGGAAGACCGAGGGATTCCGAGGACTGCATAACATCTTCCGCAGTACCGCCCGATTCCACCTGTATAATCGCAAGAAGTATGTTGACATATTCTTCAACGCCATATTCTTTGGCATATTTTTCTACCATAGGCTTATGAGCCAGCACTTCTGCGGAAACATTCACACCTCCATAATGAATATTGGAAATTCCGCTGTCCTGTTCATCTGAAAATAAAATGGCAACAAACAGAAGCAGTGAGAAGACCATCAAGAATAATCCAGAACCACCAATCACTAAAGTTTTCAACTTCATGGTTTCTTACCGACTTTCTTAATGGTGGCGGTTTTGATTGGTGGTCTACTTCTTGTATTTTGTAGTGGTACTCTTTGAACAGTAGACGGACGTTCTTTTGTGATTGGACGTTGTGAAGTTCTATCTGCTGTAGTGGTTGAAGTTGCTGGCTTTTGAACGGTTTTTTCTTGAACGGTATTGCCTTGGCGTTCCACTTTTGGACTTGAAAAATCGGACTTAACTGCTGGACGCTCTTGTTTGGCTTGTTGAGATTCCTTATATGAAGTCTGAATATTAGACTGTTTTGAGGTCTGTTCATCATGATATTGTTCTTGTCTTGTAGTCGGTCTTTCATGAACAGAAGAAGCAGGCTGTTTTTTCTGTTTGACCTGTTCCATTTCAGAGCGACGCTTCGCAATGGTTTTTCGCCTTTGTTCCTGCTGTTCCTTGCGTCCACTGGCTCTGTCCGCTTTGGTTTGAGAAATACTACTGGTTAAATCACGGACATTCTCTTTTACTTTGGATTTTCCTTGATATACTGCATATCTTGCATTGGTCGGCAAATCTTTAACCTGTTCTTTCAAACCACTAGCAGTGTCTACCATTCTGTCTTTGGTATCAGCTACTGTACCGATGGTTTGACCGATACGTTTTCCAAGTGTTGATTTTTCCTTTCCGTCTGGTCGGGAGTGATCTGCTTGTGTCCTTGCAGAACTCCCCGAACCCGACTGTCCTTTTTTACCTGTAACAATGGCAGACCCAGCCCCTAGAGTAGTCATGGAACGTCCAAGTTTCCGCTGTAGACGGTGCATGTGAGCGTGCATAAGCATACGAGGTTTTCTCATCACACGACTTCCCACACTTTGAGAATCGTTACTCTGTAGAGAAAACATACTCATTAAATCGCCCAGCTTGAAGTAGATTCCTGCAAAGGTCACAATCTGTAGAAAAGCAATCAAAAAGAACGGATAACCAGCCGATAAGGTATAGAGCATGGTTGAAATACTAAATGCTGTCGTAATAATCAATGTGATTCCAGCTCGTGTCAAAATGGTATTAAAGAGCTTTGTTATGGCTCGTTTTGACATACCATCAAATGATGGAATCATGCTTAAAATAAAGCTCACAGGCAGAAACATAGCATAGATGATAAAAAGTACCTGCGAGAAAATCATGATTCCTGTTAATAGGAATACAAATATGGAAATCCCAATATTGAAGACAAATAGGAAGAAGACTGTACCTAAACGGTTAATGGTCTTTGTAATGGTTAGATTGGTATTGCTTCTGTCTTCAATTTCTTCCGCAACAATTTTTTCTCTGTCTTCGCCATTGTTGGAATCTGGGCTGGTGGAGAGCAGGCTTTCCACACGGTCAATACCGATACTTTCAATGTCTGAACTGTTGTATTGAAGCAGTAGCCACGGTTGCTGAACCTGTATGGAAAACAGGCTATCTCTGATTAAGTCCACGCTGTCCTTGCCTTGACTATCGGAATGGGGCATGACAATCTTCGTGCCAAGTGATAAACTGGCATTACTGATGTCTGATGAAAAGTCATTGATTTTTTTAATGTAGTCGGGAGCGTAGGCAATAAAGGAAGCCGATAGGATAAACACCAGCACAAAATTCATAATGGCATGAATTGCCTTTGTGGTTTCTCTCTTTATCAGTCCCGTATAGGCAACATAAACCCCAAGAACCAAAATCAAGAGTAAGAGGAATCCAACATAGAAACCCTCTGTTGAAAATCCGTTTGCACTCACACCAGCTAAGGTCTGCATATTCTTACCAATGGAATCTGCTGTAGCGGAAATGAAGTCTAAGGAATAGGCTTCCTGTACTAAGTAACCTGTCGCATTGGAAACATACAAACTGATTGTCCAAATAAAATTGGTAATGGCATATAGTCCATACATGACCTGTTTTCCAATCCCGTCCGACCAGTTCCACGGAAGCCAGCCCCAGCTATTATCCACATAAAAATCCAGTTGATAGTTTTCAAGTGGGTATCGGCTGTATTCATTTGCCACATTGACCGTATCATCTACCAAGCCCGCAGCTTGAACCACCGTTCCCAGCATGGCTAAAAGAAAAATGGCAATCACAAGTGTGAAAGCCACTGTCATTGCCACTTTACCTAGACGTTTCAGCGTCCAGTTTGATTTTATTCTGTTTACTATTGATGGTTTCACATTTACACCTCTTTTCGCACAGGTGGTCTGGTATCAAAGGCATGGAGCAGTTCTTCAAATACAGGGTGGAACTGTATCACACCGACACGACCATATAAATCACTGATAAGGCATTGCCCGTTTTCCAAATCACGCAATCGCTTCTGATTGTTTTCGTCCTCTGGGTCTACACCAAAAAAGGCTAAGGTCTTTTTAATCTCGTTAAGGTCAGTGGAACGAAATGCAAATTTTAAGCCGAGGTTATTTTTCAGTTTTTCATCTAAGAGGTCGTCTGTATTTTGGGTCACGAAATATACCCCAGCGTTCATAGCACGACCAGCCCGAACCAGCTTCATAGATAGTGTTTTTCCTTGTGCTACCTGTAAAAAGCTCCATGCTTCGTCTAAATCTACAATCTTGAAAATGCTTCGGTCTGTATGGATAAAGTCTAAAGCAAAGGTACTAATGACAATCAGCATAGCAACGGATAAAAGCTCCATAGTGGTATATTCCTCAAAGGAAGTTTCCTTGTCGGGAAGTACCAAGTCCGCAACCTGTATAATGTTCAGTTGTTTTTCTAAGCTGATAGACTGCTCCACATAACCATTACTGAATAATAAATGTGCAAAGTCATAGTCTGTAAAACTTTCGATATGGTCGGCTATACTGGTACTTAGTGGCGTATTCTCAACCCGTAATTCCTCAATCACTTTCATCAACCCTCGTACTTCACTATTGGTTACTGCACGAATGGCTTTTCTAAGGATTGGGAAGCGTTCCCCATCACGAGAGGAAATCCCCGTAAGGAATGTCAGAATATCAATAGCCAGTGATTCAGAATCTTTGGGATTTTTCATAATCACATAAGGGTCAAGTAAGCCTTTGTTTTTCTCATCAGAAGTCAGAGTGACGATATTGATTTCATGGGAAATCTCTGGCAAGGTTTCTTTCCATCTGCCACGTTCTGCTTTTGGGTCTACAATCACTGCTTGTGCCCCATAAAGCACCGCATAATAGACGATAAGGTTATTCGCAAAGGATTTACCACCACCCAGCGAACCAACAAAAGCCGACGCTAACGCATTGGTTACTGAACCCTTAACCCCTTGACTGGCAAGAGCAGGTTTCAGATAGACATTGCGTCCAGTATCTAAGCTGTAGCCAACATAAATCCCCTCATTTTCCCCCAGCATTTGAGTAGCACCAAAACCTAAACCAGCGAGGAAATCAGAGGTCACGTATTGAATATAATCATTCATATAACGCTTGCTGGCAGGTAAAAATTCTTCATGTAAGCCGAGCATATCCCCAAATGGTCGTACCAGTTTTACGCTTAAATCGTCATAAAAATCTTTCACTTCATTACAACGACGTTTGAGTTCGTCAAGATCATTTGCTGATACCCTTACCACATAAGACAGCTTGTACATAGATTCCTTGCTTTGGTCTAAATTGGTTTCCAGCTCATTCACACTTTCCAGAGCTTCCGCCACATTGGAGCTGGTTTCATTATCACTTTGCCAAGCGTGGTTATCCAAGTCTTTCAGTTCTTTCTTTTTATTGCGGACAGTAGATAGGGCTTTACGATTCGCTACAATTTCCACATTCATTGACGTATCAATCGGGAATGTAAATTGCTGTTGCTGGTAGTAGAAGATTTCAGAGGACGGGAAGTCCAGTTCTCCGACAATGCTGTTAATGGTAAAGTAAGCTACATAGACGGTTTCATCTTCCTGCTGGATTTTCAAATATCGCTGTTTTTCTTCCACCAAACAGCGAGTAGGCTTAATCAAGTCATAGTATTTAATCAGCGTTTCATTATCCAGCTTTTTCTTTGATAGATGGTACTCATACTCTTCATAGGCAGTGCCTGTCTGTCCGTAAAGGTGTTCAATCAGATAGCCGAAGTCGTCCTTATCTAACCTGCGGATTTTGAAACGACGAGAGATTTTATTTTCTAAGAGCTTTTCCATCTTCTGAAAACGCAGGATTTCATCATTACTCATACTAACAAAATCGCCCATCAGCTTATGGTTCACATCATAGACAAAATCAGACAAAGCAT
This sequence comes from Streptococcus sp. 2018162, assembly GCF_019754175.1. Classification (NCBI taxonomy): domain Bacteria; kingdom Bacillati; phylum Bacillota; class Bacilli; order Lactobacillales; family Streptococcaceae; genus Streptococcus; species Streptococcus sp. 2018162. The sequence goes on along the minus strand of NZ_JAIJZP010000002.1, from coordinate 66,110 downwards.
TTTTTGCTTCAACGGTAAGACTTTTCATAGAAAACTCCTGATCGTTGAGAAGCAACTTAAAGCCGATAAAGAAACGGTAGTTCACTTGATTTTCGCCAATCATGGATATTAAAGCGTCTGTCTGTTGGTCGATTTTGTCATAGGCAACCGCTTTGAGCTTGCCAGTGACTTCATTTTTGGAACGCTCTTGTGCAGAACGTATGCTGGATTCTGTACTGATTTGTAAAGCATGAATTTTGCCATCACGATTTTGTGCGATAAGCTGTCTGAAAGAATCATGCACTTGTATTTTCTGTTCTGGACTTAGAAATGAGTAATTGTAAGGAACAAGCTCATAGTAAGCATAACATTCCCCGTCTTTATTCCAGACGAGATTGTTTTCAATGTATTTAATTGGATATGCCATAAAATTCACTCCTAACTGCTGTAATGGCTTCTTGTGGCTGGTTTCTGCCAAGCGTTACTTTTTTTCCTGCATAGGTCAGCTTTGGTCGCAGTGCATAAGCAATGACAGACTTCAAAAATCCATAAGGCTTTTTACCATCAAAAGTTTTTGTAGACATAAACCATGTGAAAGCCACAGGAATCCCAAAGTATTTGAGAAATGCTCCCTCTATCATGGAAAGAGGGGGCAAGTTGCCAAGTATCATCACTGCAAAGAGTGACACGACAAACCATGTCATTTGCGTAAAGGTTATGGGAAACGGAAGTCTAAAATCATTGATAGAATACAGTACCTTTTCCACAGACCAGATACTGGTATAGCTTCGTATTTTCTTCATGTAATCAATCCTTTCATAAAAAATAGGGGTAGCTGATTGAGCCACCCCGTAAAATAGAAAATCTGCCAGTAGTAATGTACCGACAGATTTAATAGACGATTTCAAAAATCCCATGATTGGTTGAGATAAACGTTCCTGAAAGGTCTAAATCCCGACCATAGGCTTGATAATCAATATAGTTTTGAAGACTAGCTGGTACTTCGCCTAAAGCACCCGTTTCTTCAATGTAGTAGCGTGCCACGTCATACATATCATCACAATCGGAATGAATGATAATATCCTCTTGATGTTCGCTTAGTTCTTCAATGCTTGAAAAATGAGTGAGCAGAGCAGATAGCTCCGATTGTAATTCTTCGGGTAATTCCGATACCATTTCCCATAGTCGATTGAGTTCGCCAATGGAAGTGTATTCGTCAACCGTAAAGGGTAACTCGTAGTCATGAATGGCGTATTCCTCATATTCATCATTCAAGCCGATTTTCTCTTTGACTTCCTCAAAGTCAATGGGAAAGGTAAACCACGCACCGACCAATTCGCCCTCATTGTATTTGCCTAAATTCGCAATATAGACTTGCATATCGTCCATATATTCACGTCCTTTCTTTGTAGAGATTCAAAAATCCCTACCGCACTTCGTTTGGTGTACCATTCCTTTGCGGAACATAAGAAAACCACTTATATTCCACAAAAGAACGGTTTTATTTAAGCACCAATAATGCGATTGAATAGCTCTAGTAAAATGTCTTTTACTCCAGCAGCGTTGAAGACTAAGCCAACCGCAATAATCGCAATAATTAAAAAGCCAATCAGTTTGCTAAACTCACGCTTGAAGCCAAGATACAAGCCAATCACAACGATTGCTAAAAGCACCAGTGATTGAGCGTTTGATAGAAACCAGTTATAAAGGTTTTGTCCAAAATTCATAAAAATGTTCTCCTCTCTATATTCAATGAATTTGTATTTGAGTTATTTTTTTGTTGTTATCACGTCCTGTTCTTTTACTGACTGTTGCTTCAAAATCTGCTTGTGTCGGTCTGTCAGTTTCGCATGGTCGAGAATGTCTTTTACAACCTGCGTCTGGTTGATTTCATCAAGTTTAATCGCAACCTTTAAGGTCGGGGCAACTTGATGAGATAGCCAGTTCAGCGTCCTTTGGAAGGAGTAAGGCTCTGGTTTTGTGGTTAGTTTTAATCGTTCACGATTGTTCCCAATAAACCAAGCCCATTCTTCATTCAGTTTCCAATCAGAACGAGGTTTGGAATCGTCTTTATCTACAAAACGGATATACCGATTGATAATTTTAAAGGCGGTATGCTCTGGATTGTCATAGACGAGTAAATCACGGACTGCATAATAGGCACGCTCATTTTTCAATCGAATCTCAAAACGGTTTTTTACTTCTGCGTCTTCAATGGGAATATCATTTTTCTTGTACTGCTCGTAGTCCTTTTCATAGATACAGAAATAAACTTCACTTTGTAATGAACCGATATAGAGGGTGTTTCCCATACATTCCTTTTCCTCTTTGCGTACCAGTTCGCCACTGCGATAGCTTTTAAAACTGCGGAAGACGGAGATACATTCTTCCTGTTGGCACTTTTCAGTGAGTACAGGGATATTTAAAATCCCTGTCTTATCGTTAATGGCAAGGTCAAGGCGTTTCATCACACCGCCAGCCACCAAAACGTCCATAAAGAACTCATACCAGCTTCTTTGTTGTGCCAGAAGATAGCTTTCAAATTGTCTGCACCCACGACCTTTCAATTCCACCAGAACTCCTTTGTCCAGTTCATGGGAGCAAAGGACGAATATGTCGCCTAAAGCATAATGCTCTGAATAAGAATAGAAACCATAGTCCTCATGAAGAAAATAGGACAGTTTCAGTTGTAAGATGTTTTCGACCACCTGCTGTACGTCTGTTGTCGGAAAGCGAATTCTTACATAATCAAACAGCATTTCAAGGGGAGCGTCGGGATTGAAGCGTTCCAGAGCTTCCCAAAGGGACTGCTGTAAATCCTCTGATGGCTTGACTTTTCCTGTTTCAATATCGCTTAGATACTGCCTTGTAATACCAGTCGCAACAGCTAAACGGTTTTGAGATAGTCCATAAGCCAAGCGTTTTTCTTTTAAATGCTGTAACCAAGTTTGTTCATTCAGTAAAAATCCCTCCAATCAAAAAGGCGTATGTCAACTTTTAAAGCCCATTTGACATACGCTGAAATTTTGTAAATCCCTTGTAACCAAAGGATTTTCTAATGTTTTTTTGACTGTTTCCTGTCGATTTGTACCCCCCTGTTAGATACGGGGGGTTAAGTGCTGGCGTGGCTATTGCCACACCAGCCAGCAAGATCAGTCCACACCTGCGACTTCCGCTTCGCACGTCGCCTGCGTGGACTGTCTGCTGTTGGATAACTTTTTAATTTCCTCCTAGAAATCATATCCTTTTGGTACAAGGGGAGTATAAAACTCTGATATGACACTTGTTCCTACATCAACATAGCCACGACCTTTGATTCGCTTTAAGAAGAAATCCTTTTGTACGTCACTGCCAAACATCATGCCATAGCCCATTTCAGACATACGACCTAAAGCCACTCTGAAATTAAACTGATCACGGATTCCGTCGCCTAAATATTTTGCGTCTGGACGTTGACAAGCCAGTATTAGAAAGAAGCCAGCTTGACGACCTAACATGACAATCTGTTTCAGCTTATTCATAACTGCGGTGTTTTCTTTTGTTCCCAGCATTTCCATGAAAGCGACGTATTCATCAAAGATTAAGAAGTGTGCCGGGAGACCTAAGTAAGCATAATTTTTGCCAGTCTTATAGTTCTTCATCTGCTTCATTTCCTCACTACGTTTCATCATTTCTTCATAGAATGTTTCAATGCAAGAAAGCAAGTCTTCTTTTCTATAGTAGACATTTGCCATCACAGAACCTAAGTCCGCAAGATCAGCATTTTTCGGGTCAAGAATATACAGTTTTGAATCTGTATGAAGCAAGGCTTCAATCAGTGTCAGTATAAAGTAAGTTTTACCGCCACCTGTACCACCAGCAATCAACATATGAGGGAGCTTATCATATTCCCACCATACGTTTTTCATTAAGCGAAGTTTACCATCTTTAGCTTCTACTTCATCAATAGAAATACGACTGGCTATGGTGTCATAGAGCAAAGTATATTCCACATAGGAATCCTTTAACTCTTTATCCGTCAGCTCACAGTACAAGCCACTCTCTAATTTCTTTTCCAAGTGTAAGAGTTGGTCTTGATATTTTCCCAGCGTGATTTCCACCCGTATCTGTATCAAGCCATTTTTAAGTCGATAATACATTTTAGGGAAGTAGGTTATCTTTTCCTTTGTACGACCAGCACTATCTTTAAAGAAACCCTCTGTTTTGACCTGTTCAGATTCATACCACTTGTTTTCAAGTATCATCTTTGCCAGTTTTTGACGGTGGTAAAGTTGTTTAACCGTATCATAGCGAACCCGTTTGAATACAAACGCTACCAGCAAGCAGATAAGAATTGCGACACTGAAACTGATAATTAAATAGGGAATGTCAATCTTATCTGCTTGTGATAGGTTAAAATCCTGCCAGTTGATCTGCTGGATTGTCTTCACATGAAACAGTCCGACAACCAGCAGGAAAACAGGCAGGAGTGACGCTATCGTAAAATGAAAGACTAAATCTTTACCAGATGGGCGAATCCTTTTACCACGCTGTTTCATGCGAAAAAGTCTCCTTTCTACCTAGCGACTATTTGTCTTGTGTCGGTTCTTTCTTTGCTTGTGGTTGAGCTTTGAATGAACTAGAATCCTTTGTCAGCACAATATCGTCTGCCTTGATATACCAGTCAACATCTGCTCCTTGATAGGTGGCAGTAGCAACGGTGTCCGCAATGGGATTGATAAGTTCCACCCGTGCGTTATAATCAAACTCTTTCAAAGGCACGCTGGCAGGAATACTTACTTGAATCATGCGTCCTTGTCCTTTGGATTTTAAGTCATAGGTACGTTCCTTGATTTCATCTGAAACCGACCCGTCTTCATTTTGGATTCTCACTTCACGACGTAGAGCAGAGAATTTCAATTCTCCAAAAGTCGTGTCTTTATCTAATACAATGCCATTTGCTAATCTCATCATTTTTCCTCTCTTTCTTTATTCTTTTATCATGTCGTCAGCATGTAAAAGGTAATTTGTAAAACCACGAGTGCCGATTTTGTAGCCCTCTGCGGTAATACGTGGATTGACTAACTTCACACGTTCCTCAAAGCCGAAATGTTTTTCGCCAGCTTCAGCAGGAAGCACCACCACAATATCATCTGCTCTTTGAACATCAGAATAGAGATTATAGCTTCTTGATAAGACAGTTAGCCGTCCGTTGATTCTTCGCTGAACGACTTTATCCTCGCCAGCAAATTCTAAATTGCCGAATGTTTTTTCCATGTTGGGAATCACAAATTTAAGTTCCATATTTTTACCTATCCTTTCTTTTTTATTGGCTGAATGAATGTTTGATGGTCTTAAAGAGTGGGGAACGACCTTTTGATTCTTGATTTTTTGTTTTCATAAGTTCACTTCCTTTCAAAATCGGGTAAAAAAATAGACACCTCATTTTTTGAAGTGTCTACCTATTAAATATTCAAATTTTATTGGAAGTATCTTTATATCTTCACTTTTCAAGGATAAATCGTCGTATCAAAGCTCATTCATAAGTAGTAAATTAGTAGTAAATTGAGTGGTTTTGACCTTGATAAAGTGTGATAAGTCCAGTTTTTATGCGGATAACTAGATTTTTATGCTATTTTTAAAATAAAAAATTAGCAGGTATGTATCCCCTGCTAATTCCGACTATCCTGCGACTGATGGTTCTTCATCTCTCCATAGATTACCTACAAAGTTTTGGTCTAATTCCTTAATGTACGAAGGAACCACTTTTTTTACAAAACGTTCCTTTTTCAATTTTAATATGGTAGCTTCTACTAGTTCTTGATCCATATACACCAAAACATATCGCAATCGTTTGGAATGGTAAACAATATCTCCATATTGGCTGAGTTTACGTGCATCACGATTGTAGTGTAAATAGACAGTTAAGCAAGTGCGATTTTTCTTCTCAAACATGTCTTCTCCTCTAAAAATTCTCTTTCTATATTATACCGTTTTCAATGACAAATGAAAAGCTCCAACTACCTGTAAAAGAGTTGGAGCTAATAGGAATAGTCAGTGTTATTACATATTTTTCACTGCTTATTTGACTTTTGTATTGTCCATAATCTGGTCAATAAATCCGTAAGCCAAGGTTTCTTCTGCTGACATCCAGTAATCCCGTTCTGCATCCTTATGGATTTGCTTGACTGTCTTACCTGAATTGTCTGCCAAGATTTTTTCTAGCTTATTACGTGTTTTTAATAGGTGTTCTGCTGCAATAGCCATGTCTGTTTGCTGAGTGCCACCACCTGTTCCACCCATCGGTTGGTGAATCATGTACTCTGCATTTGGCAACATGAAACGTTTGCCCTTGGCACCGCTTGATGCAATGATGGTTCCCATGCTCGCAGCTGTTCCCATAACGATGGTTTGAACATCAGCTTTAATGAAATTCATCGTGTCTACAATGGCAAGACCTGCTGACACCGATCCTCCTGGCGTATTAACATAGAGGTAAATATCCTTTGTAGGATCTTGGGCATCAAGGAAAAGCAATTGTGCAATGATAGAGTTTGCCATATTGTCCTCAACTGGTCCTGTCAACATGATAATGCGATCCTTGAGCAAACGGGAATAAATATCATACGAGCGCTCACCACGGCTAGTTTGTTCAATAACTACTGGAATCATAAAATTACTCCTTTTCGAGATTTTCTGTACCCATTATATATGAATAGTCAAAATTGGTCAAATAAAAAACACGATTTCAGGAAATGAAAAAGAAACCAGCAGAGCTGATTCCTTTTAATCAATTATTTTGTACCGAACAAGCGGTCACCTGCATCTCCCAAACCTGGTACGATGTAGCCTTTTTCATTGAGTTTTTCATCCAAAGCTGCTGTGTAAATATCAATATCTGGATGTGCATCTTGAAGAGCTTTTACACCTTCTGGAGCTGAAACAAGAGCAACAAATTTGATATTTGAAGCACCACGTTTTTTCAATGAATCAACTGCAAGAATAGCTGAACCACCTGTAGCAAGCATTGGGTCAACTACAAAAATATGACGTTGATCAATGTCTTCTGGTAATTTCACAAGATACTCAACGGGTTGAAGGGTTTCTTCATCGCGGTACATACCGATGTGACCAACTTTAGCTGCTGGTACCAAGCTTAGCAAACCATCAACCATACCAACACCTGCACGAAGAATTGGTACGATAGCTAATTTTTTACCTGCAATTTGTTTCTGAACTGTTTTAGTGATTGGCGTTTCAATCTCCACATCTTCAAGTGGCAAGTCACGCAAAACTTCGTAACCCATCAGCATCGCGATTTCATTAACCAACTCACGAAAATCCTTTGTTGAAGTAGATGTACGACGAAGGATAGACAACTTATGCTGAATGAGTGGGTGTGAAATGACTTGGAATTTCCCCATGATGATAAAACCTCTCTTTTTTGTTTTTTCTATTTTACCAAAAAAATTGAAAAAATGCTTGAGAATATGGCAAATTTATTTATTTTTTGAAAACGATAGCTTCAAAAGGTCTCAACATCCCTTTATTAATCGCCTCTTCGTTTTCATAATTGTTCATGAAAATAGAATATTCTTCCACAGCTATAGTATAAGCCTGCTCCTGGCTTGAAAAGTTTACTAATATGATGAAATCATCCTGTTCATCATATTTACGGTAGGCCATTACCAAGCTATTTCCAGTCTCCATCACTTCATATTTTCCTTCAGACATACAAGGATACTCTTTCCGAAGAGCAATTAATTTTTGATAGGTGTAGAAAAGCGATTGTTTGTCTGCAAGTGCTTTTTCAACGTTGATGTCTTTGACAGTATCTCCCAAAGCCAGCCAGGCTTGACCTGTACTGAAGCCCGCTCCTTCTGTTCCTGTCCATTGCATTGGACGGCGAGCATTATCACGACCTTTGGCATTTATAGAAGTAATCAATTCCTCCTTGGTAAAGCCATTTTCAATCCGTTCCGCATACATGCGACGTGTTTCAATATCGTCCGCTTGGCTAATATCCGTAATTGGTGTATTAATCATACCAATTTCCTCACCTTGGTAGATATAAGGTGTCCCTGACATAAAATGAAGATAAATAGCCAACATTTTACCACTTAGCTCACGAAATGCAGGTCGATCATCACCGAAGCGAGAAATGGCACGAGGTAAATCGTGGTTATTCCAGAAAAGAGAGTTCCAGCCTTTACCAACCAGTTCAGTCTGCCATTTGGATAGAACCTTATGCAGACGAGCTGGGTCAAGCGGTGCCAAATCCCACTTTTCTTTCCCTTCCTGCTGATCAAGTCCTACGTGTTCAAATTGGAAAATCATCGAAAATTCTTTTCGGTCAGGGTGCGAATATAACTGAGCATTTTCTGGATTGGCACTCCAGGTTTCCCCAACAGTCACTAAGTCGTATGCACCAAAGGTTTTCTCATTTAATTCCTGAATAAGAGGATGGAGAGTCGGTCCATCGGCTGTAATTAATTTTTCCGGTTCTTTTCCAATCAAATCAATCACATCTAGCCTGAAACCACCGACACCTTTTTCAATCCAAAAATTGATCATATCCCAGATTTCTTGTTTCAGAGCAGGATTTTTCCAGTTCAGATCTGGTTGCTTAACAGAGAATTGGTGGAGATAGTATTTGTTCAGATGTGGAACGTATTCCCAAGCAGAGCCTGAAAAGGTCGAGCGTAATTCATTCGGCTCATCAGCCCAAACATAATAGTCATAATAGGGATTATCTGGTCCTTTGAGGGCTTCTTGAAACCAGAAATGTTCATCCGAGGTATGATTGAGCACTAAATCCATGATTATTTTGATATTGCGCTTATGGCCTTCTGCAATCAGCTCTTCCATATCTTCCATGGTCCCAAATTCTGGAGCAATTCCTTGGTAGTCACTGATGTCGTAACCATTGTCATCCATGGGAGACTGATAAACAGGACTAAGCCAAATTGCATCAATTCCAAGCTCGTGAAGATAATCTAATCGGCTGATAATCCCTCGAATATCCCCTACTCCATCTCCATTTGAATCTTGAAAACTACGAGGGTAAATTTGGTAAATGACGGACTTCTTCCACCAATCTGTTTTTTGTATTTCTGACATTTGATTGATCCTTTCTGTACAATCTTATTTACGCAAGAAAAAGGGGAATCCCCTCTTTCTATATAATCATATTATAACTCAATTGTGGTAATTTTGCCCTCTTCTATTTCAACAATTTCAAAGGATTTTTCTTTTAGGTCGGCTGTTAGGCGGGCAGATACCCCTGCATCTTGATTATTCCAGAAAATTTCCATACTTGTTTCATCCAGCATCTTAACAGAAAACTCCCCATCGAAAGCCGGACTTGTATTGCGGAATTTAAGGAGTTTGAACAAGGATTGTACAACTGGCCGCTGTACTTCGTACTCAATTTCTTCCAAATCATAGTAATGGCGATTGATATTGCGGCCTTCCTTACTTGATTCTAAAAGTTCAATATCATTTTCACCTGCAAGTAAACCAACATAGTAAATCTGTGGAATACCTGGTGCAAAACATTGAAGAACACGCGCTAATAGGTAAGCTTGATCGTTGTTGCCAAGGGCAGAATAATATGTACAGTTAATCTGATAAATATCCAAATTATTATAGGCTTCTGTACTATAAATTTTCTTCACATTGGCACCTTGTGCATACAAGGCTTCACGCGTTTCCTCTGTCTCCTCATCCGTCAGCAAATCCTTAACGTCCACAACACCTATTCCATCATGGGTATCAAGAGTTGTAAATTGCTTACGAGGGCAAATCTCCATCCAGTGAACCAGGCGATTGACATGACCAGAATACAAAGCGTGGAGAACCAGCATTGGCAAGGCAAAGTCATAAACATAATAATCCTGTTCCGCAATTTTTTGCTGAATGGTGTAGTGTTCATGGATTTCAGGTAAGATTTCTACATCTTTTGGTGCCAATAACTGACGTGGAAAATGTAGCATTTCCCAAATATCAGGCTCCACAAAGAAACAATTGGTTCCGATTTTTTTATTGGCATAAGCAAAGGCGTCCAAACGAATGATTGAAGCACCATGTTCTGCCAACTGTTCCAGATTTTCTTGGATGAACCGGCGTGTTGTCTCTGTAGTCACATCCAAGTCAATCTGTTGCTCATCAAAGGTACACCATACCTTCTCCTCGCTACCATCAGCAAATATTGCAATTCTATATGGAGCACGTGGTTTACGCTTATAGATCAAATCAACATCTTCTTGCGTTGGCTCACCATTTGGCCAAAAGTTTTTATAGCGAATAAACAAATCCGCATAAGCTGATTCATCTTTCTTTTCAAGAAAATCAAGGAAATAAGGAGATTTTGCAGAAATATGATTGATCATAAAATCGAACATGAGATAGTAGTCTTTGCTTAGTGCTTCAATATCTGACCAATCTCCAAATGCAGGATCTACCTTTGTATAATCCATTGGCGCAAACCCACGGTCACCTGATGATGGGAAAAACGGCAGAATATGGATACCTCCCACAACATCCTTCAATGGCCCCTCAAGAACTTTTTTCAAATCCTTGAGATTCTTGCCTAAACTATCCGAATAAGTAATCAACATAGCTTGATTTTTAATTTTCATAGATTTTCTCCTTTGCAAGCCTTTTCTTTTTTCATTGTTAGAAAAGGTTGAACAAGTCAACCTTTAGATTTATTTGACAGATCCACTCGTCATACCTGAAATAATATGTTTTTGGAAGACAAGATAGACAAGTAAGATTGGAATAATTCCCACCACATAGGATGCAAATGATGGTCCATAATCACTGAAATACATGCCTTGATAGTTGTATTGGAAAAGTGGTAAAGTCCACATGCTTTGGTCACGGTTCAATACCAATAGGGGCAAGAGGAAATCGTTCCATACCCAGAGGGCATTGATAATCAAAACAGTTGCATGCATAGGTTTCATGAGTGGGAAAATGATTTTCCAATACATGGTAAATTTATCACAGCCATCAATAGCTGCCGCCTCATCCATTTCCTCAGGAACAATGGTCTTAATATAGCCGACGTAGAGGAAGAGGGCCTGAGGAACTGCATAGGTCAAATAGAGGATAATCAAACCGACAATATTGTTCAAACCAAGGCTTGACATTAATTTGGTCATTGGGAGCATAATCACTTGGAAAGGTACAAAAATCCCAATAATCAAGAAAAAGTAGATAAAATTAAATACTGTCTGGCGTTTCATTTGACGGGCTACGGCGAAAGCTGCCATTGGAATAACCAGTAAAATCAAGCCAACAGCTACAATCGTAATCAAGGCAGAATTGCCAAAATATTGTACAATCCCATCATTAAACAAGCGTTCGTAGTTATTTAAAGTGAAATGTTCAGGAAGACCAAAGAAGTTGCTCGTGATTTCCTTGGTTGGTTTGAACGAACTTATAATCGTCACAAGTAGCGGAATAAACATGAAGAGAATACCGCTGAAGAGCACGAGATAGACCCACCAATTTTTCTGTTTTTGAGTATTCATGACAGTCCTCCTAAATTTCAAATTTCTTCGAAATTCTCATCTGAACCAATGAGATGACAATAATGAAGATGAAGAGTACTACAGCCAAAGCATTGGCATAAGAGAATTTGTTGTCTACAAAGGCATAGTTGTAAACGAGTAAACCCAAGGATTCTGTTTTGCCATCTGGTCCACCACTTGTCAATGCAAAGATAAGATCAAATGCTGTCAAACCTGATTTCATAGCCAAGATGAAAACCATACTGATAGATGGCAATAAGAATGGAAGCTCAATGTTGAAGAACTGTTGAGAACGACTTGCACCATCAATAGCAGCCGCTTCCTTCACATCTTCTGGAATACTTTGCAGACCAGACAAGAAGATGATAACCGGCATCGCCAACCCTTGCCAAAGAGCCACAAAAAGTACAGCTGGAATGACCGTATTTTCTTGTACCAATAAGTTTTCCATCAACCAATCGATATGCAGAATCTCACCAATCTGTGTAAAACCATAGTTGAACAGCTGAACGAAAATCAATCCTAAAGTGACTGTGGATAGCACTGCTGGGAAGAAATACCAAGTTCTAAAGAAACCAACTGCTTTAATCTTACGATTGAGCAGGGTAGCCAACCAAATCCCTATGACTATTTCTCCAATGATTAAACCAATGGTGAAGATAATGGTAAAAGTCATGGAAGTATAAAAATCAGGATTTTTTAAAATATCTAAGTAATTCTGAATACCGATTAGTTTGAAATCAGATGTCAATCCATTCCAATCCGTCAAGCTATAATAGATACCTGTAAATAGAGGATAGAAGAAAAAGATTAACTGTAGGCCAATTGGTATGGCAACAAATAGATAGGGCCAATATTTAGCAATAAATCCTTTTTGATTCATCATGGTACTCCTTTTTGATAAAGTTATAGTTGCTTAGTCTCAGTTCAAGGAATCCCATAGGGTTACTAAAACTGACACTAGGCAACTATAAGGAGGCTAGGCTACAACTAGCCTCTGCTTATAGTTTTCCTGGATTATTTTTTCATTGGGTCAAAGAATGCATTCAGTTTTTTCACTAATTCTGCTGAGTTTGGATTTTTAACCATTTCAACAGTGATATTCCAGAACTCTTCTTCTGATTCCCATTCAGATTGCAACCAAACTACGTGTTTGTCAGTGAAGGCATATTGTGTAACTCCAGCAGTTTCTTCAAACTTGCCCTCAGTATCTACTCCTTCAACTGAAGTTGGTGAGCCATCTACATCATAGTATTTCTGGATAACTTCTGGACGAGAAAGGTATTCTAGGAATTTTTTAGACTCTTCTGGGTGCTCTGTATCTGCGGAAATAGAGAGAGCAAGGTCAGCTGCACCGATGGTATAATCGCCACCTTCTTTATCACCAGGGAAGGTAAACATACCATATTCAAATTCTGGTTCTTGTTGGTTAACAGCTGTAGCTGCCCATGTACCTTGTGGAAGCATGAGAGCATCACCTGCTGCAAAGGCTGCCACTGCATCTGCATAGAGCGCGCCTGTCGCACCTTTTTGTCCATTATCAGTCAGTAGTTGCAAGCGTTCTAAGACAGCTTTCGTTGTAGCATCATCTTGAATCGCACCCTTTGCACTGCGAATCAGAATATCTTCTGCACCATCAAATCCACCTGCAACAGTTACCCAAGCCAACTGATGGTAACCGTTCAATGACCATGCATCATTCAAGGAAAGAGCAAACGGTGCTGCACTGCCATCAGCCTTGATTTTGTCTACCAGAGCCACAAATTCTGCATAGGTAGTTGGAACTTCGAGCCCCAACTCTTTGAACTTATCTTTATTATAGTAAATACCATAAGCATTAGCTGTCAAAGGAAGGGTGTAATTTTTTTCGTTAACAAGATAAGGTGTTACAGCACCATCTTTCAAGTGGTTTAAACCTGCATCATCACCAATTTCTAGGAAACGACCATCCGCTGCATATGCTTTGAAGTCCGCATTTTGTGGATAAATGTTGATAACATCTGGCGCTTCGTTATTTGCCATACGGGTTTTCAAAACAGTTCCTGCATCTGGTACATTTGAAAATTTAACATCAATCGTAGGATTTTCTTTTTCAAAATCATCAATAATTTCCTGAAGAGTCGCTTGCATTTCAGGTTTTTGTGAGAAATATTCAATTTCTACCTTATCGCTACTACTTGCATTCCCACAAGCAACCAAGAAGCTAGCAAAAGCACACACTGACGCACATTTTAAAAATGTTTTCATTTTCATTATAAAATCCTCCTAGATTTTGTTAAAAATATATTGTACACTATAATAATCTTTTTGAACATGTGGCATTGTAAGACCAATGTTCATCAGTTCATCCCCGTAGAATGTCTCTCCTAATTGTGGGCATTCGTAAAGGGCATCTGGGTCTAGCCCCTTCAACCGAACATAAATCAAAGGCGCTTCTGGCTTGGCAAGAATTTTTACAAATGTAAAGACCGCTTGATTCTTATCTTGACTAACATAATTGGCAGCCCAGGTATTGGTCGTCTTTTTCAGACGGTAGAGCTGACCGAATTGAATGGTCTCACGAATGGAATGATAGGTTTTGATTTGCTGACTGATTTCATCCAATTCCTTTTCCGAAAGTTTCGTTAAATCCAGCTCGTAACCAAATGCTCCTCCCATCATAGCCACATTGCCTCGTGTAGCAAGAGGTGTGATACGACCAACCTGATGGTTTGGAACGGCAGAGACGTGTGCACCAATTGAGGAAGGGGGATAAATCAAACTAGTACCTTCTTGAATAGATAAGCGCTCAATCGCATCTGTATCATCACTTGCCCAAGCTTGCGGCATGTAATACATGATTCCCAAATCATTACGACCTCCACCGCCTGCACAAGATTCGAAAAGAATATCTGGGAACCGCTTGGTAAGGTGGTCTAATACACGGTAGAGACCTAGTATGTAACGATGGTGGAACTCAAAGCGCTGGTCATTTGCTAAACCTTCAGGGATATTGGTGATATTACGGTTCATATCCCATTTTACATAAGAAATATTGGCTGATTCTAATATTGAAGAGACACTATCAATGATGTAGTCACAGACTTCCTGCTTGGTCAAATCCAAAACTAATTGTTCTCGGCTGTAAATTGGTAAGCGTCCTTCTGTGCGAATTGCCCAATCAGGATGTTCACGATAAAGATCGCTATCAATAGAAATCATCTCTGGTTCAAACCACAGTCCGAATTTCATGCCAAGCTCATTTATTCGCTCTGCTAAGCCATTCAAACCATTTGGCAACTTATCCAAATTGACTTTCCAATCGCCCAATGAACTTTCATCATTGTTTCGTTTACCAAACCAACCATCATCCAGAACAAATAATTCAATACCAGCTCGACTTGCGACTTGAGCTAACTGTAAAATCTTTTCTTCTGTAAATTCAAAATAGGTCGCTTCCCAGTTGTTGATTAAAATGGGCCTTGGTTTGTTTACAAACGATGATCGAATGAGGTGTTTTGTGATAAAGTGATGACTATTTTGTGTCATGCCAGTAAATCCTTTATCAGTATATGATAAGAGAACTTCTGGAGTTTGAAACCGATCATCCTTATCCAATTGCCATGAGAAATAGTGACTTTCCAATCCTAATCCCAATCGACTGGTTTCCATGGCTGTCGTTTCGACAAATGCTGTAAAGTTGCCACTATAGACAAGGTGGGCCGCATAAACATCGCCCTTGTCCTCACTTGCATCGGGTGAGGCTAGTGCTAAGAAGGGGGTTCTTGAATGACTTGAAGCACCTCGAATGCTACCAATCGAATACTGACCTTTTGTCAATGGGGTCTGTGTCCACTCTTTTTCATAAGCGTAACGTCCTGCCAAGCTGTGAACAATGAAATCTTGATGTGGAAAATCAACCGTTGCAGATAAGGCTTTCTCTAGTTTGCATGGATATTTGCCAGTTTGAATTGTAGCTGACCGTGCGAGATAAGAAGCTTCTTCAAAAACAGAATACTGAAGTGTTACGGTAACATCTGTCAACTGATCATAAAGATCAATTTCAAGACTCTCTACCTCTTCTTGATTTCCAAAACTTGCTGGTAATCCCCTCAGTTCTTTTTTCCCCTTGTATAATCGATACTCTTTGTATTTTAGGTCAAGAGTAACTCCAAATTCGTTCCGAACATCTATTGCTGAGGTTCTAAAATCTCCCAGACCATTGCTAGAATATTCGAGTGGGAGGACATCCAATGAATATGTCCTATCCCCAGTAATTGGACTCGGAGAAAACGATCGATCTAAATATGTTATTTTGTTTCCATCGCTAAATTTTTCGATTTTTTTCCCAAAATAACGATGAACCAGATCTCCTGTTTCCAACACTTGGATGATATAAGAGAATTCTCTTGTTTTCAGGTGAAAAATCTGTTTTATTTCATGAATCTCAATCACATTCATCTCTCCCATCTCTTCTTTATGCTATTATTTTACAAAATGAAAACGCTTTATTTAATAGCCTTTTGTATTTAAAACATGTTATAATGTTTCCTAAGGAGGAGTAAGATGAATATTCTGAACATCTATAACGAGCTTGATAGTCACAACTTTGACCTAAATGTAGACCATTACGGTGCCGAACAATGTGACAAGGGCTATTCCTTCGGTCCTACTATCCGTGATAATTTTGTCCTGCATTTTATTACAAAAGGAAGAGGAAAAATTCTTGTTGATGGAAAAACAAGCTATCTTGCTGCAGGCGATTTATTTATTCTTCCAAAGGATGTTTCCATTTTCTATCAAGCTGATGATATAGATCCTTGGACCTATATATGGGTTGGCTTTAGTGGATCACGAGCAAAAGACCTACTGAATCAAAGTCAACTGCTAGAAAACTACTACCTCCACTCCAATCTAGAGTCACCAATTCTAGGCTACATGCATCAGATTAACCATGTTCAGATGCATCCCATCCCCTCTATCACAGAATTGGTCTTAATTGGCTATCTCAATCAACTCTTAGCAGCACTCATCGAGGAATTTCCAAGTGAAACATTAATTAAGCCTGAAACACAAACCAAGCATTATGTTCATCAAGCCATCAAGATGATCCACAACCACTATGCTCATCCAATTAAAGTTTCTGAAATAGCAGATTTTCTAGCTCTAAGCCGAAGCTATCTCTATAAAATTTTTAAGCAGGAAACTGGCTATTCTATGAAAGATTATATTTTACAAGTAAAAATGAATCGTTCTTGTCAACTATTAGAAGATGCTTCTCGGAGTATCACTGAAATCGCCTATTCTGTCGGCTACCAAGACCCTCTTACCTTCAGTGCGGCCTTCAAAAATTATTTCCATATGAGCCCGACAGAATTTCGAAAAACACAAAAAAATAAGGATTAGGTGATTATACTTACACCTAGTCCTTATTTCTTTATCCAAAAACCTTACCAAGTCGCTGACAAGCTTCTTCAATGACATCAAATGGAGCTGCCACATTCAGACGTGCATGGTGCTTACCTTCCTTACCAAAGGTCAAACCATCATTCAAAATCAACTTCGCTTTACAATGAAGAATATCAAAGAGCTCCGCATGCTCTAACTCATAAGCAGAAAAATCAAGCCAGATGAGGTAGGTTCCCTGGGGCTTCATGACCTTGATCCTTGTATGGGTTGTCAAATACTCCTCAACAAAGTCTATATTTCTCTCCAAAATAACCTTCAACTCCTTCAACCACTCATCTCCATAAGTGAAAGCAGCTTCCGTGGTTAACAAGCCAATCGTTGGAATCTCGTGCTGATTATTTATCAATTGACGCTTAGCGAAAGTCTTGCGAATGCTTGGATTTTCAATGATTGCAAAGCTATTTTTTGTACCAGCGATATTGAAGGTCTTGGTCGCAGATGATAAGATGATTGAAAACTCTTTAAAACTTTCATCCACTGTGTTAAAGGAATAATGCTTGTGACCATACAAGGTCAAATCTTGATGGATTTCATCTGAGACAAGGATAACACCGTGTTTCTGACAGAGGCGTCCAATAGCCAAAACTTCCTCTCTTGTCCAAACTCTACCACCTGGGTTGTGGGGATTACAGAAAATATAGAGTTTCACTTGATTCTCTACAATGTCCTTTTCAAGCTGGTCAAAATTAATTCTAAAAACGCCATCCACATCTACAAGTGAGTTTGTAACAAGCTGGCGATTGTTTAATTTGACAGTCCGTGCAAAGGGTGGGTAGACTGGTGTGTTAATTAGGACTGCATCCCCTTCTTCGGTCAAAGATTGAATAGCTACAGATAAAGCAGGAACAACTCCTTCGATGAGTAGGATGGATTCTCTTTCAATCTTATAGCCATGCTGTCTATCTTCCCAGTCAATAATGGACTGATAGAGGCTATCACTAGCATAAGGATAACCAAAAACATGATGATCTGCGTAGTCACGGATAGCTTGGCGAATTTCTGGAAGTGGCTCAAAGTCCATATCTGCAATCCACAAGGGTAAGAGTTCTTTATCCGTCTCTACTTTTCTCCATTTTTCCGCATGCTGGGATAGGCGATTTGGACTCTCTATAAAATTATACTGTGTCATATCTTATCCCTCCAAGGCTGTTTTTAAATCTGCAATCAAGTCTTCCGCATCCTCTATACCAATAGATAAACGAAGCAAATCATCTGTCAAACCGTAAGAATGACGGGTTTCAGCTGGAATATCTGCGTGGGTCTGAGTGGCTGGATAGGTAATCAGACTCTCTACTCCACCCAGACTTTCAGCAAAGGTAAAGACTTTCAGGGTGTTGAGAATATGGGGAATCCGACTGTCATCTACCACCTTAACCGAAATCATCCCACCTTTTCCTGTGTAGTAAACTTGCTTGACTGCTGGACTCTTCTCCAAATAGGCAACAATTTTCTGAGCATTTTGTGTCGCCCGCTCCATTCGAAGCGAGAGGGTTTTGAGTCCACGCATGAGTAAGTAAGAATCCAGTGGAGATAGGGTTGGACCCGATGTATTTTGGTCATAAAAGAGCTTATCATATAGGGCTTGATCATTGGTCATCAAAGCGCCAGCTAGTACATCATTATGCCCAGATAGGTACTTGGTTGCTGAATGTAGGACAACGTCCGCTCCTAGAACAAGTGGATTTTGATAAATAGGGCTATAAAAAGTGTTATCGACAATTACCTTAGCACCTTTGGCATGGGCGATAGCCGAAACCTTGGCGATGTCAAACTCCACCATGAGTGGGTTGGTCGGCGTCTCCAGATAAACATAGTCTGTCTCTTCGGTGAGGGCTGCAATCAGCTCCTCCTCGGTGTTTACATAGGTAAATTGAAATCTACCGATACTCTCTTGCTCATTGAACCAGCGGAAGGAACCACCGTACAAATCACGCGCCGCTACCACTTGACTCCCTACAGGAAAACCATTAAAAAGTAAGACCAGAGCAGCCATTCCCGAGCTCGTTGCTAGGGCATAGTCGGCCTTTTCAATAGCTGCCAAAGTCGTCTCTAGACTGGCACGTGTCGGATTTTTTGTTCTCGTGTAGTCATAACCTGTCGATTGACCAAACTCAGGGTGTTGATAGGTCGTCGAAAGGTGGATAGGGGAAATCAAGGCACCTGTTCTCTCATCGCTATTGATGCCAGTATGTGCCAAAATCGTATCAATCTTATAATCTGTCATAACATCTACTCCAATCTAACTTACAATATAGTCTAGCATGAAATAGGAGATTTGGTGTGAAAAATATCCAAAAATACTTATAGAAAAATAGCAAGCTTTGTTATAGTTTTTCTTTATAACAATATCTCCCCCCTTACATATACTTGCTGGATTATCCATTATTAATTTGATATAATGACAAAGAGGTGGTCATTATGAAAGTCAGATTCAACAAATACTTCTACCGTTTCAGTAATTTTTATTCTATGGTATTTTGGATTTGCTTTCTGCTACCAACTGCCAATGATAGCTTTGATCAGTGGCCACTCTGGTATACAAGCCTAATTCTAATAATCATTCCTATTCATATTTTCAGGGCTTTTTTCCTAAACGAAGAAAAGGAGCTCACTCGCATGGGTTATATCTTCTATATCGGATTGATTGTATTGATTATTTTTCTGCGTTTTATTTTTGGTAAATAGCTGAAAGGAGACAAGAATGTTTAAACAATTCAATAGAACATTTTATCGAACTTGGGAATTTTATTTCTCCATTCTTTGTATCCTACAAGTGATTTATGCTGCTGTAAATGGACCGTTTTGGTTTATCCATTTTCTCAAGCTTGGAATTGGACTTTATGCTGGTTATCTAGCTTTCTTTAAGTCACGTAGCTGGATAAAAAAAACATGGCAGATTTATCTGACGATTGGATTGATTGCTAGTTGGATAATCATTTCCTTCTTTGTATTGTGAGGATTTTATATGTTTAAGGAATTTAATAAAGAATTTTATCGGAGTTTGAATTTTTATTTGATGATATTGTTGTTTCTAGGAAGTGTAGGGGAGTGGCTAAATAAGGGACCTAGCCTCTGGCTTGCACTCTTGCTATTTGCTACGGTCGGTACGGCCCGTAGTGCCTTTTGGTCAAAAGAATGGACCTTGAAAGCAAATTGGCAAATCTATCTCTGTATCGCCTTCTTGCTGGTCGGGGCTTGGATTGAATTTTTTAGTTAGATTGAAAGGAGCGTGATATGCGCTCCCTTTTTCTTCCAAAATGGACTGAGATTTTCTGCTAAAGATGGTATAATAAAACCATGCAAAAAATTGAGTTATTAGACGGAGAGCGGATTGACCAGCTCTTCTCGACAGATGTTCAGATTATTCAAAATCGAGAGGTTTTTAGCTACTCCATCGACAGTGTCCTCCTGTCGCGTTTTCCAAAAATGCCTGCTCAGAAGGGGCTGATTGTTGACCTTTGTAGTGGAAATGGGGCGGTGGGCCTCTTTGCCTCCACGCGTACTAAGGCTCAGATTATTCAAGTCGAGTTGCAGGAACGGCTTGCTGACATGAACCGCCGTTCCATCGCCCTCAATGGTCTGGAGGAGCAGGTTTCGATCATCAATGACGACTTGGCAAATCTACCCCAGTATAATTTGCGGTCCAAGGTGGATTTGATGCTCTGCAATCCTCCCTACTTCAAGGTAGACGAGGGTTCAAACCTCAATGAAAGCGAGCATTATCTTCTAGCCCGACACGAGATTGCAACCAACCTAGACAACATTTGCCAGGTGGCCCAACAGGTGCTCAAATCCAATGGTCGCTTGGCCATGGTCCACAGGCCCGACCGATTTTTAGATATTTTGGACACACTAAGAACCTACAAACTTGCTCCCAAACGCATCCAGTTTGTCTATCCCAAGGCCAGCAAGGAGGCCAATATGCTACTAATTGAGGCTATCAAGGACGGCTCGGTGGACGGTCTGCACATCCTGCCACCTCTGGTTGTCCATGAGGAAAACGGCGACTATACTCCGGCTATTCATGAGATTTATTATGGAAAATAAGGCCTACTTTTATGTCTTGGAATGTGCCGACGGGAGTCTTTATACTGGTTATACGACTGATGTGGAGAAACGGCTTGCTACCCATAATCGTGGGAAAGGGGCCAAGTACACCCGCGGACGCTTGCCTGTCAGCCTGCTCTATCAAGAAGCTTTTGCCAGTAAGCAGGAAGCCATGTCTGCCGAGTCTCTCTTTAAGAAACGCAGCCGACAGAGCAAGTTAGACTATATCGCAGAAATGACAAAAAAACCTCGTACAAAATAGTACGAGGCTTTTTATTTAAAATACTTCCAAAATTGTATCAATTTTCCCCATAGCTTCTTCAAATATCGCTTGAGCCTGGCTTGGATCAGCCGATTGCCCTTCGATGAAGACCTGATGAACGTCTTCAAATCCCAGAAACTCAAAGATAGACTTGATGTATTGGGCTGCTGGATCTTGACCTGCGTAAACTCCACCATTGGACTGGATATGCAACAATTTTTTGCCCTTGATCAGACCGATAGAGCCTTCAGATCCATACTTGAAGGTCAAGCCTGCAACGTTAATGGTATTAATCCATGACACTAATTGACTTGGCACATTGAGGTTCCAAAGGGGATTGACCACGACAATCTTATCTGCTGCAAGAAATTGTTGGGTCAAGGCATTATAGCGCTCCAAGCGCTCGGCTTGCTCTGGACTGATCTCAACTCCTTTTTTGGCTGCACCCATGGCTTCAAACAAGGGCTTGTCCAAGGCTGGAATCTGATCCTCAAAGACATCTACTATTTCTATGTTATCTTCTGGGTGCAAACTGGCGTACCGAGTTTGAAACTCTTCCAAAGCCCGCAAGGCATAGGACTTTTGTGCGTCGAGGGGGTGGGCCTTTACAATTAATACAGTTGCCATTATTCATCTCCTTATCACTAATTATTGATAGTTCTATTCTACTCTTTTTGATTTGAAATTCAAATCATTTGCTCAAAGCAAAAGGCTGGTCTCCCAGCCTCTGCTTTTTTAGATTGTCTTATTATTTTAAATAGGTGTAGGCGACACAGTCCAGGCTATCAACGGCTGTAAAGCCAATTGCCTCATAGAAAGACCGCGTTTTCTCAGTATTGTCCGTCAAGAGATGAAGCTGATAAATCTCTGGAAAATGGGTAATGGCCTGCTCCAAAAGCTGACGACCAATTCCCTGACGCTGATAGGTGGGCAGGACCAAGATGTCCTGAATAAAAACGATTGAATAGCCATCACCAACTGCTCGCAAGAGACCCACGAGACGATCACCGTCAAAGGCCGCAAGAACAAACAGGCTATGTTCCAAAGCCTTCTGTAACATGGCAGGCCGGTCAGTATAATTTGTCCAACCAACTGAAGCATAGAGGTCAAGGACTGCTTGAAAATCAAGTTGAGGATGTTGTTTGTAAGTAATCATTTTCTTCTCCTTTGTATAGTTTTTTAGAATACAAAGGCTCTATCCATTGTCAAAACGCCCATGGTCTTTCCTCCTGTTTTGCTACTTCTAGTATAACAAAAACCGCTCCAATTAGGAAGCGGTTTTAAGCTTATCTCTCGCCTTTATTACGGATAACAAAGCCTGTTTTCTTTTCACTTGATGTGCGTTGGTGTGGTTTTTTGTTGTCCTGACGGCGGTTGTCACGTTTGAACTTGTCATCACGACGGTTGCGGTCGTTACGATCACCACGGCGTCCTCCGCGGTCTCGGTTGCGGTCACCGTCACGACGGCCACCACGATCACGGTCGCGACCACCACGGCCACCCTTGCCCTTGGCTTGACCAGGTGCAAACTTGAATGGCAGTGGTTTTTCACGCGCAATTTCTACCTCTGGCAGGCTTTCTGGATCCTGAACAGTCAAGGTCAATACATAAAGCGCTAACTCTTCAGGGGTAAATTCAGCTGCCAACTTGACTGCATCTTTCTTGAACTTATCGAAATTGCTACGGATGGTTTCATCAGCCATTTCGCGCTCAATCTTTTTCAAAGCAACTTTCTTCTTAGCTTCGAATGCTTCCTGAGCAGTTGCTGGTTTGAGACCTTTCATACGTTTCTTGGTCAAATCTTCGATGATTGCTAAGTAGCCCATCTCGTTTGGCGAAACAAAGGTAATAGACTGACCTGATTGACCCGCACGACCTGTACGACCGATACGGTGCACATAGCTTTCTGGGTCCTGTGGAATATCGTAGTTATAGACATGCGTTACACCTGAAATATCCAATCCACGCGCCGCAACGTCCGTCGCAACAAGGACGTCAATCTGGTCATTTTTAAAATCACGGATGACACGGAGGCGCTTGTTCTGGTCCAAATCTCCGTGGATACCTTCTGCACGGAAGCCACGCAGTTTCAAACCACGAGTTAATTCATCGACACGGCGCTTAGTACGACCGAAGACAATAGACAATTCAGGCTGGTCAACATCCATGAGGCGTGTCATGGTGTCAAATTTTTCATGTTCTTTGACACGGACATAGTATTGGTCAACGTTCACATTGGTCAATTCCTTAGCCGCAATCTTAACATGCTCAGGCTCTTTCATGAACTTGACACCGATACGCTTGATTGGCTCTGGCATAGTTGCAGAAAACAGAAGGGTTTGACGGCTTTCTGGTACACGTTCGATGATTGCTTCAATATCGTCCAAGAAGCCCATGTTGAGCATTTCATCAGCCTCATCAAGAATGAGGGTTTCAACACCGTCAAGCTTGAGGGCCTTGCGTTTGATCAAGTCCAGTAAGCGTCCTGGTGTACCAACAACGATGTGGGCACCTGAGCGAAGGGCCTTGATTTGTTTTTCAATGCTTGATCCACCGTAAACAGAGCGGACTTTCACACCCTTTTCACGACCAAATTTGAAAAGCTCTTCCTGACTCTGAACCGCCAACTCACGCGTTGGGGCAATAATCAGGGCTTGTACAACTTGATTGTTGGTATCAATTTTATTGAGGGTTGGCAGACCAAAGGCTGCAGTTTTCCCTGTACCCGTTTGGGCTTGACCAATCACATCTTTTCCTTCCAGAGCAAGCGGAATGGTCTGCTCCTGGATAGGTGACGGCGTTTCAAAACCAGCCTTCTCAACGGCAAGCAAAATGTCTTCGGACAATTGTAAATCTGTAAATTTCAATGTATTCTCTTTTCTAAAAGGCAGTGCGAAGCTACCTTATCTAACTTTTTTTGTAACAAGATATCAGGGTCGAACCACTGATATTGGATTTGCAACTTACCAAGTATAACACAATCTAACAATAATAGTTAGTATTTACCTTTAAAAAGTCAATAATACGTTTTCATGAGAAGTCCATCATTTTTATAGTCATTTAAATCAGCTTTGATACATTGACACTTTCGGTTTGCCCTACTCGAGTACCAGCTCCTTGTCTGAAAGTTATACTCTTCGAAAATCAAAATCAGACGTTGTTGACTTGATTTGATGAACTTCAGTTCTATCTGCATCTGCGTCGCCTAGTCTGTTTTTGATTTTCATTGAGTATTAATTCATTCGACTATAATAAAAAACTAGCTATATATGCATAACTAGTTTTTTCTTGTATTTTTATTTATGATTATTCCTTTTCAATGCTTGCAAGAACCAGTCCAAACTTTTACTGATAATGACAACCATTACCAATGTCCAAAATGTTTTTACAAATCCAATTTTAAAAGCCAAAGGAGTTACCACAAATACATCAAAAATGAGAATAACGGTGGAAATCTTCCATTTGAAATATTTATTACACAACAATGCAATAATATCACTTCCTGCCGTGGACCCGTTTCCATAAATGACTAGAGCCATTGATAAACCTGTCACCAATCCCGCCAAGAGAGCAGAGGGAATCAGGGGCAACCATTTTATTTGCAGAAAAGTCGTATAATGCATGGTTAAGGACATAGTAGCAACCGCTAAGAAAGTATAGAAAACCGTTAACTTACTCAAAAAACGGTAGGCTAATACAATCAAAATCCCATTCAAAACAAAACTGGACAGACTTGTTTCAATCCCTGTCGTATAAAACAAAAGTAGGGTAACACCAGTAATCCCACCTTCACCAAATTCATGTGGAATGATGAGCATATTCAAAACAAGGGCATATAGGATTGCCCCAAAACATATCAATAAGCAGTCTCTCCATTTTATCTGCATCATATTCTCTCCTCACAAACAGTCCACCTTAGTATATCAAAAAAAGCAGAAAGCGGATAGCCACTTTCTGTACTTTTTTCCTATTTTCCTAAGACAGCTGAAGCCAGAGCTTTTTGAATAGCAATGACACTCTTATCGCTCTTAAACTGAAGAATTTCAGCAGGTTCAACAGCCGAGGAAATCCATATTTTCAGCTCAGCATCTAAGTCAAAATGACCAGAGGTTTCTACCGTAAATCGTGAAATCGAGCGGTAAGGAATCGATTTATAAGATACCTTTTTCCCAGTCATTCCTTGCTTATCGACCAAAATCAATCGATATTCTGTAAAAACAATCAAATCACGAACCAGACTAAATGCCATCTCAACCTGTTCATTATCCAGTAGAACATGCTCCAATTCCTGTTCAATCTTATCATTATCCATTTGCGAGGCATTACCTAGTAAACCTGAAAATAGTCCCATAATATGGCTCCTTTGATATTTTTCTATAGTATAACACAAAATAATGAAAATAGACTACTTTGTCCTTGTCAATCATACGTCACAACACTTCCGCTCTCCTTCTTTATCTACTTCTGTAAGGCGAGGAGTCTCGACACTTCTTCCTCGCTCTGTACACTAATATAGCCATTGACAGAGCAAACAAACTATAGTATATTGAAAAAGGGGGAACAGAAGGAGAATATTATGGAAAACACAGCTACTCAAGCTTTCGAAGAACTCGTTGCGGAACAGAAAAAGAAACGTAATCGCATTCTTGGAATAATCATCACTGTCTTTATGACTATTATCGTATTTTTTGCCTGTCTTGCATTATTCAAATATAATAGTGGCAACATTAGCGGTACATGGCGCAATTCCCAAGCTGAACAAGATATTGTCGAAACCAGTATCAAGGAATTGCAAAATCAACTTCCAGGTATCGATAAAACGTGGATTGATGCAACTTATACGATGACAGTCGTAGATAAGAAAGCTGTCTTCACCGCTACAACAAGCTTTGATATTCCTAAAATCGCAAAATTAACCTTGGATCAAGCTTACAAGGTAATGTTAGAGGAAGCACAAAAAGAAGCAAGTTCTCTAGGAATTTCCGTAGAAGAATACTTAACAACCGCTCTCGGAGCAGACTATGAAAAGCAATTGAAATCATTTCTACCTACACAAGCTGAGGCGGAAAAAGAATTTCATAAGTACCAAGACGAGTATGCTAAAGAACTAGGTGCCACATACAATCAAGAAACTGGTACTATCTCAGCTACCTTTTTCGAGGGAGAAGTCGATCAGCTCTTCCATACCGTGACCATTACAAAAATTAATGACGCAGCCATCAACCAGCTAACTACATATGATATTTCTGTAAAAGATATTATTTCCTATTCTCGCAAGGGAAATACCACCATTATTAACGGAAATGAAGAATTTACTCTAGAAAAATAACAAACAAGGACGAGTTGTACAAAGCTCGTCCTTTTATGATTTTCATATCAAGATGTAGTCTATATACTCAAAAGCTTGTAGTGCTTAATTGCTTTAAGGACTTTAAACATCATAACTCAACCTTCTCATCAAAAACGGATAAGAATGATTCACTTTGTGAATGAGTAACCACTATCAACAATTTCTCTTTAATATTAGCAAGAGTCTCTGCAATAAAAGCCTCATTCTCACTATCTAATCCCGTTGTTGGTTCATCAAATAGTAAGACCTCCGCATCTCTATAAAGGGCCCGCGCCAAATCAAATCTCCGCTCTTCACCACCCGATAGTTGTTTAGAGGAGGATAAAGGCGTATCGAATCCAGCCTCCTGTCTCTCAAACCAGTCCAGCAACCCTACTTGTTCTAAACATTTCAGGGCTTTAGTCTCATCCAAAGTTTCAAACAGTGTCAAGTTATCTCCTATAGTTGTTGCAAAAATAGCTGTTTTTTGCGGTAGATAATACATCTTATCAAAATAGGAAGCCTGAGCCACTTCTGAAAGATTAATCTGATTTATGAAAATCGCCCCCTCATCTGGTGATTGAACACCTAGCAAGAGTCTCAGCAATGTCGTCTTTCCACTACCACTTTTACCAACGATAGCATATTTTTTATCAGCAAGAAATTGATAAGAAAAGTTGTCAAATATAGGGTGTTGTTGATTATGGGAACTAACCCCATCTAAAGTTAAAGTCCTTATAGGTTCTGTCAACTCTTGTTGGACTTTGTCTTCATGTGATTGTCCTTTCAGAATAGTCGTCAATTCTTCCACGACCGTTCGACTAGCAAGATACTCTGTAATCAGTCCTGACATGGTTTGAATGGGACCAGCAACCGTTCCCATTAGTGTGGTCATAGCAATCAAGTCTGAAATTTTCAGCATCCCTTGGAAAACAAAGATACCTCCAATAATCCATGAACCAGAATAGACAATACTACTCAAACCGTAAGATACTGCATAGGTTTGAGATTGCTTTTTGGAAAATAGGATGGCTCTTTTAGCGTATTCTTGACTAGAAGTCTCTAGATTCTTTTCAAAGACTGGCGTAATATTACTAATACGTATGAAAGAAAATGCTTGTACAAACTCACTAAATCGTTTTAAATAGACATTTTTCTCTTCTTGACTTTCTTTAGTCGTATGAGCCAAAATTTTATTATTTATCAACGGTGCTAAGAAAGGGATAAAACAAAGCACCAACATGATAATAGTCATTGTTCCTTGCAAGTAAAGTGCTCCAATTAAGGAGAAAGTAAATACAAGGACACTCGTTACCATTGATAAACCTGGTATTAAAAAGCCATTTTCTAATACATCTAAATGATTCACTAAAACACTTACCCTATCTGAGCTTGCTTTTTCTTCAAATTGAGCAATATCCTCTACTGCATAGGTTGCAACCAACTCATTTCTTGTCAATTCCATGATACGATTGACCAATTTAAACTTGAGATAGCGTGGCAAATAATCAAAATAAATATCACAAATGAAGAATCCAACTGCTATAAGAGAACTTGTCAAAAATACCTGCTGATTTCCAGACAAAGCCGACTCAGAAACCCGAGCATAGACGAAACCTGTCGCTGCTAAAATCAGAGCATAAACAACTGAAACCAAGCTATAGATAAAAAATTCTGAACGACACTTTTTTAGGTAATGGAACATTGCTATCGGCACCTCCGATTGATTCGAGTATTTGCTGTTAATACAATTATATTAAAATATTGTTTTTTTGCAAAAAAAATCCCCCATAGAAACGAGGTAAAAGAAAAGGATCGGATTAACCGAGCCTTATTCCTCTATTATTTCGAGTAGATAGTGATTTTCAAAGCTGAACAGCTGTTAGTAAAAGGTAAGCTGATTACCATCAGCTCTCATCTCCCACTAGAAAAGGTCCACTGGCCTTCGACGCAGTAGGCGTCAACACATTACTGGACGCCCTTGCGAGGGAAAGACGACGAAATCAAATCAACTTTGTTGATTACTGATTTATGTCTTTCCGCTACATCTTCTCTTCCAACTCCACATCTGGATATTTATCCGCGAACCAGCGGAGGGCGAAGTCGTTTTCAAAAAGGAAAACTGGTTGGTCAAAGCGGTCTTTGGCTAGGATGTTGCGGCTTGATGACATGCGTTCATCCAGGTCTTCTGGCTTAATCCAACGGACAGTCTTTTTACCCATTGGGGTCATGACTACCTCAGCATTGTACTCGCCTTCCATGCGGTGTTTGAAAACTTCAAACTGGAGCTGACCAACGGCACCCAGCATATACTCGCCAGTCTGGTAATTCTTGTAGAGCTGGATAGCCCCTTCCTGTACCAGTTGCTCGATTCCCTTGTGGAAGGATTTTTGTTTCATAACGTTTTTAGCAGAAACTTTCATGAAAATTTCAGGGGTGAAGGTCGGTAGCGGTTCGAATTCAAACTTGTTCTTACCTACGGTCAAGGTATCTCCTACCTGATAGGTCCCTGTGTCGTAAACCCCGATAATGTCACCCGCTACTGCATTTTCCACATTCTCACGGGATTCAGCCATGAACTGGGTCACGTTGGACAACTTGGCCCCCTTGCCTGTACGTGGCAGGTTGACCGCCATACCGCGTTCAAATTCGCCCGAAACCACACGGACAAAGGCAATGCGGTCGCGGTGACGAGGGTCCATGTTGGCTTGGATTTTGAAGACAAAGCCCGAAAAATCTTTATCGAGCGGGTCAATAACGTCCCCTGTCGTTGTCTTGTGACCATGTGGCTCTGGAGCAAATTCCAAGAAGGTGTCAAGGAAGGTCTGCACACCAAAGTTTGTCAGGGCAGATCCGAAGAAAACAGGTGTCAAATCGCCGTCCAAAATCGCCTGCTCGGAGAATTCATTCCCCGCTTCTGCCAAGAGTTCAATATCATCTAGAACTTGTGCATAAAAAGGGTTAGAACCAAAGAGCTTGTCACCCTCGTCCAAGCTTGCAAAGCGCTCATCACCTCGATAGAGTTCTAAGCGTTTGTTATGGAGATCATAAAGTCCCTCGAAGGATTTCCCCATACCAATCGGCCAGTTCATTGGGTAGCTGGCAATGCCCAAGACTTCTTCCAACTCCTGTAACAAATCCAACGGCTCACGACCGTCACGGTCCAACTTGTTGATAAAAGTGAAAACAGGAATGTTGCGGTGCTTCACAACCTCAAAGAGCTTTTTAGTCTGGGCCTCGATACCCTTGGCAGAGTCCACCACCATGACAGCCGCATCCACCGCCATCAAGGTACGATAAGTATCCTCAGAGAAGTCCTCGTGCCCTGGTGTATCCAAGATATTGACACGCTTGCCTGCGTAGTCAAACTGCATAACAGAGGAGGTAACAGAGATACCACGTTGTTTCTCAATATCCATCCAGTCAGACTTGGCAAAATTACCAGTCTTTTTCCCCTTGACCGTACCTGCTTCACGAATCTCACCCCCAAAGTAGAGCAACTGCTCGGTAATGGTTGTTTTACCCGCGTCCGGGTGAGAAATAATCGCAAAGGTGCGGCGTTTCTTGATTTCTTCTTGTAGTGACATAATATTTCCTTTTCATTTTTGTATTTTGATTCATAGCAGAGCTGAGCTCTTATCTTATTCGATTTACATTGGATTCATCCTTATTCTTTACTAGACAACTCTTTTATTATATCGGAAATAAGGGAATTTTTCAAACTATTGAAGAATAGGTCTACAGACCTATACTGTTGTATTATAAATATGTTACAATAAGTATGAGATGTATTCTATATACTAGAAAAAGAAAGATAAAATAATGAATAAAAAAATAAAAGGTTTATCAACCAAGGAAGTACAAGAACGTATTCAAAACCAGCAAACCAATCATTTTAAGACAAAGACCAGTGCCAGTAATTGGGAAATCTTCAGACGAAATGTGTTTACATCTTTTAACGCACTCAATTTTGCCATTTTCTTAGCCTTACTAGCTGTTCAGGCATGGTCCAACCTTTTCTTCTTCGGAGTTATTGTCCTCAACGCTGTTTCAGGAATGCTGACAGAATGGCGGGCACGACGAATGATTGACAAACTCAACCTGATGAACAAGGATTTTATCCGAGTTGTTCGTGACGGCGAGACAATCTCTATTGCACCAGAAGATATTGTCTTAGATGATGTTCTCTTGCTGTCTGCTGGCGAACAAGTTCCTAGTGATGCTATTGTTTTAGAAGGTATAGCCGAGGCAAACGAGGCCATGTTAACTGGTGAAAGCGACTTGATTGTGAAAAATAATGGGGCTGAATTATTGTCTGGTAGCTATCTAGTTAGCGGACAGATTTATGCAACAGTCATCCATGTTGGCGCAGAAAACTATGCCAATAAGCTCATGCTCGAGGCGAAAACTCACAAACCTATCGTCTCTCGTATTCTTTACAATATGGATAAAATTGCTAAATTTACAGGAAAAATTATCATTCCATTCGGACTCGCTCTTTTTCTAGAAGCCTTTTTCATCAAACTTCTTCCCTTAAAAGACTCAGTTATTACCAGCTCTACTGCCCTACTAGGTATGTTACCAAAGGGAATTGCTCTGCTAACCATCACTTCTCTCTTAACTGCCGTTATCAAACTGGGAATGAAAAATGTCCTCGTACAAGAAATGTATTCCGTCGAAACACTTGCCCGAGTTGATGTTCTTTGTTTGGATAAGACCGGAACGATTACTCAGGGGAAAATGACCGTCGAAAACCTGCTCCCCTTAACCAACCATTATTCACTTGACACTATCCAAGAGATACTCGCTACCTATATCCAGACAAGTGAGGATACTAATTCAACAGCTCAGGCCATTCGAAAAGAATATGGTGATTTAGAGCACCACTATAAAGCTAGTCACATCATTCCATTTTCTAGCGATAGAAAATGGGGAGCAATGACAATAGAAAACATTGGTCGCATTTTTCTAGGGGCACCAGAAATGTTGCTAACACAAAATCCTCCTTCTGTTTCTGAGGCACAGGCTCGTGGTTCCCGTGTCCTGATTCTTGCGCTTAGCCAACAGCCCCTTCCTTCTTCTCAAAATCAGCTACCTGAGAATATTGAACCTCTAGCTCTATTAGAAATTGCCGACCCAATCCGAGAAGACGCCGCAGAAACACTAGCCTATCTTCGCTCACAAGAAGTGACACTAAAAATAATCTCTGGTGACAATCCTGTGACTGTCTCACACATTGCTAAGGAAGCTGGATTTGCTGACTACGATAGCTATATCGATTGTTCCAAAGTTGACGACGAAGAACTAATTGCCAGAGCTGAAACAACCGCCATTTTCGGTCGCGTATCACCACATCAGAAAAAATTGCTCATCCAAACCCTCAAAGCACAGGGACATACTACTGCAATGACCGGTGACGGGGTCAATGATATTCTTGCACTACGCGAAGCTGATTGTTCCATTGTTATGGCAGAAGGCGATCCCGCTACTAGACAAATCGCTAATCTAGTCCTCCTAGATTCTGAATTTCGAGATATTCCTGAGATTCTCTTTGAGGGACGACGCGTTGTTAATAACATCTCCCACATTGCTCCCATCTTTCTTATCAAAACAATCTACTCTTTCTTACTTGGCCTTATCTGTATCGCTAGTATCACCCTTGGTAAAGCAGAATATTTGTTAGTTTTCCCATTTATTCAGATACAAATGACCCTCATTGGTCAATTTGTTGAAGGTTTTCCTCCTTTTATCCTAACTTTTGAACGAAATATCCGCCCCGTAGAAAAACATTTTCTCAGAAAATCTCTTCTCTTAGCCCTACCAAATGCTCTCATGGTTGTTCTCAGTGTCCTTATTTTCCATTTACTGCAAGTCTTTGGATACTTAAACTTGCATGACATGCAAACCCTCTCTTATTATGTTCTTGGTTCAACAGGTCTACTGGCTGTCATTCGTGCCTGTTTGCCACTGACAAAAGCTCGACTGGCTCTTATTATTTATTCCGTTTTCGGTTTCTTCATCAGCTCCCATTTCCTACATGGTCTGATTGAAATTCACCCTCTAAACAGTCACACATTGCCAATCTATTCTGGATTAATGCTTATTTTTATTCCTGTCTTTTTCTGGATTAGCTACAAACAAGGCGCATTTAAAAACTAAAATAAGACTTGAAAAACTAATTTCAAGTCTTATTTTTTCAATATCTGCGAATTCATTTGTTTGCTTTCTTTTTTCAAATAGGCAATCAGCATAGCTTGTATACTCAAAATAGAGAAACAGAGTAGGCAAGTTACCAAGAAGAAATTCAAAGGAATATTATTAGTATTCACTAAGGGTGCCTGTCTTAAAAATCCATAATTCCCACCAGTTAAAAGAGCTACTCCTAGAATCAGCATATTCATAATAAGCGTATATTTCACTACCTCTTTCCCCTTCAACATCTCCCCTTCTAAATCAGATAATAGGTACAACATACAATTAACGGTCAAGGCATAGTGGCCAATAACAAAAGTAAAGAAGGTAAGGTGTGGAAAAGCAAACGGGTCAAATACCGGATGAATAAAGGCTGAAAGCGATCCAAAAAGACCCAGATAGGCAAAATAACGTTTCAAGGGCCCAGGCTTCGCCCAAAGAATAAAGAGCATGGCCAAGCGACAATGATAAAAAGGAAGACTCTCTGAAAGAGGAAAATCAGCTACGATATACCAAGTATAAAGGGAGACAATCTGTATAAATTGAAGCCACCAAAAAACAGTATGAAACCATCTCTTTTGGTAACAACGAAAACAAAGATAGAGCATGAAAAACCAAATAATCATGAGAAACAGATGTTCCAATACGTCCAAGTTCGGTGCTTCAGAAATCTGATTACTAAAAAAATCACTCATCTTATTAAATTCCTTTCTTTCCCCAGGAATCAGTATATCAACTTTTCGACATTTTGACAAGACTTGCTAAAAAGAGAGGTCTTGCCTCTCTACTTTTCTATTGCTTCCACCACTTTTCCAAGGTTCATAGAATTAGAGCCTTTAAAGAGGATTTGGTCTTTCCCACCAAGGACTTCCTTGACTTGCTTCACCAGGTCTTCAAATTGGTCCTGCTCTGCATTTTTCCTGAAGAAATAGACTTTTCCAATTGGGAACATCTGACTAGCCAACTGAGCCAGGCCTTCAATATCTTGACCATAGAAAATAACAGTGTCTAGCACATCAGGCGACAGGCTTAGAATCATCTGATTGTGGAGATCGACGGATTGGCTACCCAGTTCTTTCATGTCTGCCAAAACGGCAATTTTCTTGCCGCCTTCATTGGCTGGAATACTAGTGAAGGTTTCCAAAATCAAGCGCATGGCCGTTGGGTTTGCGTTGTAGACATCGCTGAGAATATCTGCTCCATTTGCCGCCTTCTTCCACTCGGTGCGGTTGCGGGTCAAATTCAGACTGGCTAAAGCTGACTTGATTGCCTCATCAGGCACACCCAAGGTCTTGCCCACATAGCTTGCTACCATGGCATTGGTGGCATTGTACTTGCCCGTTACCGGGAGGAAAATGTCGCCGTCCATAAAGTTGACGGTGAAGGTCAGGCTATCTTTTGACTCGACCAGACTGGTCACCTGCAAATCAGCCTGCTCACCGAAACGAATGAGTTCTACATTGCTTGGCAAGAGTTTGTCCGCAATCGGATCTGCTGGGATCAAGAGTTTACTACCAGCTGTCATTCCATCCGCAATCTGTAATTTTCCTTTGGCAATCTCTTCGCGTGAGCCGAAAAATTCCAGATGGGCTTCACCAAAAAGGGTAATAACTGATAGACTTGGTTTGGCAATTTCAGACAAGAGGTGAATATCGCCCAAGTGGTCTTGGCCCATTTCCAATACCAGTTTTTCTGTATCGTAAGGCATATGGAGGACGGTGTAAGGCAGACCAATTTCGTTGTTGTAGTTGCCTTGTGTCTTGTAAGTCTTGTAAGTCGTCGCCAGAACATCGTGAATCATGTCCTTGGTGGTCGTTTTACCGTTTGAGCCTGTCACAGCAATGACTTCTACCCCTGTTTTCTCTAGGTAGTAGGCCGCTAATTGTTGAAGCGCAGCCAAGCAGTCATCTACTAGGATGTGGGGAACATCAAGGCTGACTTCAGACAGGGTTACTGCGCAGCCATTTTCAAAAGCTACAGGAATAAAGTCATGACCGTCACACGCCCCCTTGAGGGGAACAAAGAGGTCGCCAGTTGTAACGAGTCGACTATCGAACTCGACCTTGTTGAGTGCTGTATCAGGATAAAGACTAATATCATTTTTTGCGCCCAAGACCTGAGCGACTTCGTGTAAGGTTAATTTCATTGTTTTCTCCAATAAACTAGAGGCTGGGCTCAAGCCCAGCACCGTTTCTCAAAGTTTGAGTCAACATCTCAGCGCAGTGGTTGATTGGCAGATTTGTTCGTGTTTTACACTCCAAATCTGTCCTCTACGGCTGATGCGAACAGAGTTCGCTCCATTTCCAACCTCCAACTGTCTCCCAGACAGTTGGAGGTGTACGGGGGTGGGAGTAAAATAGTCCAGCGGACTATTTTAGCCCGAACCTACTGTTTGAAAGTGAGGGAAACTCTTCTTTGAATGTTTGAGTTCTTTCCCGCTCCCATTATACCACTTTTTATCGAACTTGAGTCAGGACACCATCTTTCATCTCATATACCTTGTCGCATTTTTCAATCATGCGCTGGTCATGCGTTACCATGATGATGGATTTGTTTCGTTCTTTGGCTTCCTTAGCTAGTAACTCAACCACTTCAAAAGCACGATTACTGTCTAGACTGGCTGTCGGTTCATCAGCTAGAATCAAGGCTGGATCATTGTAGAGTGCACGGGCAATAGCTACACGCTGCCGTTCTCCGCCTGACAAATCCTTAGGGAACTTGTTTTTGAGATGGTCCACACCCAATTCAGATAGAAGTTCGTTTCGCTTGCTCGGATCAGCTTTCTTATTGACCTTATCAACCAAGGTTAATTGTT
Organism: Streptococcus sp. 2018162; assembly: GCF_019754175.1. Classification (NCBI taxonomy): domain Bacteria; kingdom Bacillati; phylum Bacillota; class Bacilli; order Lactobacillales; family Streptococcaceae; genus Streptococcus; species Streptococcus sp. 2018162. The sequence continues at coordinate 30,519 of NZ_JAIJZP010000002.1, read as the reverse complement.
TTTCGACTGTTAAAAAGGGGATCAAATTGGAAGCCTGCAAGACAAAACCAATGTCCTTATAGCGCAATTTGGCACGTTTTTTCTCAGGTAAATCAGAATAATCCGATTGATTGATTAAAACACGACCTGTTGTCGGCGTTTGTAAACCACCTGCCAAGGTCAAAAATGTTGACTTCCCAGAACCAGATGGTCCAATGATGGCAACAAATTCGCCTTCTTCAATGCTAAAATTTGTTGGCTTAAGAGCCGTAATGATTTGACTGCCATCCTGGAAGGTCTTACTAATATTTTCAAAAATAAGCGTTTTCATAACAACCTCCTAAGATAGATTTAGTAATGGATCTACCTTAAAGATAGAACGTACAGAGAAACTAGCACCCAATAGGGCAAATACAACTAGTGCTAGGCCGATTGCAATATAGAAGGTCCAGTTATTCTCAAATGGAACAGCACTTGGCAAGACAAGGGATGACAAATAAGTTCCAGCCAATCCAAGGACGGTTCCCAAACCAGCAAGTAGGAAGGTTTGAGCCAGTACAGAACCTGAAATATAGCCATTTGAAAGACCTTGAATTTTCATCAAGCCAAAAATCGGTGATTTCTGTGTTGTCAAAACAAAGATAAAAATACCAATAACAATGGCTGAGATGACAATCAAGAATCCTATCATAAAGCCAAAGGTCATATTTTGTGCCTTATATCCTGGCAGATTTTCAATAAAGTCTGCAATGGCAACTTTTTCCAGCTCATCTGGTACAGATGCGACATCTCCACGAACGACAATGGCACTGGCAAGATTACTCGTTGCTGCTTGTTGTTTATCAGCCTGCATCAATTCTGCAAATGCCGTAAAGTCCATATAAACGACAGGTGCCACTCCAAAATAAGCATTATCTGTATAACCTATAATGGTCACTTTTTCATCCGAACCTGATAGATAGATTTGATCTCCAAGCCCAAATCCTTCTACTTCTGACAAGGTTTTGTCTACAACGACTTCTCCCGTTTTTTCATACAAACGACCTTCTACAATATTTGGGACGATAAAACTATCAGACTCAACGGCAAAGATGTTTACCTTTTCTTTTTCGTCTGAGGTGGCATTTTCATCCACATAGGCAACTCCAGCTTGTTGGCGAATCAAGGCCTTGTTACCAGCGTCCACCTGGTCAAGCAAGGCTGTATCAATTTTGGATGCTGTTATCAAGCGATTGCTTTCTGTATTGAGCAAGACATAATCTGCTTGCCATTTATCAACTGCTGTCCTGTTTTCCTGCATGAGTCCATAAGCCAAACCTGTCAGGAAAAAGACCAAGTAGGAAATCAGGATTAACAAACCTAAAATCAAGCCGTAACGCAACTTATTTTGTCGCATTTCTTCAATTGCTAAAAACATCTACTCCACACTTTCTAAGACATAAAAACTTGTCTCAAACTTCAAGTCTTCCCTCAAAAGAGCTTTGACTTTACATTTCTTTTCCACATAGGCAAGAATCTCTTTCTGCTTTTGCGCTGAAACCGACTCTCCAATTCCAATCAACACCTCAAAATGCTGATTGTCCAAGCGACTTTCTACCTGAACAGGCATGGTTTTATTGCCTTCTTGGCTGGCATAATAGCCCTGCACACACATGGTCACACAGGCAGCTAAGCCAATGTTCACAAGGCTTACGGGAGTTTCTCCCTGCTCTGTTACACCAAAAGTATGAACCGGTTCACCATAACCTTTAGAAACTGCCTGAAACAGACCTTCCCCTTTTACTGTCGTTTGATACATAAATACCTCCACATACTTGAAACCATTCTATTCCTTTTTGCAAACCTTTGCAAGAATGTGAACTAGAAAAAGATTGGAAATTTTCCAATCCTTTTCATTCTCATTAAAGCAAATGACTTTCACGTTTTTCAAACATTTCCTTGGCCAAACGAACAAGCTCTTCAATCAAATCTGGGTAAACAAGTCCCATATTATCCCAAAGGAGTGGATACATAGACCACTGGGTAAATCCTGGCATGGTGTTGAGCTCATTGAGGAAGATGTCTCCGTCTTCAGTCAGGAAGAAATCACAGCGAGAAAGGCCACAACCACCGATAGCACGGAAGGCCTTGGCAGCATTATCCCGCATGGTGTCCATGATAGACTCATCAATTTTAGCTGGGATTTCCATGGTAATCTTGTTGTCGATGTATTTGGCATCGTAGTCATAAAAAGCAACGTCTTTGACTACTTCGCCAGGAAGTGTCGTTTTCACGTCAGCATTTCCCAAAAGACCAACCTCAATCTCACGCGCATTAACCCCCTGCTCAACGAGGACACGGCTGTCATACTTGAAGGCCAAATCAAGCGCCTTACGCAAGCCAGCTAAATCCTCAGCTTTTGAGATACCGACACTTGACCCCATATTAGCTGGTTTTACAAAGACCGGATAAGTCAATTTTCCTTCAATCTCTGCAATCTTATCGTCGATAGTTTCACCCTCGATAACTGCCACATAAGGTACTTGGGAGATTCCTGCTGATTCAAGAACACGCTTGGTAGTGATTTTGTCCATAGCAACGCTGGAAGACAAGATATTGGTACCAACATACGGCATACGAAGCACTTCCAAGAAGCCTTGGATCGAGCCATCTTCCCCCATCGGTCCGTGAAGGACAGGGAAGACAACCGCATTTTCTTCATAAATATCGCTCGGACGGATTTTTTGCTCTTCAACAATTGTCGCGTTTGTCATGAGTTTTTCATCGGCAGACGGTGTTTGAGAAAACTCTTGCGTCTTAATAAAGTCCCCAGTTTGTGTGATGAAACAGGTTTTGACAAAAAATTTATCATAATTGATGGCACGCATGACGCTTTCGGCAGACAGAACGGATACCTCACGCTCTGCAGAACGCCCACCATATAGTAAAATCAAGGTTTCTTTTGACATATATTTTCCTTCCTGTATCAACGCTATTACTCTTAGTATAGCATAATTTAACAAATCATATCTATCCTATCTTAAAATTAGGAACGTATCTAACTACAGAACAGCTATAACTCTGTGCGGTTTTCAATAGCCCTCAACAGGGTCACTTCATCTGCATATTCAATATCACTGCCTACCGCTAAGCCACGAGCTAGTCGGGTTACTTTGATTCCTGCAGGTTTGAGGACACGTGAGATATACATAGATGTAGCCTCTCCATCTGCTGTTGCATTGGTCGCCACAATAACTTCTGTAACCTCATTGTCCATCAGGCGAGTAAGGAGGGTTTTCAAATTAATATCATCTGGTCCGATACCATTCATGGGAGAAATCAAGCCATGCAAGACATGATAAAGACCGTGGTATTCTTGAATATTTTCCAAAGCTGTAACATCTCGACTATCCTCTACAATCAAAATAGTAGATTGGTCTCGCGTTGAGTCCTGGCAAATGGCACAGGGGTCCTGATCTGTCAAATTACCACAAATAGAGCAATAAGATAGGTCTCGCTTGGCTGCCAATAAATTTTTCGCAAATTCATTAACGACATCATCCTCCATGCCAATAGTATAAAAAGCTAAACGGGTAGCCGTTTTTATACCAATACCTGGCAATTTAGAATAACTATCAATTAACTTGGCAATAGGTGTAGGGTAAAGCATAAGCCTCCTTAATTCATTGGGTGAAGTGATTGATATAAATTGATAATTTCTTGAGTAATTGTCTTAGTAGTTGTTGAACTTTGATTGGTCAAATTTGGTAGGACAACTGCTACCGCAATTTGAGGATTATCACTAGGTGCATAAGCAACAACGTTGGTATTGACCGCAGTAACTACATCCCCAGAAGCTGTCGTTGTATAGGTTTCGGCTGTACCAGTCTTGGCACTGATGGTCACAGCCGCACCACGACCGATAGCACTACCTGTATTAAAGCGCCCACTACCATTGACAACTTGGTAGAAACCTTGACGAAGAAGAGACATATCCTCAGCGGAAATATTAACCTGATTCATCTCCTTACCAGATACGGTTTCAATTAATTCTCCCAAACCACCTTGGGCATTATTCCCATAAATTCCCTCAACGAGGTGTGGAGAAATCCGTGTTCCATTATTCGCAATGGTCGCTGCATACTGTGCCATCTGCATCGGTGTATAGTTATCAAACTGTCCAAAAGCGTTGGTAATAAAGTTGGCTGTCGAATACTCTTCTGGTAAAAATCCTGTAGATTCGAGTGGCAGGTCAATACCTGTAGAAGCACCTAAACCATACTCTGCAAAAGTCGAACGAAGCTTAGTCATGGCATTTGTCAATGTATCGCCATCATTCAAATACATGTTAGCTGAATAGGTCTGACCAAGTAGTCCTAAGGCAATCTTAACCATGTAGACGTTAGAAGAATATTCTAGAGCCTCTGTCGCATCAATATTAAAACTACCATAGGCCCCATACCAAGATGTAATTGGTGCTGAACCTGCAAAATAGATTGGTTCGTCTAACTGCACTTGATTGCCACTGATAACTCCATTTTCCCAACCAGAGCTGATTGTCGCTCCCTTGACGATGGAACCTGGTGTGAAAACACTTGTAATCGTACCAAGGGCATCTTCTGTTATGCTACCTGCTCCTTTTTCATGACTGTATCCAGACATGGCAAGCACCGCACCTGTTGAAGGTTCCAATGCGACTGCATAAACCCCTTCCGAGTAAAGTGCACTACCAGTAGCCAGCTCACTTTCAAAGTATTTTTTCAAAATAGCATTGACCCCATCTTGAAAGGCTAAATCAATGGTCAGTTTAATATTATTTCCCTGCTGCCCTTCTTGGATTGTCTCAATACTTTCGACATTGCCATTTCGATCAAGGTTGATTTGTTTTTTCTCACGTTGACCTTGCAAGACTTCTTCATATTGTTTCTCGAGGTAGGCAGTTCCCACACGGTCATTTGATGAATAGCCCTTGGAGAGATAGTATTCCGCATCTTCCGCAGGCAAACCAGCCTGTTCACTCGTTACTGTACCAATAATAGAGCTGAGGGAAGTTGGTAAAATCGTCCGTTGCCAGTTGTTAGTCGTTGAAATGCCTGGAAGTTGACTTTCATTGGCTACAATATGAGCAACCTGTTCAGCAGTTAGAGTATCTGTTACCAAATTAACAGTAGAGAAGTAAGTAGCTCCATTCATCTGCTTAAACAGTTCAATCGCCTTGCTATCTTGCTCAGAATATTGTAATGCTTCAGCAGGGATACTATCAACCGCATTAGAATAAATTGTCGATTCACTCAGATAGTTGCCATCAGAATCGTATTTTTTATCTTCTGGCAAGGCCTCGACTACCTGACGATAAACTTCTTCATCCGCCAAATAATAGTCAGCCTTATCACGTTGAGTAATTGTTACGTCCGACACATTGACCCACTGCAAGAGTTTATTAGCTACTTCTTTCATTTCCTGAGCAGACATCTTGTTGGAACGTGTGAAGGAGACAACCTGCTGAATCTCGTTTTCAACCAAAGGTTTTCCCTGTGCATCGTAAATCTGCCCACGGATAGAGCCATTGCTGATGATTTTCTGACTGGCAGTAGACAGCTTATTACTATAAAAATCATGATTGATGATCTGCATATCTGCCAGACGCAATATCAAAACTAGGAAAAGGAAAATCACGATAGAAAATAAAATATTTAAACGAAGGGAGATAAAATTTCCATCGTGTTCCAAAGGCTTGTTCTTTCTTTTTTTCACTTCAAAGACCTCATTCTAGAAATATCCTTCTTATTATACCACAGGCAAAAAATATTTTTTAGACAGAGCCTCCTTTTCAGAAAATATTTTCTTATGATTTCTTCACGAGACAAGCTTGCACTATCTCCCATTGACTGTGAACAGATGTTTCCACAAACTGTTGATCATGGGAAATCAAGAGGACACTTCCTTCGTATTCTTTCAAGAATGTTTCCAAAGCTTCAATAGCTGCCATATCTAGAAAATTTGTCGGTTCATCTAATATCAAAAGATTTGCATCCGCCAACAATACCTTAGCTAAGGAGAGACGAACACGCTCACCACCAGACAGATTTGCTACCTTCTGCTGAGCCTTATCGTAAGAAAGTCCTAACATACCTAATAAATTGAGAATCGTCATCCTATCTTGAAGAGAGGTACAACTAATATTTTCCAAAGCAGTCTTTTCTTCATCAAGGTTTATCAAATCCTGTGCAAAATAAGCAATTTTTAACTTAGGATTATAATAGCCTGCTAATTCTTTCCTTAATAATTTTTGGACAAAACTAGTCTTTCCAGAACCATTCGCCCCCACTAAGGCTAACTTCTCCCCAAACGTCATCCCTATCTGAGGGAAACCAAATAAATACTTTTCCCTAATCCAGAGCTGACCAGCCTGTAAGCGAAAGAGGCTGTGAAGACCAGTATCCAAAGCACCTTTCGCTTCCATCTTTACCCACGCCTCCTTTCTGGGCTGACTAACCTTTTCCAACCTCTCAATCCTTTTATCTAACTGTTTAGCAGACTTAGCCATTGACTTGGCTTGACTATCATAGGAACCCATCATAGCACTGACTTTCCACTCAGACGATGAAACACCTTTCTTTCTCTTCCCCATCTTCTGAGCCTTGACCTGACGTTCTTGTTGGGCTTTTTTTAGTTGAGCGACTTTTTTCTGATAGGCTTCATAAGCCTCCTGCTGTCCTTCTCGCCTAGCCCGGAGACTTTCTACAAACGCCTCGTAATTCCCTGTATAGACCTGAATACTTCCTTCTTCTAAATGCCAAATGTGACTGGCTACTTGATTGAGAAAATGCCGATCATGACTGACAACCAGTAGACTGCTACGATAACGTTTGATTTGTTTGATCAGCTTTTCTTGATGTTCTTGATCCAGATTGGCAGTCGGTTCATCCATGATTAACAACTGTGGTCTTTGGGCAAAAGCCTCTTGAATAGACTTCCAAACTTGTTCCCCGCCTGAAAGCGAGCTCATTTCCTGTAACTGGGGTACATAGGCCCAATCTGCTATTACCTTAATCTGTCCTGCATAATCCCCATCCATTCCCAGCAGGAGCTTCAAAAAAGTAGACTTGCCGACACCATTATTTCCAACCAAACCAACCTTTTGACCAGCTTGAAGGCTCAACTGCTTGATTGTAAACAAACTTCGTCCCGCAAATTCCTTCTCTAATTGAATACATTTCATTACTTCCATATAGACCTCTTTTCTTCACAAAAAGGGCCCCTATTCTGCTCAATGAACAAGAAAAAAGCCATGCAAAACATGACCTTTCCCTACGGAAAAAGTCACACGAATAGTAAGCCCTTATGAGCAGTCTTATCCCTTATATTATCGGTTAATGTAACCTCATACAAGTTTTAAGAACGACTAATAAGTAGCTTAATTATTCATGTAACTTCACCTCACGTATTTTATATATTTATTCTAAACAAGTTAAATGAATTTGTCAAATCTTGGTCAAGGCAGTCGCTGTATCTGGCGATGTGTCATAGACTTGGAAATCTACTCCAACTCCTAAATCAGCCTGCGCCAACTGATTAACCATGGTCATGTGAGCCAATTCCTTGATATTGTTTTCCTTTGACAAATGCCCTAGGTAAATCTTTTTGGTCCGATTTCCAAGCGAGCGAATCATGGCATCAGCTCCATCTTCGTTACAAAGATGGCCCTTATCGGATAGAATCCGTTGCTTCAAATTCCATGAATAAGAACCCGAGCGCAAAATTTCAATATCATGGTTCGATTCAATCAAATAAGCATCGGCATTTTCTACAATTCCAACCATGCGGTCACTGACATAGCCTGTATCCGTCAACATAACAAAGGATTTGTCATCCTTCATAAAACGGTAAAATTGCGGACATGCAGCATCATGGCTAACTCCAAAGGACTCAATATCTAGGTCGCCAAAAGTCTTCATAGCACCCAATTCGAAGATATGTTTTTGAGCCACATCAATCTTGCCCAATTTGCTCTCCATAGCCTGCCAGGTCAATTCATTGGCATAAATGTCCATCCCATACTTACGTGCTAAAACACCGATACCATGGATGTGATCGCTATGTTCATGCGTTACCAGGATAGCATCAATATCCTCAGGCTTTCGGTCAATTTCCGCCAAAAGACTGGTAATCTTTTTCCCTGACAAGCCCGCATCCACTAAGATTTTCTTTTTATCTGTTTCCAGGTAAAAACAATTCCCGCTGGACCCCGAAGCTAAAATACTATAATTAAAACCTTTTCCGATCATATTCTCCTATTCTTCCTCATCTGAATCATCCCACTCATCTAGTGCGATGTCCTTGCTGTACGGCAAGACAATTGTAAACGTTGAGCCATGACCATATTCGCTTTTAGCCCAGATAAATCCCTTATGTTGTTTTACGATTTCTTTTGCAATAGCTAAACCAAGACCTGTACCGCCTTGGGCACGAGATCGTGCCTTGTCCACGCGATAGAATCGGTCAAAAATTCTAGGTAAATCTGCTTTCGGAATCCCCAGACCTTCGTCTGAGACGGATACAATCAACTGGCTATCTGTGGTCTTCATGCTGAAGGTAATTGTCCCGCCGTCTGGCGAATATTTAATGGCATTATTTAAGATATTATCCAAAACCTGAGTCATCTTATCTGTATCAATCTCAACCCAAATAGGACTGATTTGATAGTCACGAACAATCGTATAGACCTTATCAGAATCAGCATTTTTCATTTGGTCAAAACGGTTAAGAATAAAGGTCACAAAAGCAGTAAAGTTTATCAGTTCGACATCTATCTGACCAACTTGATTATCAATACGCGATAAACTTAGGAGGTCTGTAATCATCCGCATCATGCGGTTGGTCTCATCTAAGGATACCTTAACAAAACTCGGTGCAACAGACTCCGTCAGCGCTCCCTCATCCAGAGCCTCTAGATAGGATTTGACGGAAGTCAATGGCGTACGCAATTCATGACTCACATTTGACACAAACAGCCTACGTTCCCGTTCTTCCTTGGCCTGCTCGGTCATATCATGCAAGACGACAACCAAGCCAGAAATCAGACCACTCTCACTACGAATCGTGGCAAAATTAGCGCGTAAAGTCAGAAATTCTTCGTTTTCATTGGTGTGATCAATCACAATCTCAGGTGTCTGAGCCAACAAATCTCTCAATGTATAACGGTCTGATAAATCTAAAACCTCTAGCAGATGATACTGCTCCTGCTTTTGGCTAGAAAGCCCCAACTGTTTCTGGGCCATATCGTTAATCATGATGATCCGTCCGATACGGTCTGTAGCAATAACACCGTCACTCATATAGGACAGGATGGAAGACAGACGTGTCTTTTCTTGTTCTAAATTATCATGAGTTAAGCGGATGACCTCCGACAAATCATTAAGAGAATTCGCCATGTCTGTGATTTCAGGACTTCCCCTCATGTCTAACACATCTGCATAATTCCCCTCAATTAAGGCATTGACTTTTTGATTGAGTTGTTTAATTTGCTTATTATCCCGATAGTTTTCAATCAAAAGGACCGTCAGAGCAATTAGAAAGCCAATCAAAATGACAACAAACCAAAATTCTGCCGTAGTCATTAAATAACGTAATTGATTAATCATTTCCTTTTATAAAATACCCCACTCCGCGACGAGTAAGAATGTATTCTGGTCTACTTGGTGTATCTTCAATTTTCTCACGCAGACGACGAATCGTTACATCCACCGTGCGGACATCACCAAAGTAATCATAACCCCAAACTGTTTCCAATAGATGTTCTCGAGTCATAACCTGACCTAAGTGTTTGGCCAGATGGTGGAGCAATTCAAACTCACGATGAGTCAGCTCCAGCTCTTTGCCATGCTTCTTAGCGACAAACGCATCAGGCAGAATGACCAAATCGCCAATCACCAACTCTGGAGTCCCTGTTGACTCAATATTTGTCTGCGTCTCTGCCAATTCACTACGACGAAGAAGAGCCTTAACACGCGCCTGCAATTCGCGATTAGAGAAGGGCTTGGTCACATAATCATCCGCCCCGATTTCAAGCCCGATAACCTTATCAAATTCGCTATCTTTAGCAGATAACATCAAGATTGGAACATTGCTGGTCTTACGAATCGTTCGAGCGACCTCTAGTCCGTCCAATTCTGGCAGCATCAAGTCCAAAATGACAATGTCAGGAAACTCAGCCTCAAAGACTTCCAAGGCTTCACGTCCATCGAAAGCTGTCACAACTTCATATCCCTCACGCGTCATATTAAACTTAATAATATCTGAGATTGGTTTTTCATCATCTACAATTAATATTTTTTTCATTAGTATCTTACCTTTGCTTTATTTCTTCTATTATATCAAACTTACCTAAAAAATTCATATTTCAAAACCACCTGACACAGCTATGTCATATTTTATAACATAAAATACATTAAATTGTCAGAATTTACTTGACATTGTATATAGGCAATGCTAAGATGGGAATACCTAAAAAACACTATGCAAGGAGAATTTTATGGCTTTAGTAGAATTTAAAGATGTCAACAAATACTATGGCGACTACCACGCCCTACGCAATATCAACTTGGAATTCGAACCTGGACAGGTTGTCGTTCTCCTTGGACCTTCCGGATCCGGAAAATCTACTCTCATTCGCACGATTAACGGTTTAGAGGCAATTGATGAAGGAACGCTCATTGTCAACGGACATGATATTTCCTCTACTTCTATCAAAGAGCTCGTATCACTTCGCAAAGAAGTTGGCATGGTTTTCCAGCATTTTAACCTTTACCCACACAAAACCGTGTTAGAAAATGTTACTTTGGCACCTATTAAGGTTTTGGGAATCGATAAAGCTACGGCTGAAAAAACCGCTCAAAAGTATCTTGAGTTTGTTAACCTCTGGGATCGGAAGGATTCCTATCCTGCTATGCTATCCGGAGGCCAAAAACAACGTGTCGCCATCGCTCGCGGCTTAGCTATGAAACCTGAGCTTCTACTCTTCGATGAACCAACATCTGCCTTGGACCCAGAAACTATCGGCGATGTACTTGCAGTTATGCAAAAATTGGCACGTGACGGGATGAACATGATTGTCGTAACACACGAAATGGGCTTTGCCCGTGAAGTAGCTGATCGCATCATCTTCATGGCCGAGGGAGAAGTTTTAGTTGATACAACAGATGTGAATGGCTTCTTTGATAACCCGACAGAGCCTCGTGCCCAACAATTCCTCAGCAAGATTATCAACCACGAATCTGACAAAGTAAAACTCTAGGAGGAAGTCTATGGATAAGAAAAAAATCAACATTTTCTTTGCAATTAGATTATTGGTCTTCGGACTTATTCTTCTCGTTTTCGCAAAACAACCAGTAGCTCAAACAGAAACACCCGCATCCATTACCAATAGTAATCAAGTTCAAGCTATCATCGATAGAGGCGTGCTCCGCGTCGGAGTGAAACAGGACGTCCCAAACTTTGGCTACAAGAACCCTGATACTGGTGAATTTGAGGGAATGGAGATTGACATTGCTCGCAAAATTGCAGACGAGTTAGGGGTGGAGATTGAATTTACCCCTGTTACGGCACAAACTCGCGGACCGCTGCTTGATAACGGTCAAGTTGATATGGTCATCGCAACTTTTACCATCACCGAGGAGCGCAAGTTGCTCTACAATTTCACAACTCCTTACTACACAGATGCCGTTGGCTTCTTGGTCAATAAGGATAGTGGAATTAAGACCTTTACCGATCTGAATGGAAAGACAATCGGTGTAGCTCAGGGTTCCATTACACGCACCCTCATCTCTGAATTAGCAGATAAGTATGGCATTTCAGTAAACTTTGCTGAACTTGGTTCTTATCCAGAACTCTCTGTCTCGCTACGTGCTCACCGTACAGACGCATTTTCTGTAGACCAATCTATCCTTTCTGGGTATATCAGCTCAAAATCTGAACTCATGGACTTTAGCTTCTCAGCTTCTGACTATGGAATTGTTACTAAATTATCTAACAAAGACCTTAACGACTACTTAAATAGTCTCGTAGAAAAATGGACTGCCGATGGTAGCCTACAAAGCATCTATGATGCCAATGGCCTCAAACCAGTCACAGAAACTGACGAATAGAAAGGTGAAACAATATGACAGTTTTAACAACTAGTCCTTACGCTTGGGAGAATTGGGTCAGTTATTTCAAGGATTTTCCAACCTTTTTCCAAGGTTTTCTCTTTACCTTAGCCATTTCTGTCGGGGCCTTTATCATGGCCATGTTTTTAGGAATTGTCTTTGGTAGTCTCTCTTCAAGTAAAAATAAAGTTTTAAAAATCATCGCACGTGTCTATGTTGAATACTATCAAAATACACCGCTTTTGGTTCAGTTCATGATTGTTTATTATGGACTTCCACTGATTTCAAATTATGTTCTCATGCCGTCCATCTACTGGACAGCTGTTATCTGCGTGGGCCTCTATCACGGTGCCTATATCGCAGAGGTCATTCGTGCAGGGATTGAGGCTGTGCCGACTGGGCAAACTGAAGCCGCACTTTCACAGGGATTTACCCAGGCTGAAACCATGCGAATCATCATATTGCCACAGGCCATTCCGACCATTCTTCCACCTTTGACCAACCAAGTAGTAAACTTAATTAAGAATACGGCTACTGTTGCCATTATCTCTGGAGCTGATATTATGTTTATGACAAAATCTTGGTCTGCCATGAATGCCAACTACATACCAGCCTTTGCTGGTGCTGCTTTCCTTTACTTCATCATGTGCTTCCCTGTTGCAAGCTGGGGCCGTCGTATTGAAGAAAAGAATAAGTCTGCATTTTCACACTAAAAGGAGGTTGAACGATGAATTATGTTTTAGAATTACTCAAACCTTCAACCTTCCAACTCTTGTGGAACGGCTTGAAACTCACTCTCTATATTTCCAGTATTTCCGTGGTCTTGTCTGTCCTGTTTGGTATGATTTTGGCCATTATGCGAAATGGAAAAAATCCACTCTTCAAGTGGATTGCAACGATTTATATTGAATTTGTGCGTAATGTGCCAAACTTGTTGTGGATTTTCACTGTCTTCTTGGTCTTCCAAATGAAGTCAACGCCTGCTGGTATTACTGCTTTTACTATTTTTACCACGGCAGCCATGGCCGAGATTATCCGTGGTGGTCTCAATGCCATCGGACCGGGCCAGACCGAAGCTGGTTTATCACAGGGTTTTACCCCTGTACAAATCATGGTCTATATCATCATGCCGCAGGCCATTCGCAAGATGCTGCCAGCCATCATCTCGCAGATTGTAACGGTCATCAAGGACACTAGTTTCCTCTACTCCGTTATCGCCTTGCAAGAACTCTTTGGTTCTAGTCAAATCCTCATGGGACGCTACTTTGAGGCAGAACAAGTTTTCGCCCTCTATCTCATGGTCGCCTTGATTTACTTTAGCATCAACTTTGCCATCTCAAGCCTGTCACGTTATGTGGCGAAGTCTTGGGCGAGCAGTATTGAATAATACTCTTCGAAAATCAAACTCAGCCGTTGTTGACTTGATTTGATGAACTTCAGTTCTATCTGCATCTGCGTCGCCTAGCCTAATTTTGATTTTCATTGAGTACTACCTAACCTCCCAGCCAATTGGTCGGGAGTTTTTGCTGCCAAAAAAGAAGCCCTTTCGGACTTCTTACTTTATTTATTCAGCTTCTGCTGGACGTGACTTACGGGCAATATCTGCTAAGATATGGTCCACAAATTCTGCGACAGACTGAGTTTGCGTTGCTTTACTTCCGTAGCGACGAACGTTGACTGCATTGTCTTCCATTTCCTTGTCACCGACGATGAGTTGGTATGGAATCTTGCTGGTCTGGCTCTGACGAATCTTGTACTGCATCTTCTCGTTACGTTCATCCACGTGTACGCGAACACCACGGTCTTGCAATTCTTTGGCAACCTTCCAAGCGTAATCCAAATGAGCTTCCACAGAAATCGGAATCATGGTCACTTGGGTTGGAGCCAACCAAGTTGGGAAGGCACCCTTGTAGGTTTCAATCAAGATGGCAGTGAAGCGTTCCATAGTCGAGATAACACCACGGTGAATCATAACTGGGCGGTGCTCCTCACCGTCAGCACCAATATAGGTCAGGCCAAAGCGTTCTGGCAATAGGAAGTCCAACTGAATGGTTGACAAAGTTTCCTCGTTACCAAGGGCAGTCTTAACCTGAATATCCAACTTCGGACCGTAGAAGGCTGCCTCACCCTCTGCTTCAAAGTAGTCCACGCCCATTTCATCCATGGCACCCTTCAGCATACGCTGGGCATTTTCCCACATCTCATCGTTGTCATAGTACTTCTCTTTGTCCTCTGGGTCACGATAAGACAGGCGGAAACGGTAGTCGTTTAGGTTAAAATCTGCGTACACATCGATAATCAACTGGAGAGCTTTTTTGAACTCTTCTTGGATTTGCTCAGGTGTCACGAAGATATGACCGTCGTTAAGAGTCATCTCACGTACACGCTGCAAACCAGTAAGAGCACCAGATTTTTCATAGCGGTGCATCATACCAAGCTCAGCGATACGTACTGGCAATTCACGGTAAGAACGCACATGGTTTTTATAAACTTGAATGTGGTGCGGACAGTTCATCGGACGTAGAACAAACTCCTCACCGTCCCCCATGTCCATAGTTGGGAACATGTCTTCTGAATAATGCTCCCAGTGACCCGAAGTCTTATAGAGTTCAACAGAAGCCAATGGTGGCGTATATACGTGCTGGTAGCCTGAAGCCAATTCCTTGTCTGTGATGTAACGCTCCAAGGTACGACGGATAGTTGCACCGTTTGGCAACCAGAATGGTAAGCCTTGACCAACTTCTTGGCTGATCATGAAGAGGTCCAATTCCTTACCAAGTTTACGGTGGTCACGTTCTTTGGCTTCCTCACGCATTTGAAGGTAAGCCTTGAGGTCTTTCTTGTCAAACCAAGCTGTACCATAAACACGTTGCATCATCGGATTTTCGCTCTTACCACGCCAGTAGGCACCAGCCACGTTGAGCAATTCAAAAATCTGGATACGGCCTGTTGACGGAACGTGTGGGCCACGGCAGAGGTCAACGTATTCACCCTGGGTATAAATGGTCAAACCGCCCTCATCATCAGAATGCTCCTGAATCAATTCCAACTTGTATGGATCGTTTTTGAAAATCTCAAGAGCTTCTTCCTTGGTCACCTCACGGCGTTCTGAAGGGAAGTTTTCCTTGACAATCTTCATCATTTCTTCCTGAATGCGTGGCAGGTCTTCATTTGAAATCTGACCAGCCGCATTGTCCGTATCATAGTAGAAACCGTCCTGAATAGCTGGACCAACCCCCAACTTAATGTCTGGGAAAAGACGACGAGCCGCTTGGGCAAACAAGTGAGCTGCTGAGTGACGCAAGATGTCCAAGGCATCCTCGTGGTCAGGCGTTACGATTTCAAGCGTGCCGTCCTCTTCAATGGCACGAGCGGTGTCAATCAATTTACCATTAAACTTACCAGCAAGAGCCTTTTTAGCCAAAGACTTGCTGATGCTCTCCGCAATTTCAAAAGTAGTCACACCAGCTTGGTACTCACGAACAGCACCATCTGGGAAAGTAATATGAATCATAATATAAGATATAAAGGGCGTTAAGCGGACACAGACAAAATAGGAAACAGAACGACGACGCAAGCGTCTAGTTCTCGTTTATCTTTTTGGCCCAGTCCGTAGCCCGTATTCAGTTCAACCAAATACGGATGCCCTAGTCCTTTCTATTTTTTTATTTTTAATCCCCAGTAACTCTTCTTTTTGAGTTATCAGGTTTCCATTTCTTTTTGACTGTCAATATCCAGTCGATCGGCTAATTCGATCAACCACCAGATATTTTCAGCCAGTTTATGCTCCAAAGTATAAGGCGTTTCATCATAGTAACGACCCTGCTTGGTCATAATCAGGCGGTTCATACTGCCAATATCATTGGTCAACAAGTCTTTATTTTAAGTTGTTGAGCTGAAACAGTCTATCCCCAGACTGTTTCACTCCTCAATGGACCACTCTTTGTCGTGGTGCTTGACTTCCAACTCTCTGTAAGCCTTGCGAACGGCTAGGCAACGGTCAATCGTTTCTTGTGGAATGCTGGTCAACTTCATCTCCTTATTTTGTCAAAAAAGAAAACACGACGCCCTCGCAAAAGGACGTCGTAACGTGGTTCCACCTTCATTCGCAGTCACGCCAAAAAGCCTGACTACCTCAGATCGGCGATAAGGGAACCACCCTTTTATGTTTGCATAAAATTATACCGAGTAGTGTCAATCCTATCCTCTATGTACTTACACCCACCGCACACTCTCTCAAAGATTTCCTAGAATTGATAAGTCTCTAGAGGCTATTATAACAAGGATTTTCTGATTTTTCAAGGATTTTTCCTCATTTTCTTTCTTAGAGAAAATAGCAGAGCTCCTATCCCATTTCCAATCAGAGCACATAAGGTGTAGACAATCTGATAGAGAATAATCCATTCCTTAAAGAAAAAGATGGTTACAGGATAAAGCAGTAAAACCAAGGCAAGAAGGCTAGGAGAAAAGCCATAAAAAAATCCATAAAGAAGACCCGTTAGGAATAACACAATGGGAGTATAGAGCAGTACATTCCCAACCACCAGCTCCTTAGAAAGCATGGTGTCACTAATCAGATGAAAGGCAATCAGATAAATACCTGCATACATGGATAGAACAATGAGAGTTGCCAAAACCAGATTCTTCCAACTCTCTTTCCGAAGCTTTTCCATTTGAAACCTCCAAATTATTCAAAGAAATTCCGGATTGATTTTACTTGTTCGACTGATTTTTTCAATATTTTTGCTGTTGTGTCTGTTGATTTAACTACTACTTTTTGCGGTAGGTAAATAGCCTCTTTTATCAAAGCTTCTGCTACACTATCTTGATTAGTATGTTCTTTTCTAAAATCATACGAAATCTTCAAATCTAGATAATATTCAAAAACCTTGCGCCCAAAATTCGTAGAAGAAATCTCATAGAGCTTCTTATCAAGCACATACGGATTCATTGGTGGTGTAGCAATAATTGCCTCAACGACGGCATCTGCCAACTCCTGTTCTCGAATGAAGAGTGTCCCAAACATCTTATCTGTTATAACGTTTTTTAAGTAGGGATTGCTATGTGCCAAAATAGGAGTTCCAGAAGCTAAGCTTTCTAAGAAAGTTAGTCCCTGTGTTTCACTGGTCGAAGCAGAAATAAAGAAATCCGCAGCTTTATAATAAAGCGCTGTATCACTTGGAGCAATCATTCCCGTCAACTGGACGTGTTCATCTAGACTAAGCTCCGCTATCATTTCCTGAAGATCATCTGTATAAGGTCCACCTCCGACAATGACCAACTTCACCTTGGGATTTTCCAGCAAAATTTTCGGCATTGCCTGAACGATTGCTTGGATATTCTTCTCGTGAGAAATCCTAGACAGACTTAACAACATCGTTTCATCACTAGCAATTCCTAGTTGTTCCCGCAACTCATCTGTTTCATCCTTGCCAATTTCTGGTCTATCAAACTTTGCCAAATCAATTCCTGTCGGAATTACTCGTTTAGAAATCGGAACGTTGTAACTCATTAAAAGATCTTCAACAATCTCACTGGGGCAAATTACCCCATCCAGATCTTTTAAAAATGCCCGTACTAAATATTTAACCATCCCGGGACGAATAATCCTCCCCTTGGCAATATAGTGTACGTAGTCTTCATACTGGGTGTGATAAGTATGTACCACCGGAATATCAAGTTCCTTGGCAATCATTTTCCCCAAAATCCCCAAAGAAAATTCTGTATGAGTATGAATAATATCTAGTTTATAGCGACTTGCAATTTTTAAGGCATCTGTAAAACCTGCGTATGCCACTCGACGATCTTTAAAGGCAAAAAAAGGTACGCTAGGAATTCGGATAATGTCCCAATCTTCGTAACGATTCACATCCTCATCTGTCGTCGTAAAAATAAATACCGTATGTCCCAATTTCTCCAACTCTGTCTTAAGAGTCCGAATCGAAGTCGCGACTCCTGAAACCTGTGGAAAATAGGTATCCGTAAACAATCCAATCCGCATTTACATCTCCAATACTTGTCGATAGGCATCCACCAATTGGTGGGAAACATTGTCAATCGAGCGACTAACCGCAACCTGGTAGCCCGCCTCACGTTTATCAACCTGCTTGTCTAAGATTTTCTGAATAGAATCGACAAAATCATCCACTGTATGTCCCAATTCGGCAACGTTTTCGTCAATCCAACCATCGTAAACTGGAATATCTCTTAGAACAACATGCTGATGACTAGCAAGAGCTTCCAGAACAACAATCCCTTCTGTTTCCTCATACGATGGGAAGAAAAAGGCATCCGCTCCGCTCATTGCACCTTGAAAAACAGCACCTTTAAAATAACCTGGAAACTCGACATTCGCTGGATGATCTCCCTCAACAATTTTTCTAATATATGACGGAATCAGCCACTTATTGATTGAACCGAGCCAAATGAAGCGGACATGCGGCATCTTTTCGGCTACCTTGACAAAGTCTTCAATTCCTTTACGTCGGAAGTAGAGCCCTGCACAGACAACGACTGGCTGACCTTCTTCAATTTTAAAATGCTCTCGAAAGATTGCTTCCTTACGTTCATCCTTCTTATATTTATCTAAATCAATACCATTCGAAACGGCTATAATTGGCGTTGTCACACCATAAGACTGGATGAGTTTTTTTGAATACTCTGAAGGAGTGATAACAAAGTCTGCCTTTTGGTACATGCTTGCTAGATATTTCCCTACAAAAGGAGCTAGGGTATTCGAACCGATAAAGGAATTTTGAAAATCTTCCTTCGTGGAATGTCCATGCATGATTACCTTTTTTCCACTCCGTTTGGCTGCATGTAGCAATAACCAGGAGCGTGGACCATAGGTATTGATATGAATGACATCATAATCTCCCAGCAGGTCTGTTGTATAAGGAATGCCTGCCATATCTAGCGCTTCCATCTGGTGTTGAAGCGCCCGACCAATTCCTGATTTCTCTAAAACAGTTTTACCTTCTAAATACAATAGTACTTTCATAATACCATTATAGCCCTTTTTTACATTTTTTCATATTTTAAACTGTATTCTATCAAAAAAAATTAGCCAGTCGAAACTAGCTAATTTTTCTTCTTTTCAGAGAATTACTCCTCTTCTTCCTCCTTATTCTGTCTGCGTCGCTTATATAAACCGCCAAGAAGAAGGCCTGCTCCAAGGATTCCTGCCCAAGCTGATGATTGTTCACCAGTATTCGGTAATGCACCTTGTCTACGCGGAGCTTGAGAGTGACGAGGCGGGGTTGATTCTGACTCGGAGATGGATTCTGAGACGGATTCGGAAATGGACTCGCTGACTGACTCGGAGATGGATTCTGAGACGGATTCGGAAATGGACTCGCTGACCGATTCAGAGATTGATTCTGAGACAGATTCTGAAAGAGACTCACTTACTGACTCAGATGTAGATTCTGAAATCGATTCGCTAACTGACTCGGAGATAGACTCAGATGTAGATTCAGAAATCGATTCGCTGACTGATTCTGAGATGGATTCTGAGACGGATTCGGAAAGGGATTCTGATACTGACTCTGAGATGGATTCAGATACGGATTCTGAAATTGACTCGCTGACCGACTCTGAGATGGACTCAGATACAGATTCTGAGATAGATTCGCTCACTGACTCTGAAATAGATTCAGATACGGATTCTGAGATTGATTCACTTACTGACTCGGAGATAGACTCGGAGACTGATTCGGAAATCGATTCACTTACTGACTCGTAGATGGATTCTGAGACGGATTCGGAAAGGGATTCTGAAATCGACTCGCTCACTGACTCGGAGATGGACTCAGAAACTGATTCAGAGATTGACTCGCTTACCGACTCTGAGATAGATTCTGAGACGGATTCGGAAATCGATTCGCTGACCGACTCGGAAAGGGACTCAGATACGGATTCTGAAATCGATTCGCTAACTGACTCTGAAATGGACTCAGATACCGATTCTGAAATCGACTCGCTGACTGACTCGGAGATGGACTCAGAGACTGATTCTGAAATTGACTCGCTGACTGACTCGGAGATGGACTCAGAAACTGATTCTGAAATCGACTCGCTGACTGACTCGGAGATAGATTCAGAGACTGATTCTGAAATCGATTCAGATGTAGATTCCGAAATAGATTCGCTAACTGACTCGGAGATAGATTCAGAGACTGATTCTGAAATCGACTCGCTGACTGACTCGGAGATAGATTCAGAGACTGATTCTGAAATCGATTCAGATGTAGATTCCGAAATAGATTCGCTAACTGACTCGGAGATAGATTCTGATACAGATTCCGAAATTGACTCACTTACTGACTCGGAAATTGACTCAGAGACTGATTCGGAAATGGATTCAGATGTAGATTCCGAAATTGACTCACTTACTGACTCGGAAAGGGACTCAGAGACTGATTCGGAAAGGGACTCAGATACCGATTCGGAAATCGACTCGCTTACCGATTCAGAGATAGATTCAGAGACGGATTCTGAAATCGATTCGCTGACTGATTCAGAGATAGATTCACTTACTGATTCTGAAAGGGATTCGCTGACCGACTCGGAGATGGATTCAGATACAGATTCTGAAATTGATTCACTTACTGACTCTGAGACTGATTCTGAAAGAGACTCACTTACTGACTCGGAGATAGACTCGCTGACTGATTCTGAAAGGGACTCAGAGGTAGATTCGGAAATCGACTCGCTGACCGACTCAGAGATAGATTCTGATACGGATTCGGAAATCGATTCGCTGACTGACTCTGAGATGGACTCAGAAACTGATTCGGAAATTGACTCGCTGACTGATTCGGAGATAGACTCAGAGACTGATTCCGAAATAGATTCGCTTACTGATTCTGAGATAGATTCTGAGACTGATTCGGAAATTGACTCGCTGACTGATTCGGAGGTAGACTCAGAGACTGATTCCGAAATAGATTCGCTTACTGACTCGGAGATAGACTCAGAGGTAGATTCTGAAATCGACTCGCTGACCGATTCAGAGATAGACTCAGAGGTAGATTCAGAAATAGATTCGCTGACCGACTCGGAGAGGGATTCAGATGTGGATTCAGAAATCGACTCGCTGACCGATTCGGAAATGGATTCTGAGACGGATTCTGAAATTGATTCGCTCACTGACTCGGAGAGGGATTCTGAGACGGACTCAGAAATCGACTCGCTGACTGACTCGGAAATTGACTCAGAGACGGATTCGGAAATGGATTCACTTACTGACTCTGAGATAGATTCTGAGACGGATTCGGAAATCGATTCGCTCACTGACTCTGAGATAGATTCTGAGACGGATTCGGAAATTGATTCACTCACTGACTCTGAAATTGACTCAGAGGTAGATTCAGAGACTGATTCGGAAATAGATTCACTTACTGACTCTGAGATAGATTCAGAGACTGATTCGGAAATTGACTCGCTAACCGACTCTGAAATTGACTCAGATGTAGATTCAGAAATAGATTCGCTGACTGACTCGGAGATAGACTCAGATGTAGATTCAGAGATTGACTCGCTAACTGACTCGGAGATGGACTCAGAGACGGATTCTGAAATCGATTCGCTTACTGACTCAGAGACGGATTCAGAAAGAGACTCGCTAACTGACTCGGAAAGGGATTCTGAGACGGATTCGGAAATTGACTCGCTTACCGACTCTGAAATTGACTCAGAGACAGATTCGGAAATTGATTCAGATGTAGATTCAGAAATAGATTCGCTGACCGACTCGGAGAGGGATTCTGAGACGGATTCGGAAATCGACTCGCTCACTGACTCGGAGATGGATTCTGAGACGGATTCGGAAATTGATTCGCTGACTGACTCGGAGATGGACTCAGAGACGGACTCGGAAACCGACTCACGAACTGATTCGGATATGGACTCAGATACGGACTCTCGAACCGACTCGGAGATGGACTCAGAAACTGATTCTGAAATCGACTCGCTGACCGACTCGGAGATAGATTCTGAGACGGATTCGGAAATCGACTCGCTGACTGACTCGGAGATATACTCAGATGTAGATTCAGAGATTGACTCGCTAACTGACTCGGAAAGGGATTCTGAGACGGATTCGGAAATCGACTCGCTGACTGACTCGGAGATGGACTCAGATACTGATTCTGAAATCGACTCGCTGACTGACTCGGAGATGGACTCAGAAACCGATTCACGAACTGATTCGGATATGGACTCAGATACGGACTCTCGAACCGACTCGGATACCGACTCACTTACTGACTCACGAACCGATTCGGAGACAGACTCAGAAACCGATTCACGAACCGACTCGGAGACGGAGACGGACTCGGAAACCGACTCACGAACTGATTCGGAGACGGACTCACTTACTGACTCTCGAACCGATTCGGAGACGGACTCGGAAACCGACTCACGAACCGACTCGGAGACGGATACAGACTCGGAAACCGACTCACGAACTGATTCGGAGACGGACTCGGAAACCGACTCACGAACCGATTCGGATATGGACTCTGATACGGACTCTCGAACTGATTCGGAGACGGACTCAGAAACCGATTCACGAACCGACTCGGAGACGGACTCAGATACGGACTCACGAACCGACTCGGAGATGGACTCACTAGCGGATCGAATAATCGACTCTGACTCTGAAGTAGAAATGGACTCTGAGGTAGATTCAAAGATAGACTCACTAATAGATGTAGATATTGACTCAGAAGTGGATAACGATATGGAGGTAGAATTGTATTCACCCCTGGCAATTGCCGCATTAGAAAACATGTAGTTTTCATTAGTCCATCTACTTCCAGTATTCATCGCACTGTTCGCATAAGTTGTCTCTGTCAAAATATTCTTTGTTGAATTAACATCAACTCGGCTGCTAACAACAATTAACAACGGTGAACCTGTATAGCCACCAATATTCAACCGTAAGGATTGACCATTTGTGCCAAAACTGGAGGTTATCCTATTTGAAGCATCTGCATAGTTCGAAAAATCCCCCTCCATACTATCAATAAACTGTCCTTGTGGCACACTATAGGCACGAATAGTAGTTGTTGCCGCTGAAAAACTGGATGCTCCTTTGGAAACAATCTGCACAATTTCATTGTAATTATTATTGTTTCTTCCGTTCTCGTTTAGATAGATAACATGGTCATAAGTTCCGTTTGTTAAATTAATATTGGTCAAATACGCCCGAAGAGAATAGGCACCATCTATACGAGTTGCAGGATTTGAATAAACTACGTTTGCATAACGGCTATCTGAATATTGATTATTCAAAGTGACAGCAAACTGCTGGCTTCCTTCACTCTGTACAACTTTCTGGTCCACAAATACCGAAAGATTAATACTTCCAGTAACAGATTTTAAATCATCAACATTAGAATTTAGAGTATAGGTAATTGTACGAGCATCATGATTCCAAACCCCTGTTGCAATAACTTTTCCATCTACCACAATATCAGGAATTTTTACGTCTGCCGGTACCCCGCTACCTGATAGATTCAAACTTTGGGATAACGTTACTGTGAATTGATCTCCAGCTTTAGCTAAATCATTGACAGAAAATTGAATCGTGGCACGAAGTTGTCCCCCTGATAAGCCCATTGGTTCAACCGTCGAGGGAATCGATAATGAAACAGTTCCTGAAGTGATGACTTCTTGATTGGTCAACCTTCTAAAACCACTACCGACACTTGCCGAATAAGTCCGAAACTCTTCAGCCAAACGTGTCAAATTGATTGCATCCTGACCATACTCCAAGGCTGCTTTATCTAATTCCTCTTGTGTCCGACTCTTATCTTGTAATAGTTGTTCAGCCAGTTTTAACTTTTCTTCTAAGCGAGTTCGTGCCTCCAGGTAATCTTTATAAGCCTGAGAATCTGCCTGTTCACCGGGGTCAACCAATTCCGTAAGCGCTGCTTTCATCGAAGCTATTATAGCCTCTAGTCGACTATTATCCCTTGCAAGAGGAACAGTTTCCTCCTCCGATATTGATTCTTCAACAGTCTCCTCCACTACCTCTTCTATAACAGGTTCTGTACTTTCTGAAACACTATGCTCACCATCAATAGATGCGGGCTCAGCATTCTCCGATGCAACCGTATTCATTGTGACTTCATCAGTCATTGCCAGCGCTGTTTCTTCTGTATACTCTGAAGCATATACGACATCCTCAGTCACAACTTGCTCTATCGCTACACCGCTCAATAACGCCCCTATAGATACGATCCCCTTGACCATTGATGGACTTGAAATTCTTACATCATCCAAATCTCTTGCCAATTTTCTTTTGCGAACAAGACGTGTTACTCTACGTAGCCACTTCTTTTTTACCTTATGAAGGCGCACCTTTGTCTCGCTGATTAGTTCAACAGTTCGTCCTCCATCTTCACCTGTTCCCATAGAAATACCTCCTTTTATTATATTGTTTTTTGGCCTATTATTAGTTTAACATTGTGATTTTATTTTAGAAAGGAAATATATGCAAAAATATCTGTTTTTACTCTGTTTTTTTTGTACTGAAAATCTATACATGTTTATTGGTAGTCATGAAATACTGGCAAAAGGTATCATCTAATAAGAGAAAATCTCTTACAAATCATATCTTTTCCCTGATAACATTTTTTAATTTTGACTCGCAATACGGCCATTGGAAATCAAATAAGCTTCCCCTATTCGTGTTGATACTAACACATAATAACAAGCAAAAAAAGGAATTTCTTCCTTCCCACATTCCCATCCCCCCTATTACTTGAGCATAAAAAAGAGAGAGAATACTTGTATTCTCTCTACTATTTACTTAATACAACATGGGCGATAAATTTTATAAGTCAAAGTCGATGCGAAAACGCATAGTACTATCGTCAACCACTGTGAAACTATAATTAAAACCATGCTTATCCAAAACTTGCTTCACTAAATACAAACCAATCCCAGTCCCCCCATCTTGCTTAGCACGACTATAATCCGGTCTATAGAAAGGAAGGAACAACTTTTCTATCTCATCTTCAGGTAAAATATGGGCCACTTCATTATCCACAATAAACGTCCCTTGTTTGCAAATCAGACTAATCTTTCCTCCTGAACGACTGTATCGGAAAGCATTATCAATAATATTTTTTAAAGCCTTCATCAACAAGACACGATCACCTTTTATAGATGTCGGAGACAATATAGTTGAGAATTGATACTGGTTAACAATCGCTAATGCATTGTAACTCGCCATTGATTCCTGAAGTACTTCATCTAGTTGGAAAATCTCTTCCGGATTTCGAGTAGAAATTTCCATATTAGTTGCATCCAAGATGGAATGTACCAACTCTGATTGATTTTGTAAAATTGTACGACATTTTTTCAAATAAAGGTCATGATTTTTAAATTCTCCTACATTATAAATCATTCCCTCTACAAGCCCCATCATACTGGCAATCGGAGTCTTTAGTTCATGAGAAGTCATCCGAAGAAATTCTGATTTTTCACGTTCTCTATTCTGTGCCTGTTTCGTCTCTATTCTCAACTCTTCAATACTCATTAGCAGTTTAGAATAGAGACGATTCACATCCTGAGCCAAAACAGAAATTTCATCCTGACCAACTACCTGACATTCAATCCCGCTTTCTAAACTTTGCATCTTACGTGCAGTCTCTGAAATCAAAGCAATTCGTCGAGTAGACAATTTACTATAAATTGCTCCCACAATCAGTGCCAGAATAACAATCAAGATCATCACGAAAGGATAGAGGGTCAAGAGTGATTGACTGACTTGCGAAAGGCTAGTAAAGCCATATTCTGCCATCAAAATATAAGCTGTATTCTCTTTGGAAACAAGCGTTGTCGACCATGACCCTACTTCATCGTAGGAGCTAAGATTTTTATAATTAGGATGTCTCCCCTGATCATCAGTTATCAATTCTTCTCTTGGCCAGAGTCGCTCACCATTACTATCAAAAAGACTATACAATAAATCTGGACGATTCAAATCATACTTTTCAATATTGGTCAGAATATCTTCGTTCGATTGACCGTCCAAATTAACCATAACAGTATTAAAATTATCTCGTAATTCTTGACGTCTCTGCTGATTATAATAAATCGGCATAGCAAAATAAAGTAGGGCAACGAGAATGAGGGATGTAACTGAAATTAGAGATGTAACGATAATAAATTGTCTACGGGCAAGTTTCATCTAACCCTCTTCAATTTGGTAACCACGACCAACTACCGTTTTTAAGTGTAAGCTAGGCAACTTTTTACGAATATTTTTAATATGATTATCTAACACACGACTATCCAATTCTGTATACCCCCAAATTCCCATCATTAGATTATCTCGACTCACAATATTACCTTTTCTTTTTGCCAAGTAGAGGAAGACCTCATACTCTTTCTTCGTTAACTGTACTTCCTGCTCCCCTACATGAACATAGCCAGCCTGTTGATCAATAAGGATGTCACCTATTCGTATAGTCTCATCCACATGTTTTACTTTTAAAATATTTTCAATTCTCTTCATTAAAACAAGAGGTGAAAACGGCTTTGTCACAAAATCACTTATATCCTGATTAAAGCTAATTAATTGAGTATACTCATCACTTAAAGCAGTCAAAACCAATACTGGAACAGATGAAATTTTCCGAACTGCTGTCAATAACTCCAATCCTGTCATCGTCGGCACCATAATATCCAAAATAAGCAGATCAAATTCCATTTTCTGGATTTCTTCTAATGCCTGTCCACCGTCAAATAGAGGTAAAACATCGTGACCACTATCTCTTAAAAATTCGCAGACTACCTGATTAATAACTAAATCATCTTCTAATACTAAAATTTTTGCCATGTGCTCTCCTTCCATTTTTATAAAACAATCTAGCAATTCTAACAATTAGGTAGCCTGCAATGGCAAAACTCCTAATTCTTAGCGAAAATGATTACACGCCCGCAAACGTTCGTTCGCAAGCCTACTCGCTATCCATTTTTATCGAAAACAAAATAAAGCCTCTGCAAGAACTCAAAACTGTACAGAGGTAAATAATGTAAAAATTCCACCTCATATCACTAAGCTTACGAAATAAAAGTTCGTGTCGTCCAACTTTTTGTTCATACAGCTTGTTTTCGTTAAAAATAGATTAACGAGCATGTCAAGGTGACTAGTGGAATCAATAAAATATCTTGCTCAAAAATTAAAACATTGTAAGAAAACTAATGAAAAAACAAGTCTTCTACTTTCAAACATGTTCCAATCATTGAGCTGTCATTCAAACAATCTAACTGTCCCCCCGAACAGCCTCTATAAAATATCACAATTGCTTGGTAAAAACGAAGGTCTCATCAGATGAATTTGCTACAAAAGTAAGTAGTCTTGATCTCTGTGATTCCAAATGCAAAATATATTCATTTTAGCAAAGATATTATATATATAATCCCCAAAAAATTCAACTAATCTGTTCAAAAATATTTTTATCAATCAAACATAGTCTATTTCCCGTGCAATATCAACAGAGTTTATGTTGAAATATGTTGATATTTTTTCAAAAAACAGAAAAAAAATACATTAAACACGGTTTTTTTGTAGATTTTTTTGATATTATTATAAAGCAAGTGTGATCGGAATAATTTGAATATCAACCTAGCCATTCACTTTTTAGTATATGCTAGATTTGATTGGTCTTATATATTTATAGTTGCATTTAGCAAACTATTTTCCCCCAAAAATATACGACCAATTTTTCAAAAATATGTTGTAAATCCTCCCCCAGGTAATATACAACTCGTTTAATCACTTGCTTGGTAAAAAGAGAGAGCAATCACGTTAACTGTGACTGCTCTTTTATTTTTATATAGATTAGAGTATTCCTTAGTTTATAAAAATAGCACTCACAATAGATGAAGTGCTATTTTCATTTATCACTTAGTTGATTTCCGTACTTTGATTCCGTGGTTAAGAACTACCTCACGGTTTTCCAACTCTTCCTTGTGCATGATTTTGGTGAGCATGCGCATAGCAATTGCACCAATATCGTATAGCGGCTGATTGATAGAGGTCAGGTTTGGACGGGTAAACTTGGTCACTAGGGAATCATCGCTTGTAATGATTTCAAAGTCTTCTGGAACCTTGATGCCCATATCACTGACACCATTCAATAGACCAGCAGCAATCTCATCTTCTGCAACATAAGCTGCAGTTGCTCCGGCATTCAAAATACGTTCTGCTAGAGCGTAGCCTTCCTCGTATTTATACTTGGATTCAAAAACCAATCCTTCGTTAAACTCGATTCCGTTGTCCTTCAAGCCTTGTTTGTAGCCTGCAAAACGAACTTTACCATTGATGTCATCTACAAGCGGCCCTGATACAAAGGCAATTTTCTTGTTGTTCTTAGCTAACAGATTGACTGCATCAACACTAGCGGCAGCATAGTCAATATTGACACTAGGTAATTGGTGCTCCAAATCCACGGTACCAGCTAAAACAATCGGTGTACGTGAGCGTGAAAACTCCGCACGAATCTTGTCTGTCAAATGATAACCCATGAAAATGATTCCGTCCACCTGTTTTGAGAACAGGGTATTTACCACATTGATTTCTTTCTCATCATTTTCATCACTGTTTGCTAGGACGATATTGTATTTGTACATATCGGCAATATCATCGATACCTTTGGCCAAGGTTGCAAAATAAGCATTAGCAATGTTTGGAATCACAACCCCCACAGTGGTAGTCTTCTTGCTGGCCAATCCACGTGCAACAGCATTTGGACGATAATCCAAACGGTCGATGACTTCTAATACTTTTTTACGAGTATTTTCCTTTACGTTTTTATTCCCATTTACCACGCGCGATACTGTCGCCATGGATACACCTGCTTCGCGGGCAACGTCATAAATCGTTACCGTATCGTCAGTGTTTAACATACGTTATGTACTCCCTTTCAATAGTTCTAGTTCTATGAAAATTACGCTTTCACTCAAGTATAGTGTATCACTTTTTGAAACCACTTTCAAGAGAAAAACACCATTTTTTTGATAATACTTGCAATTTTTTTCATTTTTTGGAACAATAGTCTATATAATAAACGAAACTTTCACTTTTTTTTACCACTACATGCTAGAAAGGTCTCCACTATGTCAAAATTACATCATGTTAAATCCTACTTAGAAGCCAACAAAATGGACCTGGCCATCTTCTCTGATCCTGTTAGCATCTATTATCTGACTGGCTATCATAGCGATCCTCATGAGCGCCACATGATGCTCTTTGTTATGCCTGACCACGACTCACTACTCTTTCTCCCTGCCTTGGATGTAGAACGTGCGGTTGCGACTGTTGACTTTCCTGTAGCCGGCTATATGGACTCAGAAAATCCATGGCAGATTATCAAGAGCAAATTGCCACAAAAATCTTTCTCAGCAATCGGTGCAGAATTTGATAATTTGAATTTAACCCGCTACCATGGTCTTCAGTCTATCTTTAGCCAACCATTTTCAGACATTACACCTCTGATTAATACTATGAAATTGATCAAATCTCGTGATGAAATTGAAAAAATGCTGGTTGCTGGAGAGTTTGCGGATAAGGCTATGCAGGTTGGGTTTAACAATATCTCACTCAACGTAACCGAGACGGATATTATTGCTCAGATTGAATTTGAAATGAAGAAACAAGGCATCTCAAAAATGAGCTTTGAGACCATGGTCTTAACAGGCGACAATGCCGCAAATCCACACGGTATTCCCTCAACAAACAAAATCGAGAATAACGCTCTGCTATTGTTCGACCTAGGCGTGGAAGCTTTGGGCTATACGTCTGATATGACACGGACTGTCGCTGTCGGTAAACCTGATCAGTTTAAAAAAGATATTTACAACTTGACTCTGGAGGCTCACATGGCCGCTGTCAATATGATTAAGCCTGGTGTGACTGCTGGTGAGATTGACTATGCCGCTCGCTCTGTGATTGAAAAAGCAGGTTATGGCGAGTACTTCAACCACCGACTCGGTCACGGTTTGGGAATGAGTGTCCATGAATTCCCATCGATTATGGAAGGCAATGATTTGGTCATCGAAGAAGGTATGTGTTTCTCTGTCGAGCCTGGTATTTACATCCCTGGAAAAGTTGGTGTTCGTATCGAGGATTGTGGTTACGTTACCAAAAATGGCTTTGAAGTCTTTACAAAAACACCAAAAGAACTTTTGTATTTTGAAGGGTAACCCCCTTCTTTTTTGTTATGCTTCCTTCACCAATTTTCATCAAAAAAAATCAGAAGTCCGCTTTGAACTTCTGATTTTTCTCTTTGGGCTACTAACTAAAGCCTATTATTTTTCTTTGCGACGACGTGACGCCACTGCAACTGTACCCAACAAAGCTAAACCTACCAATGCAAGTGCAGATGTGCTTTCA